>DASRJH010000159.1:0-10994 GCA_035649575.1 Planctomycetota bacterium
CCTCGATCCGCCGAGCGGCCCGGTCACGTGCAGCGTGTCGCCGGGGCGCGCGCCGCTGCGTCGCAGCGCGCGGCCCGGCAGATGCCCGACGGCCGTGACCGTGACGACGAGCGGCCCCTTGCTCGTCGCGACGTCGCCGCCGACGACCGTGCACTTCGCCTGCCGCGCGGCGCTGCGGATGCCCGAGAGCAGCGCGTGCCTGCGTCGCGCCGGGAATCCACGCGGCAGCACGAGCGACACCAGCAGCCAGTCGGCGACGGCCCCCATCGCCGCGAGATCGGAGAGGTTCCGGTTCACGGCCTTCCTCCCCACGTCGTGCGGCGGATCCTGCGCCGTGAAGTGCACACCCTGCACGACCGGATCGCAGCAGAGCACGCTGTTGCCGGCGCGGTTCTTCACTACGGCCGCGTCGTCGCCGATCCCGATGCGCAGGCCGCGCGCGGTGCCGAAGAACTGCGCGAGCGTGGCCGTGAACGCGCGCTCTTCGACCACCGCCTAACCGTGCTCCGGCTCGGTCTCGACGGGACGCGTTGCGACACCAGCGGGATCTCCCGCGAACGCGCGCAACAGGGCTGCGGCCGCCGCGCGCGGATCGTCGGCCGTCATGAGCGCGCTGCGCACCGCGATGCCGACGGGACGGCCGAGCCCGGCCAGCAGCGGGATCCGCGCCGCGTTGACGGCGTCGATGCCGCCGAGCCACACGACCGGCAGGCGCGCCTTCGTCGTCAGGTGGGCCGCACGCGCCTCGCCGAGGTGCGGCATGCCTGGCTTGCTCGTGGTCGGCCACACCGGTGAGAGCAGCGCGAAATCGCAGTCGCCGGCGACCGCGAGATCGAGCTCACCCTGGTCGTGGGCCGAGTAGCCGAGCAGCGAGTTGGTCCCGAGGACCTCGCGCGCGACCTCGGGCGGCAGCGACCGGTATCCAATCTGCGCGCCGTGGGCCATGCGCGCGACGGCGAGGTCGAGCCGGTCGTTGACGAGCAGGATGCCCCCCACGCGCTCGAGCATCGGCATGAGCCGTTCGCACGCGAGCATGATCTGGCGGGCCGACCACTTCGCCTCGCGCAGCTGCACGCAGCGCACGCCACCTTCGATCGCCGCCGCGGTGACGGCCTCGATGCGCTCGAGCTCACCGCGTCCGTCGGTGACGAGCACGAGGCGCAGCAGCGAGGGGTCGAGCCGGGGAGCCAGGGCGCTCATCAGGTGATTGCTACCATGCCGCGTGCGCGAGGGGAAGGCGCGGCGCCAATCTGACCAATCTGACCAATCTGAAGGATCAGATGCGCTTCTCGTAGATCGGCCCCTTCTCGAAGTACTCGTTCTCGGCGCCGATCGTCTCCATGTCGTACTTGCGACCCTCCAGGATGATCCGGCTCGCGACGATGCCCATCTCGAGGCTGTGGTCCTGGTTCGTGTATTTGAAGCGGCCGGGGCGACCCACGTAGACGAGGTTCTGCAGGCGGTCGAGCCACTGCTTCACGACGCCGAGGTGCTCGCTGTAGGTGGTGTCGTAGACCGGATAGACGTGCGGGCGCTTGATCAGGTAGCAGTTGCGCACGTCCTTGCGCGTGAAGAACCCCCACGATTCGAAGTAGGGCAGCACGAGGTCGAGCAGCTGTTCCTTCGTGAGCGACCAGATCGGATCGGTCTCGAACGCGAAGAACTCGACGAAGAACGACGTCTTGCCCGGCGGACACATGTCCTTGCTGAAGTTCTTCATCTCGCTCGTGCGGCCGAACGGGATGTCCTTGCTCGGGAAGTAGATCCAGTTGTCGTTCGTGACGCGCTCCTTGTCGAGCGTCAGGAACAGGTAGACCTGCGCGCGCCACTTGAGGTTCTTCGCGGCAGAGCACACGGCCGGCGGCGGCGGTGGATCGAGCAGGGAGAGAAAGTGCGTGATCGGCACCGATTCGACGACGGTGCCCGGCGTGACCGTCTGCACGCCCTCCTGCGTGCGGATGTCGACCGACGTGATGCGCGTGCCGTCGTGCCGCACGACGACGGGTTCCGCGCGTGTGTGGATGTGCGTGCCGGAGGATGCGAGGTGTTTGCCTATCTCCTCGTAGATGCGGCCCGTGCCGAACTGCGGGTAGTAGAACTCGTCGACGAGCGACTTCGGCGAGCCGCGCGAGCGCAGGCCCACGGCGTTCTTGAAGACGCTCCAGAGGTTGAGCCCGCTGATGCGTTGTTTGGCCCAGTCGGGGTGGATCTCGGACACCGGGATGCCCCAGATCTTCTCCGAGTAGTTGATCATGCTGAACTCGGCCAGCGTGCGGCCGAAGTTCGCGACCACGTAGTCCTCGAAGGTCCGCATCCGCTTGCCGAACACGCCGTAACGCAGCCGCGCGAGGAAGTAGTCGGTCGCGATGCGGAAGCTCTTCCAGAAGCCCAGCGTCACGACGACCTGTTTGAAGTTCACGGGGTAGTTGAAGAACTTGCCGCCGATGAACTGTCGCGTGAGCCGCGGTACGCGCCGCCACTCCTCGTGCAGCAGGTCCTCGATGAAGTCGTAGAGATACTTGTTCTTCGAGAAGAATCGGTGCGGCCCGATGTCGGTCAGGAAGACCAGGTCGCCTTCGCGGATCGTCAGCGTCTTCGCCAGACCGCCGATCTGCTCGTCGCGCTCGATGATCGTGCTCGGTCTGCCGTTGCGCGACAGCTCCATTCCGCACGCGAGCCCCGCAGGCCCGGCGCCGAGGATGAGGATCGCAGGGTTGCGGTCGAGGGGGCGAGTCGGCATGGCGGGGCGAGCGGGCAACTACAATCGTCGCCGCTGCGCCGAAGATCCAGCGCTGTTCCAGCACAACGTTGGCAAGGCACTCATGCGGGCGGTCTCTGCGACCACTCGGCGAGGCTGTAGAGCACGTTCTGCGGGATCGGCGCGCGCGCGCGATCGGTCATTTCCTGCACGATCTGCTCGCCCGAGAGTCCGTCGGCGATGCCGGCTGCGACGCTCGGTTGATCGAGCTTGAACTGGTAGACGTGGTCACTCTTCGTGCGGTGCGCGAAGCGATCGAACAGGTGCACGACGTCGTGCACGTCGTCGCCCGGGAACAGCAGCAGCTCGAAGTCCGGCTGCACGATCACGGTGCTGCGTGTGCCGCCGACCCTGCCGGCCGGTTCGGCGTCGAGCAGCTCGGCGCCGAGCTTGGACAGACGCAGCGCCGTCACGCGGCCGCCGTGCATGCCGATGTCGACGAGGCCGAGCGGGAACAGCCGCTTCTTGACCCACACGAGCAGGTTCCAGCACATCTGCTGCAGCGACTCGCTCGGCGTGTAGCAACCGCCCTGGAATCGCGTCGCGAAGAACTCCTCGGTCTGCTGGATGTCGATCTGCGCGAGATAGGCGTTGCGCGCGAGGAACGGCAGGATCGAGACCTCCTGCCATGTCATCGGTTCCGCGCGCCGCAGCAGCCGCAGCAGCACGCGCCGCATGCGCGTCTGGTGGAACTGCTCTCCTGGCAGCGAGCGGTCCTCGACGAAGTGCGCGAGGAGCATCTTGACCTGGGCGCCGAGCGATGATCGCTCGAAGTCGTTGCCGGCCGCGGTCGGCCGCAGCGAACGTTCGCCGCGGCGGTCGATGAGCCGGCGTTGCAGGCAGAAGCGGTAGATCACCTCGAGCAGCGCCTCGGCGCCGAGCTGTCCGCCGGGCACGGGCAGCAGCAGGCTCGCGATCCGCTTCTGCGAGGCCTTGAACAGGTCGCCATCGGCCGTGAACAGCACCTTGCTCTGTTGCAGCTCGCGCATGAACCGGCCGACGTTCGTCGTCATGTCGCCGCCGCAGCCCAGTTCTTCGGCAACCTGCGGGCGGTGCTGCTCGCCGCGCCGGCGGATCGCGTAGAGCGCGACCTCGTGGAACACCACGATCGCGCGTTCCGCGGCGCGGATGCCCATCGGCGCGAGGTCGAGCGGCCCGGTGGTGCCGATCATGGCTTCCTCGATGCACTTGCCGACGAAAGCCAGATCGGGCGGATCGGGCAGCTCGAGCTCGCGCAGCAGGTCCTCCCACTCGGCGATGCCGCCGTGGCGCTGCAGCACGGCTTCACAGATCGCCGCGACGGGGGCCGGCAGCTTCTGCAGCCGCTGCGCGATCGAGCTCTCCATCGTGTAGAGCTTGTAGATCTTGCGCGCGTGGTCCGCGGCCTTGTCGGCAAGGTGGCCCTCGGCGGCCTTGCCGATCTGGCTCTTGCCGTTGGCGCTCTTGCCGTTGGCGTTGCCATTGGCGGCCTTGGGTTGGCCGGCCTTGTCGGCGGTGCCGCTGGCTCCGTTGCGGTCGCGGAAAAACCGCGCGTCGAGGAAACCCTGCAGCGTCAACGAGTCCTGCAGCAAATGCCGGCGGCGCCGCCGGCACTGCAACACGCACTCGACGAGCTCGCTCGGCACGGCCCAACACGGCGAGTCGAAGCTGGCCCAGCGTTTGTCCTTCACGAAGAACACGAACGCCTCGCGATGCAGCGCCGCGACCGAGGCCTCGAGGTCGAACCGACTCTTGAAGTTGCGCCCGTGCTCGGTGAACAGGTCCTGCACCGACCGGACCGCGCCACTCTCGGCGAAGAACGCCTCGAGCAGATCCTGCAGCTTGCGCGGCAGCGCCGCGATGCGGCCGAACACGGTCCGCTCGTCTTCCATGGCCGTGGTCGCCGCGGCCAACGTGCGTGTCGCCGCGTCGCCGCTGCACCAGCGCTGCACACACTCCTGCACGACCTCCTCGCCAGCACCCTGCAACAGGACCCGCAGACTGAGCCGTGTCATGCGCGCTCCTCGCGATATCGCACGGCAGCAGCGAGCAGGTCGTCCGCCGACTGGATCGTGTAGGAGTAACCCTGTTCGGTCAGGAACAGCTGGCGCTTCTTCGCGAAGTCCTGTTCGCGCGTGTCGGCCGAAACGAGCGTGTAGAAGCTGGCCGGGCCGCCATCGGCCTTGGGCCGCAGCACGCGACCGAGCCGCTGCGCTTCCTCCTGCCGGCTGCCGAACGTGCCCGAGACCTGGATCGCGACGTTGGCGTCGGGCAGGTCGATCGCGAAGTTGCCGACCTTGCTGACGACCAGCCGAGGCAGCTCGCCGCGGCGGAACGCGGCGTAGAGCGCCTCGCGTTCGTGCGTAGGCGTGTGCCCCGTGATCAGCGGCAGCCGGAAGACCGCGGCGAGCTGCTGCAGCTGTTCGAGATACTGTCCGATCACCAGCACGCGATCCTTGTGGTGCACGTCGAGCAAGGCACCGACGACGTCGGTCTTGCGCTCGTTGTCGGCCGCGATGCGGATCTGGGCCCGCGCGGAGGCCGCCGCATACCGGCCGGCGCGTGCTCCAGCGAGCGGCACGCGCACTTCGGTGCACCGCGCTTCGGCCAGGAAGCCCTGGCGCTCGAGCTGCTTCCAGGGCAGCTCGTAGCGTTTGGGGCCGATCAGCGAGAACACCTCGTCGGCGCGGCCGTCCTCGCGCACGAGCGTCGCCGTGAGGCCGAGGCGCCGCCGCGCCTGGATGCCGGCCGTCGCGCGGAAGACCGGCGCCGGCAGCAGATGCACTTCGTCGTAGACAATGAGCCCGAAGCCACCGCGGTCGAACAGGTCGAGATGCGTGAACGGATCGAGCTTGCCCTTGCGGTGCGTGAGGATCTGGTAGGTCGCGACGGTCACGGGTCGGATCTGCTTCTGCTCGCCCGTGTATTCGCCGACCTGCTCGGGCGTGAGATCCGTCTTGTCGAGCGCCTCGCGCAGCCACTGCCGCACCGCGACAGTGTTGGTCGTCAGGACCAGCGTGTTCGTCTGCAGCAGGTGCATCGCCGCGATCCCGACCACGGTCTTGCCCGCCCCACACGGCAGCACGACGACGCCGCAGCCGCCGCGGTCGCTGCCACCCGCGTGGAACGCCGCCGCGGCCGCGTGCTGGTAGTCGCGCAGGTGGAAGCCCGGCTCGCCCTCGGGCGCTGTGCGCAACCCGAACGCGAGCCGTTCGCCCGTGTGATACCCGGCGCGGTCGTCGACCGGGTAGCCGAGCTTCACCAGCACCTGCTTCAGCTCGCCGCGGCGCGCGGCCTCGACCGCGTAGACGCCGTCGTCGTCGACCTCGAGCAGATCGGCGAGGCCCGCGTGCTCGGCGAGCGCCGGCAACACGGTCGGATCGTCGCACTCGAGCCGCAGGCGCGCATCGCCACGAGCGAACAGGCGCAGCAGGCCGTAGCGCCGGAACCACTCGCGCAGCTGCGTCAACACGGCCGGCAGGATCGGGAAGCGCGAGTTCTGCACGAGCCAGGCGACGAGGTCGTCGACGTCCTCGCCGAGCGCCGCGGCGTTCCAGATGCTGACCGGCGTGATGCGGTAGAAGTGCACGTACTCGGGCGACTTCTCGAGCTCGGCGAAGCGCGCGAGGCGATCGCGCGCGGCCTCGTACTCGGGGTGTTGCGTCTCGAGCAACACCGTGCGATCGGTCTGCACGATCAGCGGCGGTTCGTTCATTCGTCTCCCTCACTCCCTTTGCGCACCAGCACCCGACCCTTCTTGCCCGCTGCCCTGCGCGCCGCCGGCGGCGCTGCGATGCCGAGCCGCTCTGCCAGGAAGCGTCCCGTGTGGCTGCCTGCGGTCGCCGCGATCTCCTGGGGCGGCCCGAGCGCCACGATGCGGCCGCCGTGGTCGCCGGCTTCGGGGCCCAGCTCGAGCACCTGGTCGGCGGCAGAGATCACGTCGAGCTGGTGTTCGATCACGACGACCGAGGCGCCGCGCTCGAGCAGCCGGTCGAGCACGGACATGAGCTTCCTGACGTCGTCCTGGTGCAGCCCCGTGGTCGGCTCGTCGAGCACGTAGATCATGTGCGCGCGTGGCCGCGTCGCGAGCTCCGCGCACAGCTTGATGCGCTGCGCTTCGCCGCCCGAGAACGTGTTCGCGGGCTGGCCGAGCCGCAGGTAGCCGAGACCGACGTCGTGCATGAGCTGCAGCGGGCGCACGATGTGTTTGTGGTTGCCGAAGAAGTCGAGCGCCTCGTCGACGTCCATGCCGAGCACGTGCGCGATGTTCTTGCCGCGATACTCGACGGTCAGCGTCTCGCTGTTGTAGCGGCGGCCGTTGCACACCTCGCACGTGACCCAGACGTCGGCCAGGAAGTGCATCTCGACCTGGATCTGGCCCTTGCCCTCGCAGTGGGCACAGCGTCCCTCCGCGACGTGGAACGAGAAACGGCCCGGACCGAAGCCCTTCTGCTTCGCCATCGGCGTACTCGCGAACAGCTCGCGGATGTGCGTGAAGGCCCCCGTGTAGGTCGCCGGGTTGCTCGACGGCGAGGTGCCGATCGCCAGCTGGTCGACGACGACGAGCTGCCAGGGACGCGTCTCGCCATCGCGCCACGACACGGTCGCTTCTCCGCTCTGCAGCGCCGGCACCAGCGCGTCCATGACGAGCGAGGACTTGCCCGAACCCGACACGCCGGTCACCGCGCAAAGGCACCCGAGCGGCATGTCGACGTCGAGCGACTTCAGGTTGTGCACGTTCACGGCTCGCAGCGCCACGTGCCCGGCCACGGGACGGCGCGTGGGCCTCTCCACACCGAGCTCGCCGCGCAACCACTGCCCCGTCAGTCCCTGGCTCCGTGCTATGGCGGCCGGCGTGCCATGTGCTACGACCTTGCCGCCGCGTGTTCCGGCGCCGGGGCCGAGGTCGAGCACGTGGTCGGCCGCGCGCACCATGACTTCGTCGTGCTCGACGGCGATCACCGTGTTGCCGAGGTCGCGCAGCTCGAGCAGCGTGCGCAACAGCCGTTCGGTGTCTCTGGGGTGCAGGCCGACGGTCGGCTCGTCGAGCACGTAGAGCACGCCAACCAGCTTGTTGCCGAGTTGCGTGGCGAGCCGGATGCGCTGGGCTTCGCCGCCCGACAACGTCGCGGCCGAGCGGTCGAGCGTCAGGTAACCGAGCCCGGTCTCGCGCAGGAACGACATCCGGTTCTTGATCTCTTTCAGCACGTCCGCCGCGATGCGGCGTTCGGTCGGGTCGAGCCGCAGCCCTTCGATCGTCGCGGCCGCGTCGTCGACCGTCTGCTTCAGCAGCTCGGGCAGCCGCACGCCACCGACCTTCACGTGGCGCGGACCCGGTTGCAGCCGTTCGCCCTCGCAGTCGGGGCACGCCTGCGACTTCATCACGGCGCGGAAGCGGTCGTCGCCGCCGTGCTCCGCATCGCGGCCGTGGAACCACTCCTCGACCTGACGCGCGAGACCCTTCCACGGCACCGACATGCGCCACTCGCGTCGCTTGCCCGCTTCGTATTTGCGGAACACGACCTCGAAGCGTTCGTCGCCGCAACCACGCAGCAGCATCTGCCGCGCCTTCGGCGTCAGCTTGCGCCACGGCACCTCGAGGTCGAAGCCGTGTCTCTGCGCGACGGCCGTCGCGACCTCGGCATACCAGCCCTCGGGATTCGTGAGGAACGTGAACGCCGCGCCCTGGTGCCGGATCGCGCCGCCGAACGCCGGCTTGTCGCGGTGATTCACGAGCAGGTCCTCGGTGCAGACGACGACCTCGCCGAGGCCGTTGCAGGCCGTGCATGCCGCGCTGTGGTGATTGAACGAGAACCAGCGCGGATGCGGATCCACGGGAGCCCGGTAGTCGCAGAGGTGGCAGCCGCGATCGGCGCGGAACCAGTGTTGCTGCCCCGCCTCCGTACCGTCGGCCAGCCGCACGACCGCGCAAGCACTGCCGCCGTGCGCCTTGGCCGCCTGCTGCGCCTGTTCGAGCGCGTCCGCGAGCCGGCCGCGATCGCCGAGCGTCGTGCGGTCGATCACGAGCATCACTTCGCTCGGCGCCTTCGCGGGCCACTTCGCGTCGAGACGCAGCTCTTCGCCGTCGACCAGCGCGCGCACGAAACCGGCCTGCTGCCATTCGCCGCGCAGCGCCTGCAGCCACGCCGCGGCCTGTTTGTCGTCGCCGCGCACGTCGTCGGGCACGGTGATCGGCGCGAGCACGTGGGCGCGCCGCCCCGCCCACTCGCCGACCAGCTTCGCCGCGGCGCGGCTCGGCGACCACGCGATCAGCTCCTGGCCGTGCGTCGGGCAGTGGGGCCGGCCGATGCGCGCGTAACACAGACGCAGGTAGTCGTGGATCTCGGTCGTCGTCGCGACGGTCGAACGCGGGCTGCGCGCCGTGCGCTTCTGGTCGATCGCGATCGACGGACCGAGGCCGTCGAGCCGATCGACCGGTGCTCTGTCCATGCGGCCCAGGAAGCGCCGCGCGTAGGTCGACATGCTCTCGAGGAACCGGCGCTGGCCCTCCTGGAAGATCGTGTCGAACGCGAGGCTCGACTTGCCGGAACCAGACGGGCCCGTGACGACCGTGAACTTGCCGAGCGGCACGTCGCAGTCGACACCCTGCAGGTTGTGCGTGCGCGCGCCGCGCACCTCGATGTGCGTCGGCCGCGACACGCGCTGGCCCTCGGGCGCGCGAGGCTTCGTGGCAGCGGCCTTGCCGTTGCTGCCGCGTCTGCCGATGCCGATCGAACGCAGCGCCTGCCCCGTGTGCGAGGCCGCGACCGCCGCGACCTGTTCGGGCGTGCCGGCCGCGACGATGCGCCCGCCCGCTTTGCCACCCTCGGGACCGAGGTCGACGATCCAGTCCGCGGCGCGCACGACGTCGAGGTTGTGTTCGATCACGAGCACCGTGTTGCCGGCGTCGACGAGCCGCTGCAGCGACTCCATGAGCTTGCTGACGTCGTGGAAGTGCAGCCCCGTGGTCGGCTCGTCGAGCACGTAGAACGTCTTGCCCGTGGCGGGCCGCTGCAGCTCGGTCGCGAGCTTCACGCGCTGCGCTTCGCCGCCCGACAGCGTCGTCGACGGCTGGCCGAGCCGCAGATAGCCGAGCCCGACGTCCTGCAGTGCTTTGAGGCCGCGCGCGATCTTCGGCAGGTCGGCGAAGAACGCGGCCGCTTCGTCGACGGTCATCTCGAGCACGTCGTGCACGCTCTTGTCCTTCCAGCGGATCGCGAGCGTCTCGGCGTGGAACCGCGCGCCACCGCATTCCTCGCAGACGACCTCGACCGGCGCCAGGAAGTTCATCTCGAGCGTCGTGACGCCAGCACCCTGGCACGCTTCGCAGCGGCCGCCCGGCACGTTGAACGAGAAGCGGCCCTTCTCGTACTGGCGCAACCGCGACTCGGGCAGCAGCGCGTAGAGGTCGCGCACGTGCGTCCAGAGGTCGGTGTAGGTCGCCGGGTTGCTGCGCGGCGTGCGGCCGATCGGCGCCTGGTCGATCTCGACGACCTTGTCGAGCTGTGTGATGCCTTCGATGCGTTCGCAGTGTGAAGCACCCGCGTCGGCGTCCATGAGCTCGCGCATCAGCGCCGGCACGAGTACGTGGTGCACGAGCGTCGACTTGCCCGAGCCCGACACGCCCGTCACGGCGACGAAGCGACCGAGCGGGATCTCGACGTCGAAACCCTGCAGGTTGTGATGGCGGGCGCCGCGGATCCAGAGCGAGCCGCGCTCGGACAGCCGGCGCTCGGCCGGGATCGGCACCGCGAGCTCGCCGCGCAGATAGCGCCCGGTCAGCGAGTGCGGCGTGTTGCGCACCTCGTCGGGCGTGCCGGCCACGACGATCTCGCCGCCGTGTACGCCGGCCGCGGGGCCGACGTCGACGAGGAAGTCGCTGCGCTTCATCGTCTCCTCGTCGTGTTCGACGACGACGACCGTGTTGCCGCGGTCGCGCAGCGCCTCGAGCGTGCGCAACAACCGCGCCTGGTCGCGCGCATGCAAGCCGATGCTCGGTTCGTCGAGCACGTAGAGGATGCCGCGCAGCCCGGCACCGACCTGCGCCGCGAGCCGGATGCGCTGCGACTCGCCGCCCGACAGCGTCGGTGCACGGCGCTCGAGCGTCAGGTAGCCGAGCCCGACGTCGGCGAGGAACGTCAGCCGCCGCTCGATCTCGATGCGGATGTCGCGGCCGATGCGCTCCGCGTTGCCGTCGAGCTCCATCGCGCGCACCCACTGCAGCGCGTCGTCGATCGACAGCGCGAGCACCTCGGGC
>DASRJH010000160.1:0-14730 GCA_035649575.1 Planctomycetota bacterium
CCCACACTGCGCGAACAGGCGATCCTGCTGGCGCGCGAGCAGTTCGAGCTGGTGCTGCATCTCGGCCGCGAGAGCCTGGTCGACCGCGACCATCAGTTCCGCGCCGGTCTCGAGATCGGCGAGCCTCAGGTACCCGCGCACAGGCGCCTGCCGGTCCTCGGCGAGCATCGGCAGCCAGCCCGTCACGGCGGCCCCGCGGCGGCGCAGCGCCGCGAGCGGCAGCTCGCAGCTGGTCGGATCCACGAAATCGGAGATCCAGTGCAGGCGCCCCGCGACGCCGCGCTTCAGGACGACTCCGATCGCGGCCTCGGCAGACGCCGGCGCGACCGGCAGCGCGTCGAGGTGCGCCAGCAGGGCGTCGAGCTCGCCGGGCCCTTCGAACGACGCGACGGCGGCGCCGCCCCCGCCGGGCGCGATGACCGTCAGGCCGTCGAGATGGCGCAGCGCGAGGCCCCCGATGATCGCCGCGAGCCGCAGCATGAACAGGCGGCGCGGCGCAACTCCGGCCAGCAGGCTCGGCGACAGATCGAGCAACAAGGTCAAGGCGCGCCGTTCTTCCTCCTCGAACAGTTTCACGAACAACTCGCCGGTGCGCGCGCAGGCGGCCCAGTCGATGCGCCGCAGGTCGTCGCCGCGCACGTAGCGCCGGTGGCCGACGAACGTGCCGCTCTGGCTCAGCACGCGGCGCTTGCTGCGTTCGTGCTCGGTCTTGCCGCCCGGCAGACGCGGACCGCGCGCGAGCAGGTCGTGCAGCAGGTTCTGGAACGCGCGCGGAAAGCGCTCGGGCACCTCCGGCAGGTTGCGGGTTCGCCGCTTCACTTCGCCGCCTGTCGCAGCAGTTCGAAATAGCGACGCACCATCGGCCGCTCCTCGGCGGGCACGTGCCGGCTGCGTTGCGCCGCTTCGGCCGCGCGTTCGAACTCTTCGCGCGAACGCGGCGGCGGCACGGCGCCCTCTCCGCCCGAGGTGCCGCTCGCGCCGGGCGCCGTGGTCCCGGCGCGTTCGAGCTCCGCGGCGTGCATGCGAACGCGGCGCGTCGGACCGTCGCCGACGAACTCCGGCACGATGAAGCGCTGTTGTGCGGGCAGATCCAGCAGCGGGGCCGGCGCCTCGGGCGTCACGGGGTCCGGGCTCTCGGTCGGCTGTGGTGGTTGCGGCTGCGGCGGCGGCGTGGACTCCGGCGGGGGCTTCTGCTGCGGGTCTTTCGACTCCGGCTCCTCGTCGCCACCGGGCGAGGGCACGGCGCTGCCCCCACCGCCGCTGCTCGAGCCGGCACCGTCTCCCGCGGCCGGACCGTCGACGGAGGGCCGGCCACCGAGCACGCCGGGCCAGGGCGGCGCGAGCCACTCGCTCAGCAGCCAGGCGAGCAGCAGCAGGATCACGATCGGCACGAGCCAGCGATGGCGGCCGAGGCCGGACCGGCCGATCTGCGCCACGACCGGAGTCAGCGCAGGCAGCTTCGCCGCGACGTCTTCGCCGAGCCAACGCGCCATCGGCACGTCGGCGCGCGCGCGGCGGTGGCACTCGAGCCACGTCGCGAACTCGTCGCCGAGGACGTCGAGCCCGCCCGGAGCCTGGAAGCCGCCGCCGGTGCGCAACAGCGCCGCGTCCGTGACACCCCACGTGCGGAAGCCCGCGAGCAGTGCTGCGGCCAGCGCAAACGACGCGAGCGCGATGGCCACGGGCCACCGGACCTCGGGCACGAGCCACGCGACGACGATCGCGGGACCGGCCACGAGCAGCAGCGAGCGCCCCATCGCACCGAGCGCCGCGCGGCGCACGTGCAACCGGCGCAGCCGCGCGGCAAAGGCCAGCAGGCGCCCGTCAGGCGCCGCGTCCAGGCCACCCTCGATCGCAGTCTCGTGCACGCCTGCCATCATGCAGCGGCGCAGCGCACAAGAAAATGGCCGGGCACGGGGGTAACGCACCCCCGTCCCCGGCCTACTCAGAAGGAGGAGACACCACAGCATCGGCCGCCGCCGGTGCGCCTCGTGCACACGATCCTGGTGTCAGCCTGCATGCGGTGGCGGAGGCGTCGCGATCGAGACGGTGGCAACGTGGCATGGCTGCGGGTCCCGCACAGGGACAAACGCGGTCCCACGACTTCACTGCGGAACGGGCTCGTGTCGGGGTCCGACAGGCACAGGCGTACAGGGCGGCCTAGCCCCCGGTCTTCTTCACTTCCTTGTTCTCGCCCTTCTTCTCGTCCTTCTTGACCTCGCCCTTCTTCTCGTCCTTCTTGACCTCGCCGGGCTTCTCGTCCTTCTTGACCTCGCCAGCCTTGTCGTCCTTCTTGACCTCGCCGGGCTTCTTGTCCTCACCGGGCTTCACACCCTCGGTTGGTTGCACGGGATCGAACAGCTGCGCCTTCACGTCGAGCTCGAAGGACATGACGGTACCAGCCGGCCAAGTCATGAGGAACGCCGACTCCGAACTGTGCAGGTAGAACTCGTTCTTGCCCTCGACCTTGCCGCCGACCGAGAGCTTGATCTCGCGGTCCAGCTCGCCGTCGCGCAACGCGAGCACGATCTCGATCTGCGGCGGCACGAGCCCGAGCGCCTGCAGGTTGCCCGCGCGCTGCAGCGGCAGCCGGTAGTCCTGCACGGCGATCCAGCGCAGGCGCTGCAGCAGCGACTCGACTTCGCTCTGGCGCAGCGCACCGACGTCCGCGGGCGGCTCGACGGCGGTCCACGACGCCTTGTTGTCCTTGCGTTCGAACGTGAAGGTCGTGCCGGCCGTAGCCGCGTTGCGGATCGAGAGCCGCCGCACCTTCTCGGGCTCGGGCCGCGCGAGGACCTTGTCGAGCCACTGGTCCTGCTGCACGTCGCGCCGCCAGCCCTTGTCGAACTCGTAGAGCACGACGTCATTGCTGTCGCGTTTGCGCACGAACACGCCGCGCACCATCTCGGTGCCGGTCTGCCCGGCGCTCGCATCCTTGCCGACGAGGACTTCGGCGACCACGTTCTGGCCGGTCGCGTCGACGGCCTTGATCACGAAGGCCTGGGCCTCGTCGAGCCCGAATGTCACGAGCTGCTCGGGCGTCGCGTTGGGTTGCACGAGCACGTCGCGGTCGATGCGGATCGCGCGCAGGTGCACGAACACGTCCGCTTCGACGCGTTCCTTGCTGACCGGCGCCCCGACGAGGTCACCGGCCACGAGGTTGCCGAACACGAAGCCCTTGTCGGTCTTCACGATGTGCAGCTGGTCGTAGGCGGTCGGGCGCTTCTGGTCGGGGTTCTGCGGGTCGGGTGGCGGTTGTTCCTTCTTGGGCTGCCCGAGCAGGATCTGTCCGACGTTGTCCGACGTGAAGCCGTCGAACAGCAGCGGGATCCGGGCGATGTCCTTGAAGCTCTCGGCCTCGCTGGTCAGCTGCAACCAGGTCGGCACCGCGAGCAGGATCGCGGCGATTCCCAGCACGAGGTTCTGTTTGGCGAGATTCATCGGCGGTCAGGAGCCAAGGGATGTGAGGAAGGTGCGCTTCTGCGCGCGGCGAACCAGGAAGACGCAGAGCCCGAACACGGCGAGCAGGCCGGCAGGCAACACGACGTTGAGGCCACGCAGCCAGCTCGTCTTGCTGCGCAGGGACTGTTCTTGCAGACGCGCGTCGGCAGTCGGTGTGGCCTCTTCCTCGACGAGCTTCAACGTGCGATCGACCGGCATCCGGGCCTGCAGCGCGACGAGATCGGAGTCCTCGGCGATCCAGTCGAGCAACTGCACGAAGAACGCGGGCCCCAGGATCGAGTACGGACCGCCTGCCTGGGCGTAGTCGCCGCGCACGAAGTCGTCGCGCACGAAGTCGGAGTCGCCGATCATCACGATGCGGCCCGGCCTGTCGCCCTTCGTCAACGGCTCGGGCTCAGGCGGGGGCTTCGGCGCTTCGACGGGCTTTTGCGCCTCCGGACCATCCACGGGCTTCTTCGCCTCGGGCGTCGCGTCGGGCTTCTGCCCGCTGTCGGCCGCATCCTTTCCGGCTTTCTCCTTGTCCTTGGCGGCGGCCGCCGCTTCCTCCTCCTTGATCTCGGAGGGGCGCTTGGGGCGTTGCGCCCCCGCGAAGAACGAGCTGAAGCGACCCCTCACCTGGGCCATGAGCGGCGCCTGCTGGCGCGGCTCGGCGAGGAAGCGTTCCTTGAGTTTCAGCAGGAACTTGTCATGTTCCGCTTTGCGCGTTTGCGGGTTCTGCCCGATCGGATTCAACATCTGCGGCGCATCCTCGACGAGCACGGCCGGACTCGACCACAACAACACCCGACCCTCGACATCCTCGGGCAGGTCGAGCAAGCCGCCCGCCCGCTGGCGCAGGCCCACCCACGTCGGCCAGTAGAACCCCGGCCCGCGGCCGATCTGCTTGAACGTCTTGAACAGGAAGTCGTCGCTCGGCATGCCCGCGACGAACAGCTTGCGAAAGGTCTCGGCGAGCTCCTTGTCGGGTTGACCGCGCCCGTCCTTGTTGAGCTGTTTGCTGAGTTCGTCGGCAGCCTTCTTCCAATCGAAATCCCTGGCGTGGAAGAAGTATGGGTAGGGCACCCACACCAGCTGCTGTTGGCCAAACGCGTTCATCTGCGGCACCGCGAGATACTCGAACGCCTGCGTGATCCGGTCGCGCGGCGTGTGCGCGTCCCCCCACATGTCGGCGAGCAGCTTCTGCTTCCAGTCGATGCCGTAGTGCAGCAGCATGTCGCCGAACGGCTTCGTGCTGCCTCCCGCGTCCACCTGGAAGGGGACTCTTGCGAACGCACGCTGCGGTCCGAGCACGTACTCGGCTGCGTCCGCGAACACGACCAGCGCGCCACCGCGCACGACGAACTGGTCGAGCACGTACTTCTGCCGGTCGGTGAGGTCCTTGGGCCGGAACAGGAACAGCGTCTCGAGGTCGGCGGGTAGCAGCGCTCCGTCGTCGTCCTTGAAGTTCTGGAACTCGTAGCGCTTGCTGATGCCCTCGTGGGTGCGCAGCACGTTCCAGCCGATGCCACCCGGCGTCTGCTGGCCGGCCGCGTGCGCCGGCCATTCCATGTAGCCGATCTTGCGCTTCTGGTCGGTCGTCACTTCCTTGATCGCCGGAGTCAGCAGGGCCTCGGCCAGGAACGAGCTGTTCGGCCCGAACTGGGCGATCACCTTCTGCTTGCCGCCGCCATACACGAGACGCAGACCCTGCCAGTGGCGGTCCACGGAGATCGACGTCGACGTGGTACTGCGCAGGTCGACCTGTTTCACGCCAATGCGCTGGCAACGATCGGCAACCGCCTTGTCGGCGTTCGGATCGAAGCGTTGCACGACGACCCTGCCGTGGCCGAGTTGCACGATCTCGTCGAGGAAGTTGTCGGCGATCGCGCGGCTCTCGCGCAGGGTGACCGGCAGCTTCTCCTTCGGGCTGAAGTAGGCTTCGATCACGAGGCGCTTGTCGAGCCTGCCGAGCAGCGTGCGCGTCGACTCGGTGGTCGACCACAGCGAGTCCGCGGTCAGGTCGAAGCGCAGGCGGTGGCGCGAGCAGAGGTAGACGACCTGGCCGAGCACGACCAGCAGCAGCAGCAGGTGCACGGTCACGGCCAGCGCGGCTCCGCACTCGCCTGCTCGTGAAGAAACTGGGTGCTTGCGTTTCATGCGATCACCCGCGGTGGCGCCTCGTCTCGAGCACGAGCGCGTTGGCGTAGAGGAAGAACCCGCAGAAGCAGGCGAAGTAGACGATGTCGCGCGTGTCGAGCACGCCGCGCGAGATGCTCTCGAAGTAGCGATAGGGGCTCGTGGCGTTCAGCACGTCGACGCCCCACGCGGGCATCCAGTCGGCCATCCACTCGATCAGGATCGGATAGCCGAGCCCGTAGAGCACGACCAACGACACCAACGAGACGATGACTGCGACGAGCTGGTCGCGCGTCGTGCTCGACCAGAACATGCCGACCGCGACGAAGCTGCTCGCGAACAACAGCGACGCCACGTATGCGGCGATCACGGGTGGCCAGTCGACGCGTCCGAAGACACCGAGGGTGATCGGCAGACCGAGCGTCAGCAGCAGCACCAGGCCGAGGTAGGCCACCACGGCGCCGAACTTGCCGAGCACGAGTTGGGAGACGCGGACCGGGAACGTCATCAGCAGCTCGATCGTGCCGAGCTTCCGCTCCTCGGCCCACAGCCGCATCGTCAGCGCAGGCAGGAAGAAGAGGAACAGGAACGGCAACAGACCGAAGAAGCTCTGCATGCTCGCCTGCGCGCCGTGCTGCAGGCTGCTCTGCGAGGAGAAGAACAGCAGGAAGCCGAGGAACAGCACGCCGAACACGTAGGCGATCGGCGACGTGAAGTAGCTCTTCAGTTCGCGGCGGAAGATCACGAGCGTCTCACGCATGGAGAGCCTCCTTCTGCGCCTCCAGCGTCAGCGATCGGAACACGTCCTCGAGGCTCGCACGTTCGCGCTGCAGGCCGAGCAGGGCCCAGCCGTTCTTGACGATGAGGCGCGCGAACGCCTCCTCGATCGGCGCCGAACCGGCTCCGACCTCGAGGCGGTAGTCGATCCCGTCCGCGCCGCGCGCCACGACGCTGATCGGGCATCCGTTCAACAGCTCGCGGCTCTGCGACAGCACGTTCGCTTCGGGCCCGCGCACGCGCGCCAGCAAGGCCCCGACCGGGTGGCTGCCGACCAGCTCTTCGCGCGTGCCGTCGGCGACGATCTGCCCCTGGTTGATGATGATGATCCGCGAACAGGACTTCTCGACTTCCTGCAGGTAGTGCGTGCTCAGTACGACCGTGTGCTCGGCGCCGAGGCGTTCGATGAGCTTGCGCACCTCGACGATCTGGTTCGGGTCGAGGCCCGAGGTCGGTTCGTCGAGGAACAACACGGGCGGCTCGTGCACGATCGCCTGCGCGAGACCGACGCGCTGCCGGTAACCCTTGGACAGTTCGACGATGTTCTTGCCGACGACGCGCGAGAGGCCGCACAACTCGATCGCGCGGGCGATCGCGGCGTGGCACCGGTCTACCGGCACACCGCGGATCTCGGCGCAGAACCGCAGATACTCGTCGACGCGCATCTCGCCGTAGAGCGGCGTGCTCTCGGGCAGATAACCGATCCGGCGGCGCACGTCGAGCGAGGCTCCGACGACGTCGAAGCCGGCGACCGTCGCCTTGCCGCCGTCGGGCAGCAGGTAGCCGGTCAGGATCTTCATCGTCGTCGACTTGCCGGCGCCGTTGGGGCCGAGGAAACCGACGACTTCACCCTTCTGCACCGTGAAGGAGATGCCCTTCAAGGCGCGAGCGAAGCCGTAACTCTTCTCGAGCCGATCGACCTCGATCATCGTTCCGTCGCTCCGATATCAGAAACCGTCATCTGCACGCTCCAAATGGGCATCGCTGTCGCGTCAGGGCAACTTGCTCGTACACCGACCAGCCGTGCCGGTCACTCCTCGAGACGGAAGGAATCCAGGAACGCCTTGTTGCTGTCGGTCTTCATCAGGCGGTCGATCAACAGCGGCATCGCGTCGAGCGCGTTCATGCGCGCGAGCACGCGCCGCAGCGTGTAGAGGCGTTTCGTCGTCTCGGCGCCGAACAGCAGTTCCTCCTTCCTCGTGCCCGACAATTCGATGTCGATCGCGGGGAAGATGCGGCGTTCCGCGAGCTGGCGGTTCAACACGAGCTCCATGTTGCCGGTGCCCTTGAACTCTTCGAAGATCACCTGGTCCGCGCGTGAGCCGGTGTCGACGAGCGTCGTGCCGAGGATCGTCAGCGAGCCACCCTCCTCGCAGTTGCGAGCGCTGCCGAAGAACTTCTTCGGCACCTCGAAGGTCTTCGCCGACAGGCCGCCCGACATGGTGCCGCCGCCGCGGCCGCCGAGGAAGTTGTTGTAGGCTCGCGTGAGGCGCGTGATCGAGTCGAGCAGGATGACGACGTCGCGGCCCGTCTCGACGAGCCGCATCGCGCGCTTGAGACAGATGTCGCTGACCTCGATGTGGTGCTTTGGCCCTTCGTCGAGCGTCGACACGAGCACTTCGCGGTTCGGTCCTTCGACACTGCGCTTCCAGCCAGTGGCTTCCTCGGGCCGCTCGTCGATCAGCAGCACCATCATGTGGACCTCGGGATACGCGGTCGCGATCGCGTGGCAGATCTTCTGCAGCAGCACGGTCTTGCCCGACCGCGGCGGCGCCACGACGAGGCCGCGCTGGCCGCGCCCCACTGGGCACAGCAGGTCGACGACGCGCAGACTGACGTCGTCGTCGCCGGGGGCCAGCACGAACATCGGCTCCGGATCGATCACGGTGAGGTCGCGGAAGGCCTTGAGCTCACGGCGTTCTTGCGGCGACATGCCGTCCACTTCGTCGACCGTCACCATCGTGGGACGCTGTGGGCCGCGGCTCGGCAAACCCGCCTGCCCGCGGATCTCGCTGCCTTCCTGCAGGCGATGCGTGCGGATCAGCGACGAAGGCACGAACACGTCCGCGTTCGGGATCGTGTCCTGCATGTAGTTGTTCTGCTTCTTGCGCAGCCAACCATTGCCCTCCTTCGTGTATTCGAGCACGCCGATCGTCTCTTCGGTCGGACCCTCGACGATCGGACGCGCATCCGCGACGCCGGAGTCGCCATTGCCGCCGTTGCCGACAGCCGTGCCGCTCCCGCCATAGCCCCCGCCATTGCCAGGGCCCTGGCCGCCGCCGAAGCCACCGCCGCCACCTCCGCCGCCGCCACCGCCGCCGCGGCGGCGCCGACGTCTACGGCCGCCCCGCCAACGCTTGCGTTCGGGGCCGCCTTGGTCGGAGGCCGCGTCCATTCCGCCAGTAAACTCGTTCTCACTGATGCTCATGCCGGTGCATCCCGATCAGCCAGCACGATTGGCTGGCGGTCTTCTCGGGGTCGATCGACGCGCCATCGCAAACGGCGCGCTCCATCGACCCACCGTTGTTTCTGCCGCAGGAGGCCGTTGCCACGAGCGGCTGTTATCTGTACTCGATGGGATCCAGCTCCAGGGGCTCCAGCTCCAGGCGTTGGATCCCAATCCGGCCCGGCAGTCGACGACGTGCAAACACGTCATCGAAACCGCGCCGCCTCGCCACCCACATCACGAACCCAGCATCGACATCCGAGCATGAGCTGCGGATCAAAATGCTGGATCAAGCCGCTGGCCGAGGTTACCTGCGAAGCCCTCTTCGGACTCGACGTGGTCAGGGCGAGCGTCGCCGGCTCGCTGTCTACCAGCGGGCCAGAGACGAATCCAGACGATAACGAGCACGCTGGCCTCACGCAAGCGGACATCCTTGTTTTCTCGCAGCCGCGCCACCACGAGACGGCGACCTGCCGCATGGTTGCCAGCGCCCCCGGCTTGCGCTATCCACGTGCCCCTGCGATCGGCGGTTGCGATTCAACTCGGAGGCCGCCGAACACCGAAATCAAGCCAGCGGGATCACCCGCGCACCGACCGGAACCAACGCACGATGCAGAATCCCTTCGACCTCGATCCCCGCCGCCTGCGCCCCGATGAAGACGACGACGAGGGGCACGAGCCCGGCCAGAACGGCGAACCGCGGCACCACACGAGCCCCTTCGAGAAAGCCCTGCTGGACGCTCGCACGCTGCTGATCAGTGGACCCGTCGACGACAAGATGCTGCGCGAGGCCACAGTTCGCTGTCTCGCGATGGAGCAGAAGGACCCGAAGAAGCCGATCCAGGTCTTCATCAATTCGCCAGGCGGCAGCGCCGACGCGGGCTTCGCGCTCTTCGACCTGCTGCGCTTCATCAAGCCTCCGATCATCACGGTCGTGAACGGCCTCTGCGCTTCGGCGGGCATCCTGATCCACCTCGCCGCCGACAAGAAGCGGCGCTTCTGCATGAGCGAGAGCCGCTTCATGATCCACCAGCCGTCGACGATGGGCCGCGGCACCGCGAGCGACCTCGACATCACGGCCAAGGAGATCCTCAAGCTGCGCGACCGCTACAACCGCATCATCGCGGAGACCTGTGGCAAGACGCCCGAGGCCGTGCTCGAATCCGCGCGCCGCGACTTCTGGCTCGATGCGGGACAGGCGCTCGAGTACGGGCTCGTGCACAAGGTCGTGAAGAAGCGCGAAGAGCTGCCTGAATGAACCACGGCGCGCGGTAGCTCGTTGTCCCGAGCCATGCTGCGCCCGTTCGCCGTAGCCTTCGCGGCCTGCTGTGCCGCTGGCCCCGCAGCAGGAGCGCCCCCGCCACAGAACCAGGACGCGCTCGTCCTGATGCTGCGCGAGCCATCGGGTGGGCCCGCGACCAAGGCCACGGGTTACCTCGTCTGCGAGCCCGCCTGGGAGCTGCCGGTGTTGCGCGGCCTCTCGCACAGCGAGCGCACCATCTCGCCGACGAAGCTGGCCACGGGCAACAGCGACGAGAAGGGCATCCTGCGGTTTCTGTTTCACGGGAACGACCAGGGGGCGCGAGCGGGCTCGGGCTTCGTCTTCACGGCACAGGGTCTCGGCGCGCTCGTGGGCCGACTGCGGCCCGGCCAAGCCCAGCGTCTCGTGCTGCAGCCGATGGCGGCCGTGACCACCGCGACGGGCACGGAGCAGTTCACCCTGTGGGCACGCGCCACGTTGCCGGCCGGGGAGACCGTGACGTTGCAACCGAGCACGGGCACCGAACACCGCCTTCCGGCCGGCACCTACGAGGTGTGGGCGCAGAACAGCGACGGTTGGATCTGGCAGCGCCTCGACCTCGTGTCGGGGCAGCGATCCGTGCTGCAATTCACGGGCAAGGCGCAACTGGTGCACAGTCCCAACACCTCCCACATCCATCCGTCCGGCCAACCCGAGATCGAATTGCGCGGGCCGGACGGTCGTTTCGTCCTGCTGGGTTCGGCGGTGTCGGCACCATTGACGGCGACGTTCGCCTTCTCCGATGCGCGCGTGCTGACAGGACAAGTACTGCCTTCGCCGCCGACACCGGGACCGCTCGGGTGGCCGCCCGCCAGTCCCGAACCTCGAGGCAGCCAGCCCGTCGCCACTGCCTTCGAATTCCCGGACCCCAACGAGAAGAGCTCGTACGCGACGCTCTTCGGCCTCGAATGTCGCGAGGGCGGGCGCTGGCACGTGCTCGGCGCCACGGCGCCGTCACGCGGCCGGTTCCTCATGCCAGCGCCCCCCGACGGCGACACCTGGTTGCTGCTCGTGGTCGATGGCCATGCGCCACGGGCCTGGCCGTGGTCGCAGACAAAGCCCGTGGCGCTCGAGCTGCAGCGAGGCGTGCCGTTGTTCGTGACCGCGCGCGACGCTCGCGGCGACCCCATCGTCGACCTGCAGGTCGAGTATGTTCCCGAGGGCCAGGAAGTGGCCGCCGTCGCCGCTCACAGCGACGGCCGTGGCCGCGCCGAACTGGGCCGCGCGCTGGCCCCCGGCAGTCTGCGCATCAGCGATGCCCGCTTCGCGAACCAGGACATCGCGCTCGATGCGATCCCCACCGACGGCGTGCGCGTCACCGTGACAGAGGGCAGCCGCGTCACGGGGACTGCGTCGTGGCCCGATGGGAAACCAGCGGCCCTCGTGCTCGTCACGCTGCGCGACCCGCGCGGCCTCCTGCGACCGGACTCGCGCACCGCGCTGACCGGGCCCGACGGCACTTTCACGTTCCGCGGGCTCCCTGAAGAAGGCGACTTCGTGCTGTTCCTCACGATGCTGCGCGAGGGCCGCACGTGGTCAGGACGCCTCGCCAGCGTGCGTGCCGGCGCAGACCCTGTCTGCGTGACGTTGCGCGACGAGGATCCGAGGCTGGGTCCGCCGAACGAGCGCTGACCCGTCTCTGCTCACTCCCACTCGATCGTCGCGGGCGGCTTGCTCGAGATGTCGAGGCAGACGCGCGAGAAGCCCTTCACTTCGTTGAGGATGCGGCTGCTGACGCGCTTCAGCACGACGTCGGGCAGCAGCTCCCAGTCCGCCGTCATCGCGTCCTGGCTGCTCACGATGCGCAGCATGCAGATGTCCTCGTAGACGCGCGCGTCGCCCTTCACGCCGACCGACTTCTGCGGCACATAGACCGCGAAGTACTGCCAGAGCCCCTTGTGCAGCGACCGCTGTTCGACCTCCTCGCGCAGGATGCGGTCGGCGTGGCGCAGCGGCTCGAGCTTCTCGCGCGTCACCTCGCCGAGACACCGCACCGCGAGGCCGGGGCCCGGGAACGGCTGGCGGTCGACGAGTGCCGCCGGCAGGCCGAGCTGGCGGCCGATCGTGCGCACTTCGTCCTTGAACAGGTCTCTGAGCGGCTCGACGAGCACGAGGTCGAGGTCCTTCGGCAGCCCGCCCACGTTGTGGTGGCTCTTGATCGTCGAGGTCGCGCCACCGTGCGCGGCCACCGACTCGATCACGTCGGGATAGAGCGTGCCCTGGCCCAGGAACCGCGCGTTGCGGCAGCCCTTGGCCTCGGCGCGGAAGACCTCGATGAAGAGGCGTCCGACGATCTTGCGCTTCTGCTCGGGGTCGACGACACCCTTCAGCTCGCCGAGGAAACGTTCGCTCGCGTCGACGACCTTGAGGTCGATGTGGTGCTGGTCGCGGAACAGCGTCTCGACGCCTTGCCGCTCGCCGTGCCGCAAGAGTCCGTTGTCGACGAACACGCAATGCAGGCGCTTGCCGATCGCGCGGTGGATCAACACGGCCGCGACCGAGCTGTCGACGCCGCCCGACAGACCCATCACGACGTCGCCTTGCTCGCCGACGAGTGCTTTCACGCCGGCGACCTTCGTGTCGACGATGTTGCCGGGGTTCCAGTCGGTGCGGCACCGCGCCACGCCGATCACGAAGTTCTCGAGCATGCGCCCGCCGTCTTCGGTGTGCGCGACCTCGGGATGGAACTGCAGCCCGTAGATGCGCCGCTTCTTGTCCGCGACGACTGCGAACGGGGACGGCTCGCTCTTCGCGAGCACTTCGAACCCGGGGCCGAGCTTCGCGACCTTGTCGCCGTGCGACATCCAGACCGTGGGTCTGTCGCGAACTCCGGCGAGGAAGTCCGTGCGATCGACGACGTCGAGCTCGGTGCGGCCGTACTCGGCGCCCGACTGGGCCGGGTCCACCTGGCCGCCGGTGTGCTGCGCGAGCCACTGCAGCCCGTAGCAGATGCCGAGCACCGGCACACCCTGCTGCAGGATCGAAGGATCGAGCTCGGGCGCATCGTGCTCGTAGACCGAACGCGGACCGCCGCTCAGGATCACGGCGTCGGGCTTCATGTGCGTGAACGAGAACATCGCGCGTTCGGGCACCGTGATGCGCGAGTAGACGCCGAGCTCGCGCACGCGCCGCGCGATCAGCTGACAGTACTGGGCGCCGAAGTCGACGATGAGGACGCCGCCGCTAGGACCTGTGTTCGCGTTCGTGCTCATGGCTCGCCGCTGTAGTTCGGCGCCTCCTTCGTGATCTGGATGTCGTGCGGGTGCGACTCGCGCAGACCGGCCGCGGTCACGCGCAGGAACTTCGCTCTGCCCGAGAGCTCGGCGAGCGTGCGCGCGCCGCAGTAGCCCATGCCGGAACGCAAGCCGCCCGTGAGCTGGTAGATGAACTCCGCGACGGGCCCGCGGTAGGGCACCATGCCCTCGACGCCCTCGGGCACGAACTTGATGCGCTCCTTGACCTCGCCCTGCGCATAGCGATCGGCCGAGCCCTGCTCCATGGCGCCGAGCGACCCCATCCCGCGCACGGTCTTGAACTGGCGGCCGCGGTAGAGAATCGTCTCGCCCGGCGATTCTTCGACGCCGGCCAACAGCGAACCGAGCATGACGGACGAAGCGCCCGCAGCGAGCGCCTTCACGATGTCGCCCGACTGGCGCACGCCGCCGTCGGCGACGACGGGCACCGCAGCCGGAGCACACGCGCGCACGGCGTCGAGCACCGCGGTGAGCTGCGGCACGCCGCAGCCCGTGACGATGCGCGTCGTGCAGATCGAACCGGGGCCGATGCCGACCTTGACGCCGTCGGCGCCCGCGTCGACGAGCGCCTTCGCCCCGTCGTGGGTGCCGACGTTGCCGGCGACCACGGGGATAGGGCACGCCTTCTTGATCGCGCGCACCGTGTCGATGACGTTCTTGCTGTGACCGTGCGCCGTGTCGACGACGACGACGTCGCACCCGGCCTCGAGCAGCTTGCCGACGCGGTCGAGATCGTGCACGCCGACCGCGGCGCCGACCAGCAGGCGGCCACGGACATCGCGCGCAGCGGCCGGGAACTCCTCGGTGCCGCGGATGTCGCGCATCGTGATGAGGCCCGCGAGCGTGCCGTCCTGTTGCACGAGGATCAGCTTCTCGACCTTGTTGCGGCGCAGGATCTGGCGCGCCTGCTCGAGGTTGGTGCCGGGATGCGCGGTGACGAGGTTCTGCGCGGTCATCACGGTCGCGACCTTGGTGTCGCGCGCGTCGACGAAGCGCAGGTCGCGGTGGGTCAGGATGCCGACCACGCGGCGCCGGTCGTCGACGACCGGCAGGCCGCTGATCTTGTGGTTCAGCATCAGGTCCTTGGCTTTGCCGACCGTGTCCTCGGGCCGCACCGCGACCGGGTCCTGGATCACGCCGTTGGCGCTGCGCTTGACCTTGTCGACCTCGATCACCTGCCGCTCGATCGACAGGTTCTTGTGCACGATGCCGATGCCGCCCTGCTGCGCGAGTGCCACGGCCATGTGCGCCTCGGTGACCGTGTCCATCGCGGCACCGGCGATCGGGATCTGCAGGTCGACGCCGCGGCAGAAGCGGGTCCTGGTCTCGACGTCGCGCGGCAGGGCCGAGGCCATCTGCGGCACCAGCAGGACGTC
>DASRJH010000161.1:0-22871 GCA_035649575.1 Planctomycetota bacterium
TCACATTGGTCTCGGTCTGTTCCACGAGCTGACCCTGGGCGAGCAGGCCGTGGACCAGCAAGTACGTGTGCCTGTGGCCACGCCAGAGACCGTAGAGCAGGAAGAGCAGGCCGACCCCCGGCACGATGAGCAGGAACGCGACGGCCGCCGGGAACGGCGCGCTGTTCATGCCGCGGATACGCGCGACGCGCGGGTCTTCCGCGGAGTACTCGACTACGACCGGGCTGCCATCGGCCGGGACCGTGCCTCGCGCATACGAGACACCCTGCATCGGCGTGTCGCCGAGCGAGTACTCGAAGAACACCCTGACCACGTAGGAACCCTCGACCATCATCGTGGTCCATTCGTGGCGCAGGATCTTCCCCTCGGTCACGCGCAGCGGGCCATCGAAGCGGCTGGCGGTCATCAGCTCCGACTGGCCGACGAAGATCAGGCTCGCAAGCAGGCCGAAACCGAGCACGAGCCAGCCGATCATCGTCGCAAAGCCCCCGAGGGCAACGCGCAGACGCAGCGAAAGCGGCAGGCTTCTGGGTGGTGACGCGAGCGACAGGGTGTTCGCCACGGGCGGGAGTGTACTGACGGTGGCTGTTGTGCGCATGGCTCGTGCCGAGCCGCTGGGCGATCATCTCGGGGCGCGCGAGGCGTAGAATCGGAGCCGATCATGGCAGGCATCGTCTTGACAACGGACCTCTCCGACGAATCGAAGCGAGCGTTCGCGCCCGTGCGCATGCTCGCGAAGCAACTGGGTCTGCGAGTCAGCATGCTCGCGGTGGTCGAGAACCTGCCGTTCGAAGCCACCGGTGGCGGACTCATGGCCGTCTACCCCGATCCGGTGCAGGTCAAGCAGGAGTGGCAGAAGGCACTGGCCGCCTTCGCCGATCAGTTCGGGCGCGATCTGTGTGACGAGACCGTCGTGCTCGAGGCATCGGATGTGCCGCGCGCGATCGTCGACTTCGCGCACAAGAAGAAGGCCGATTTCGTCGCGATGGCGACGCACGGTCGCTCCGGCCTGCGGCGTCTGCTGCTCGGCTCGGTGGCCGAGCAGGTCCTGCGGCATGCGCACGTTCCCGTGCTGCTCTATCCGCCGCCGGCCTGAACATGCGAGTTGCGCCGCCAGTCCTCGAAGCGATGCACGAGCGTCGCGGTCGCGAGGATCGGGATCACGAGGTTCACGATGGGCAGCGTGAACAGGAACGTGAGGCCGATGCCGGTCAGGAGCAGTTCCGGCCGGCGGCGATCCCGCATGGTCCTCGCTGCGGCAGGCGAGATCCGGCGCAGCGCCACGAGCTCGAAGTACTCGCGGCCGAGCAGCCAGCCGTTCACCACGAGGTAGCCGATCGGGTAGGCGATCGGAAAGAACACGAGCAGCAGAAGCAGCAGCACGTTCGCCGCGAGCACGCTCGCGAGGAACCCGAGACTGCTAAAGGTCGCCGCCAGCCACGGCAGACCCGGCGCGGGCGGCAGATCGGGATAGTGGCGTGCTTCGACGATGCGCGCTACGCGCTCGAGGAACAGCAGCACGAAGGCACTCGCGACGAACGGGAACAGGAACCACGCGAGCACGAGCGTCACGAAGCCGCCGAGCGCGCCGAGGAACAACGACGACGACACGTAGTCGCCGAGACCTGCCGTGAGCAGCCAGTCGACGCCGAACCACGCGGCGACGAAGCAGCCCGTGCTGAGCAGCACGCTGAGGCCGAGCAGCGTGAGGATGCGCGGGTCGAAGAGCTGGCCCAGCGCGCGCGAGAAGGCGATGGCCATGGTACCGGGGGACGCTGTGGCTCAGATGCCGGCGCTGCCGACCAGGGCTTCGACCGCGACGGGGTTCTTCGGGATCGCTGCGGTCAGGACCTCGTGGCCGGATTCGGTGCAGACGACGTCGTCTTCGATGCGGATGCCGCCGAAGCCACGCAGCGAGTTCATCGTCAGGAAGTTCTCGGCGTGCGCGAAGTCGACCTGGCCCCGGAACTGCTCGCGGAACTTCGGGTCGTGCAGGATCGCCGGCACGAAGTAGAGGCCCGGTTCGATCGTGAAACACATGCCCGGCTGCAGGTCGAGATCGAGGCGCAGGTAGGCCGTGCCGAACTGCTTGCTGCGCGTGCGACCGGGTGCATAGGCGATCAGGTCGCCAAAGGCCTCCATGTCGTGGACGTCGAGGCCGAGCAGGTGCCCGACGCCGTGTGGGAAGAACATCGCATGCGCGCCACTCTCGACGAGTGAATCGGCCTTGCCCTTCATGAGACCCATCTGCACGAGTCCGTCGGTCAGCACGCGCGAGGCCAGCAGGTGCAGATCGCGATAACGCACGCCAGGCTTCACGGCGGCGATCGCGGCCAGCTCCGCGGCGAGCACGACGTCGTACACGTCGCGCGCCTCGGGCGAGAACCGGCCGCCGACGGGCCAGGTCCGCGTCACGTCCGCGCAGTAGCCGCTCGGTCGCTCGGCGCCGGCGTCGAGCAGCACGAGATCGGTCTCCATGAGCAGGTTGTCGTGGGCATGGTTGTGCAGCACCTCACCGCGGACCGAGAGGATCGTGTTGTAGGCCGGCACGCAGCCGTGGCGCGCGAACGTGCCCTCGACGTGCCCGACGAGCTCCTGTTCGTAGATACCGGCGCGCGTGCGTGCCATCGCGAGCGTGTGGGCCTGATGCGTGACGACGGCCGCCTGCCGCATCTCGGCGAGCTCGTCGGGGGCCTTGTGACTGCGCAGAGTGGCGATCGCGAGCAGGAGGTCCTTGTCGCCGATCTTCGACGTGTCGAAGAAGTCGACAGTGCCTGCGGCGATCGCGGCGGCCTCGGCGGTCGCGCGCGGGTCGGGCACTCCGACCGTGCGAACCCGGCGCTTGCCACACTTCTTCGCGACGACCCTCGCCAGGTCGGCGCGCTTCTCGACGGCGTCCACGCCGTGCAGCTTCCTCATGTCGGCGAAGCTCGGCACCGGCCCGTGCCAGAGCGCATCCTCCGGCGTCCGTTCGTCGAGGAACAGCGTGACCGTTGCGTCCTCGGGATCGAACAGCGCGGCCGAGTTCGGCTCCGGATCGGCGAAGAAGAACAGGAAGGTGCTGTCGGCGCGGAACGGACTCCAGTTCGCCGGGTAGTTGCGCGCGATCCAGTTGCCGGCCATCAGCAGGACCGGGGCGTCGATGGCGTCGAGGAACTCGCGGCGGCGGTTCTTGTGGTGCGGCAGACTCGGCATGGCGTCCGGTAGCGTAGAGCGGGCGTCGCTCCCTTGCACTCGCAGCCATTCGATGAGGCGCGGAGTTCCGGCTGGACCTGGCGCGTCGTCGCGTCTCTCGTTGCTCGTCGCCCCCCTATGAACGCAAAGGCCCTGGTCTTCGTCCTGTTCGCCGTTTTGGGTGTCACTTGCTGGTTCTTGCTGCGGGGAGGGGCTGACGTCGAGCCCGGCCACACCGCTCCGGTCGAGACGCCAAATGCTGCCACGACCAAGGCCACACCACAGGCAATGAGCGTCGAGCGACCGCCCGCCGCCGCCGAGGCCCCGGGCCTCCACCGCACGGCAGCACCTTCCGCCGCGGGCAATGGTGGTGACCGGGGGCCGGCAATGGTGCGCGGCCGCATCGTCGATGGCTCGGGGGCGCCGCGTGGTTCGGTCGAGCTCGTGCTCAACAGCTGGAATCGCGTCGATGGCTTCGGAGACATCGACATCGCCGATCTGCCGTTGCCGGGCGGGCAGCCCCGCACGGGGCGCGAGGGCAAGCCGACCTGCACGACGCGCGGCGATGGCACCTTCCAGTTCCCGCTCGCCGCGGACCGCGACGCCCGCCTCGAACTCGACTCCGACCACCTCGTCTTCGCGAGCCGCGTGCCGCTGATCAAAGGAAGCAAGAGCGACCAGGACCTCGGCGACCTCGTGGTGGCCAAGGAAGGCATCCTGCGCGGCATCGTGCAGGACGAACACGGCAGGCCGATCGCCGACGTGATCGTCAACGTGGGTGTCGGCGAACTGGGCTTCGCGGGTTTCGGTGCTTTGAGCAGCACGAAGACGGGCGCCGATGGCGCGTTCTCGCTCGGCATGCTGCGGCCCGGCAAATGGACGCTGCGCACGGCGTCGGGCAGGTTCCTGCCCACGGTCCAGGAGTTCACGCTCGCGCCCGAAGAGCAGCGCGAAACAGTCGTCGTCGTACGGCCCGGCCAGGCAATCGCCGGTCAGGTGGTCGACGAGCGCGGCGTCGGTGTTTCGAGCTGCAAGGTCGGCAGCAAGCGCAAGGAGTCGCGCGGCGGCATGGCGATCGAACGGTTCGCTACGGACGAGTCGACCACGACCGACGCGAACGGGTTCTTCACGTTGTCGGGATTGTCGACCGAGACGGCCACCGTGCGGACCTTCGGTGGCGGGCACACCTCGGCGACGGCCGTCGACGTCCCCGTGGGCACCGGCAATCTCGTGTTGCGCGTCGAGCGCCTCGGCAGTGTCGAAGGCGTGCTGGTCGGCGCCGACGGCACACCGGTCGCAGGCAGTCGCGTGGTGGCGAGACCGAACGGTCAGGGACCCGACGTCATGTTCGCGCCCGGGGAAGATCTGCCTGTGGTGTCGGGAACCGGGGCCGCGACGACGGAGGCGGATGGCAGGTTCCGCGTCGAGGGAGTGCGCCCCGGCCTGGTGACGGTTGCTGCGACCGGCAAGGACCACCTGCCCGTCCAGTCACCCGACGTGCAGGTGTTGCCGGCACAGACCACGAAAGGCGTGCGACTCGTTGCCGACCTCGGCGCCACGGCGCGCGTCAAGGTGGTCGACGAGGGCGGAGCGCCCGTCGCCGGCGCCAAGGTGCAGGCCAGGAGACCGGCGGAGCGTGAGCAGCCAGGCAATGGCAGGGGCTTTCGGACGCGTCGCGTCGGAGTGACCAACGACAACGGCGACGTGCACATCGCCGCAGGGCCCGAGTCGCTCGGCACGGTGACCACGGATGCCGAGGGCCAAGCGCTGTTGACGGGTCTGCCGGCCGGCCAGGTGCAGCTGCTCGCGACCCACGCGGAGTTTGCGCCGGCCAACGCGGCGCGCCTCGTGCTGCCGGAAACCGGGACTGTCGACGCGAGTCTCACGCTGCGCAAGCCGGGATTCGCCGAAGTGCTCGTCACGGGTGCGGACGGCTCGACTGCGAGCGGCGTGAGCTTCCGCGTCAGTGGGCCGGACAGCGAGGACAGTCGCGACCTGACCGGCAAGACGAACGACGCCGGGCTCGGCCGCGTCGGTCCGCTCGCCGCTGGCAACTACGAGGTGGTCCTGCTGCGCCCGGCCAGCACGGCGAGGGTTGGCGACATGGCCTTCGTCAGCTTCGGCCAGGACGATGCCATCGAGTCGACGCAGAAGCAGTTCACGGTGGCGGCGGGCGAGACCACGCGCATCGAGCTCAGCAAACCCGTTCTGACGAGGGTTCACGGCGCGGTGACCGGAGCCGATGGACCGGTCGCTGGCTGTACGATCGAGTTGCAGCAACGCGGAGGGGCAGACATCGGGCTGCCGGGCATGGGGGGGCGGTCGACGAAGACTGCCGACGACGGTTCGTTCGCGATCGACGACGTCGAGAGCGGCAGCTACACGGCGCGCTACGGCAAGGCCGATCAGCTCGTGAAGGCGACGGCGGACTTCGATGTGCCGCCGAACCTGTCGGAGCTGCGTCAGGATCTGGTGCTTCGGACCGGCAAGCTGCGCGTGCAAGCGTGCGCCAAGGACACGGGCGAGGCTGTCAGTGGAGCCGAGGTCGAGATCGCGCGCGCGAGCGCAGGAGCGGCCGGCCAGCGTCCGCGCCAGCAGCGCATGGTCATGATGGTCTCGGTCAACGGCCCGAACGCGGGCGGCGAGACCACGACGATGACGATGGGCTCGCAGCGAGCGCAGACCGGCGCCGACGGCTGGGCCGAAGTCGAGGACGTGCCGGCAGGCGAATACACCGTGCGCGTCACGCACAAGAAGTACGCGCCGGTCGAGTTGAAGGGCCAGACGGTCGTCGAGCAGCGGACCACGGACTGTGGTCGCGTCGAGATGGGGTCCGCGGGGCGCATTCGCGGCACGGTCGTCGCGCGCGATGGCAAGACGGTGCCGGTGGCCCTGGTGCAGCACCGGGCCGAAGGTGCCACTTCGTGGTCCGAGCCGACCGTGGCCATGGGCGGCAGCTTTCGCATCGACGGCCTCGCGGCGGGCAAGTATGCCGTGCGCGCACAGCAGATCGAGCCAGAGAGCTTCGGCCCCGAAGTCGAAGTGGAAGTGAAGGGTGGCGAGACCATCACGACGGAGCTTCAGCTGCAGAAGTAGCGATCAGCTCTGTGTCGAGGCCGTCCTGGGCACCGTGAAGAAGAAGCAGCTGCCGCGTCCCGGTGCGGATTCGACCCACACGCGCCCGCCGTGGCGCTCGACGATGGAGCGCACGATCGCGAGGCCGACGCCACTCGTGCCGTTCTTGTCGGACGGTCTCCCGGCGACGAACATGTCGAAGACTCGCGGTTGGTCCTGGTCGGCGATGCCGATCCCGTCGTCGCGAATCGCGAAACGCCAGGCCTCCGGCAACTCGTCGACCTCGACCGATACGTGGCCATTGGGCCGACCCATGTGCTGGATCGCGTTGCCGATCAGGTTCTGCAGGATGCGTTCGAAGTGCAGGCGGTCGTAGTGGATCTGCGGCAGGGGCCGCGTGGTGATCGTGATGTTCGACGGCGGCGACAGCATGGCGATCACGGTCGCCAGGGCCTGGCCGGCATCGAATGCCTCGTCGCGTCCCGTGTCCTGACCCGCACGCGCACGCTCGAGCAGCCCCTGGATCAGCGCGTTCATCTTCTGCGAGCGCTCGACAAGCAGGTCCAAGTGGCCGCGACCCGCGGCGCCAAGCGCTTCCCGATGGTCTGACCGGAGCCATTCCGCGACGTGACAGATGCCGCGCAGCGGCGCCTTGAGATCGTGCGATACGAGGTGCGCGAACTCGTCGAGCAGGCGGTTCTGCTGCTCGAGCGCGAGCGTCTTGCGCCGCATCTCGGCGTCGGCCTCCTTGCGCGCGGTGATGTCCAGCACGACACACACGAAGCGGCGAGCAGCGTTGCCGTCGCCCGCGCTCGACGGGGCCAGGCATGCGCGCACGTCTACCCAGCGGATGGTCCCGTCCGCGCACAGCATGCGGTGCTCGCACTGCAACAGACCCGAGCTGCCGGCCTGCTGCGCCGCCTCGGCGCTGCGCCGGACACGCTCGCGGTCGTCGGGATGGACGAGCGCGAGCGCTTCGGTTGGCGCGAGCAGCACCTCTTCGCCGGGGAGTCCGAGCAGGTGCGCGAGGTCGGACCCGCCGCGCACGTGCCCCGAGGGCAGTTCCACGTCGGCGACGACGGTCCCCGCGACTTCGGCAGCCATGCGCAGCCGATTCTCGCTCTCGCGCATCGCATCGTTCGCCTGCGACAGCTCGGAGGTCCGTTCCGCGACGCGCGCTTCGAGCGCCTCGTTGACCTGCCGCAGCTCGTCCTGGGCGCGCTTGCGCTCGGTGATCTCGTTCTCGAGGTCGGCATTCGCCGACGCGAGCGCATGGCTCTTGCGGAACAGCTCGACGAAGACGGCGACCTTCGACCGCAGGATCTCCGGGTTGATCGGTTTGCTGAGGTAGTCGACGGCGCCCGCGCCGTAGCCGCGCAGGATGTCCGTTTCTTCGAGCAGGTAGGCGGTCAGGAACAGGATCGGTACGTGCTGCGTGCGCTTGCGCTGCTTGATGATCTGCGCGAGCTCGATGCCGCTCATGCCCGGCATGCGGATGTCGAGCACGATGGCGGCAAACTCCTGACCGAGCAGCGCGAGCAGCGCTTCCTCGGCCGAATGCGCCTGCACGAGCTCGTGGTCGGGCGAAGCCAGGACCGTCTCGAGGACCTCGAGGTTGCCGGCTTGGTCGTCGACGAGCAGGATGCGGGCGCGAGAATTCACGCTTGTCCCTCCGGCTAGCGGTAGAGCCACACGCGCAGCAGGGACAGGAGCTGGGCCGGGTTCACGGGCTTGGCGATGTAGTCCGAGGCGCCGGCCTGCAGGCACTTCTCGCGGTCGCCCTTCATCGCCTTGGCGGTCAGCGCAAGGATCGGGAGCGACCGGAAGCGCGGCACCTTGCGGATCTCGCGCATGGTCTCGTAGCCGTCCATCTCGGGCATCATGATGTCCATCAGCACGACGCTCAGGTCTTTCGTGCGTTCGATGTTCTCGATGGCCTGGCGCCCGTTCGTGGCGGCCAGCACCTCCATGCCCTCGTTCTCGAGCACGGTCGTGAGCGCGAAGATGTTGCGCGCGTCGTCGTCCACGACGAGCACCTTGCGGCCGTGCAGGATCTCGCTCGAGGTCTGCAGCCGCTCGAGCATCTTGCGCTGGTGCTCGAGCAGCTCCGAGATCTTGCGGTGCAGGAACAGCGAAGTCTCGTCGAACAGGCGGTCGGGCGACTGCACGTCCTTGAGCACGATGCTCTTGGACACGAGCCGTAGGCGCTCCTCCTCCTCCTCGCTCAGCACCTTGCCCGTGAACACCACGACCGGGATGTTCCGCAACACGGGCTCGGCCTGCAGTTTCTCGAGCAGCTCGAAGCCGCTCATGTCGGGCAGTCGCAGGTCGACCACGCAGCAGTCGAACGGCAGGTCGAGCAGCGTCTGCAGTGCCTCGTGGCCCGTGCCGACGGCCGTGACCTCGATGTCGTCGTGGGACAGCAGCTCGACGATGCTGCTGCGCTCGATCTCGTTGTCCTCCACGATCAGCAGGCGCTTCGTGTGCGGCGTGACATAGGTGCGGATGCGATCGAACGCCTGTTCGAGATCCTCGGTCGTGGCCGGTTTGATCATGTACGAGAACGCGCCGTGCGCGAGGCCGTGCTGGCGCTCCTCCTCGACCGTGAGGATCTGCACGGGGATGTGACGCGTGGCCGGATCGAGCTTGAGGGTGCTGAGCACGGTCCAGCCCAGCATGTCCGGCAGGAACACGTCGAGCGTGATCGCCGTGGGCAGATACTGGCGGGCCAGCGAGATCCCGAGCTGGCCGCGGTTGGCGATCAGGCCCTTGAAACCCTTCTGGTGCGCGAGCCCGAGCAGGATCCGCGCGTAGTTCGGGTCGTCGTCCACGATCAACATCACGTTGTCGCCGGGCTCGATGCGCGTGCGATCGTCGGGCACGATCTCTTCGGCGATGACGCGCGCCGACAGTGGCGTCTGCGCGGCCGAAGTCGGCGCGGCCGCGGTGCGCGCCGGACCCGTGTAGGTGAGCGGCAGATAGAGCGTGAACGTGCTGCCCTGGGCGGGGGCGCTGACGAGTCGGATCTCGCCGCCGAGCAGCGTCGCGAGCTCGCGGCTGATCGCGAGGCCGAGACCAGTGCCGCCGAATTTGCGGCTCGTGCCCGCGTCCGCTTGCTGGAACGCCTCGAAGATCAAACGCTGCTTGTCTGGCGCGATGCCGATGCCCGTGTCCGAGACCGCGACGGCGAACACGCTCTGGGCCAGGCGCAGGATCGGGTGGTCGCTGCTCCAGCCCGACGTCACGGGCTTGACGGTCATCGAGACCTTGCCCTGCGAAGTGAACTTGAACGCGTTGGACAGCAGGTTCTTGAGGATCTGCTGCAGGCGCTTGGGATCGTTCGTGAAGGTCGGCGGCAGCGACGGGTCGATCTCGACTGCGAACGCGAGGTTGCGCGATTCGGCGATGTGGTGGAACGTGCGCTCGACGGTGTCGCGCAGCGCCACGAACGTGATCTCCTCGGCCTCGACCGTGACCGTTCCGGACTCGATCTTGGACAGGTCGAGGATGTCGTTGATCAGCGTCAGCAGGTCGGTGCCCGACGAGTGGATGTTGCGCGCGAACTCGACCTGCTTGGGAGTCAGGTTGGTGCCCGCGTTGTCGGCCAGTTGTTGGGCCAGGATGAGCACCGAGTTCAGCGGCGTGCGCAACTCGTGCGACATGTTGGCCAGGAACTCGGACTTGTACTTCGAGGTCAAGGCCAGCTCGGCGGCCTTCTCCTCGAGCGCGCTGCGCGCCTGCTCGACCTCCATGTTCTTGCGCTCGACCTCGGCGTTCTGCTCGGCGAGCTGCTTGGCCTTGGTCGCGAGCTGTTCATTGGTCTGCTGCAGCTCGGTCTGGCGCGTCTGCAATTCGAGCGTGAGCTGCTGCGACTGTTGCAGCAGGTTCTCGGTGCGCATCGTCGCCTCGATCGTGTTGAGCACGACGCCGATGGACTGCGTGAGCTGCTCGAGGAACGTCTGGTGCATCGACGTGAACGGCAGCAGCGAGGCCAGCTCGATGACGGCCTTGGTCTCGCCCTCGAACAGCGCCGGCAGCACGACGATGTTGACCGGCTGCAGCGCGCCGAGACTCGAGTGGATGCGCGTGTAGCCTTGCGGCACATCGCTGATCATGACGCGCTGCTTCTCGAGCGCGCACTGGCCGACGAGGCCTTCGCCGACCTCGATGCGCTGCGGCTGGCCCTGCCAACGCGCGTAGCCGGCCAGGATCTGCAACGCGGGGCGCTCCGTTCCCTCGGCCTGGTTCATCAGGTAGATCGTGCCCTGCTGTGCGTTCACGAGCGGCGCGAGCTCGGACAGCAGCATCTTGCCGACGGTCACGAGGTCGCGTTGGCCCTGCAGCATGCGCGTGAACTTGGCCAGGTTGGTCTTGAGCCAGTCCTGCTCCTGGTTGCGCTCGGTGGTGCCGCGCAGGTTGTCGATCATCGTGTTGATGTTGTCCTTGAGCTCGGCCACCTCGCCGCGCGCCTCGACCTGGATCGAGCGCGTGAGGTCGCCCTTCGTGACGGCGGTGGCCACCTCGGCGATCGCGCGCACCTGGTTCGTGAGGTTGGCGGCCAACAGGTTCACGTTGCCGGTCAGGTCCTTCCACGTGCCCGCCGCGCCCGGAACGTTGGCCTGGCCGCCGAGACGCCCCTCGACGCCGACTTCACGCGCGACGTTCGTGACCTGCTCGGCGAAGGTGGCCAGCGTGTCGGTCATGCTGTTGATCGTCTCGGCCAGCGCCGCGACCTCGCCCTTCGCCTCGACCGTGAGCTTCTGGCGCAGGTTGCCGTCGGCCACGGCCGTGACGACCTTGACGATGCCGCGCACCTGGTCGGTGAGGTTGGCCGCCATGACGTTGACCGAGTCGGTCAGGTCCTTCCACGTGCCGGCCACGCCGGACACTTCGGCCTGACCCCCGAGCTTGCCTTCGGTGCCGACCTCGCGCGCGACGCGCGTCACTTCGGACGCGAACGAACGCAGCTGGTCGACCATCGTGTTGATCGTGTTCTTGAGCTCGAGGATCTCGCCCTTGACGTCGACCGCGATCTTGCGCGACAGGTCGCCGCGCGCGACGGCCGTCGTGACCTCGGCGATGTTGCGCACCTGGGCCGTGAGGTTGGACGCCATCGCGTTGACCGAGTCGGTCAGGCTCTTCCACGTGCCGGCCACGCCGGGCACCGCGGCCTGGCCGCCTAGCTTGCCTTCGGTGCCGACCTCGCGCGCGACGCGCGTGACTTCGGACGCGAAGGCGTTGAGCTGGTCGACCATCGTGTTGATGGTGTTCTTGAGCTCGAGGATCTCGCCCTCGACGTCGACCGTGATCTTGCGCGACAGGTCGCCGCGCGCGACGGCAGTCGTGACCTCGGCGATGTTGCGCACCTGACCGGTCAGGTTCGAGGCCATCGAGTTCACGTTGTCGGTCAGGTCCTTCCAGGTGCCGCCGACGCCGCTCACGACGGCTCGGCCGCCGAGCTTGCCTTCGGTGCCGACCTCGCGCGCCACGCGGCTGACCTCGGACGCGAAGGCGTTGAGCTGGTCGACCATCGTGTTGATCGTGTTCTTGAGCTCGAGGATCTCGCCCTCGACGTCGACCGTGATCTTGCGCGACAGGTCGCCGCGCGCGACGGCCGTCGTCACGCCGGCGATGTTGCGCACCTGCGCCGTCAGGTTACTGGCCATCGCGTTGACCGAGTCGGTCAGGCTCTTCCAGGTGCCGGCCACGCCCGGCACGACGGCCTGGCCGCCGAGCTTGCCCTCGGTGCCGACTTCGCGCGCGACGCGCGTCACTTCGGACGCGAAGGCGTTGAGCTGGTCGACCATCGTGTTGATCGTGTTCTTGAGCTCGAGGATCTCTCCCTTGACGTCGACCGTGATCTTGCGCGACAGGTCGCCGCGTGCGACGGCGGTCGTGACCTCGGCGATGTTGCGCACCTGGCCCGTGAGGTTGGTGCCCATCGCGTTGACCGAGTCGGTCAGGTCCTTCCACGTGCCCGCCACGCCGGACACCGTTGCCTGGCCGCCGAGCTTGCCTTCGGTGCCGACCTCGCGCGCCACGCGCGTGACTTCGGACGCGAAGGCGTTGAGCTGGTCGACCATCGTGTTGATCGTGTTCTTGAGCTCGAGGATCTCGCCCTTGACGTCGACCGTGATCTTGCGCGACAGGTCGCCGCGCGCGATGGCCGTGGCCACGGCCGCGATGTTGCGCACCTGACCCGTCAGGTTGGAGGCCATCGAGTTGACGTTGTCGGTCAGGTCCTTCCACGTCCCGGCCACGCCCGGGACCACGGCCTGGCCGCCGAGCTTGCCCTCGGTGCCGACCTCGCGCGCGACACGCGTCACTTCGGAGGCGAACGAACGCAGCTGGTCGACCATCGTGTTGATGGCCTCCTTGAGCTGCAGGATCTCGCCGCGCACGTCGACCGTGATCTTCTTGGACAGGTCGCCGTCGGCCACGGCGATCGTCACCTCGGCGATGTTGCGCTCCTGGTCCGTCAGGTTGCCCGCCATGTGGTTCACGGACTCGGTGAGCTCCTTCCAGACGCCCGAGACACCGCGGACCTGCGCCTGCCCGCCGAGTTTGCCCTCGGTGCCGACCTCGCGCGCCACGCGCGTGACCTCGGAGGTGAACACGGAGAGCTGATCGATCATGCGGTTCACGAGCTTGGCCGAGCGCAGGAACTCTCCTTCGAGCGGCCGGCCGTTCACCTCGAGAGCCATCGCCTGGCCGAGGTCGCCCTTGGCGACTGCGCCGACCGCGCGCGTCACCTCGGTGGTCGGCCACGCGAGGTCGTCGATCAGCGTGTTGATCGCCACGACCTCGTCGAGCCAACCACCTGCGAGGCCCGGCAAGGTCATGCGCTGCTTGAGCTGCCCCTCCTTGCCAACGGCGCGGCACACGCGCGCGGTCTCTCTCGCGCGCCGCTCAGTGACCGTCAGGATGCTGTTGAAGACGTCGGCGATCTTGCCTTCGACGCCCGTGATGTCCGCGGGCATGCGGATGTCGAACCGGCCGTCGCGGAAGGCCATCATGGCCTTGAGCAGCCCCCTGCTGAATGCGTCGCGGTCCGCGGGCGAGCGGATCGGCTCGCGCTCGGTGTCGCCTTGGGCGGGGGGCAGGGTGACAACACCCGAGTTGCCGTTCGCGGCCTTCTTGTTGTTCTTCATCGCAGTTCCTCAGCACTGAACTCTGCGGAATCGATTGGAAGGTTGGACGTCCCCGTCGGAGCGCCCAAGGCGACAGCAACTCTGTCGCCAGGATGCGCGCCGGTGCTCCCGGGTTGCCGCACGGCTCCGGACGAGGTTGCAGTCAGGGGAGCGCGGGGAGGGGGGCATCGTAAGCAAGCATCGAGCAGTTTCGACTCCTGCGCGCCGGCTTTTCCGCGGGCCTTCGCGGGTGCTCAGCGCAGTCGCGAGGGCGCGCGAGCGCTACGTCCGGGGTTCGTCTGCCGGAGCCGCGGCGTGCTCGGCGCGCGGCCGTTCGTGCAGGCTCGCGGCGATCGCCTTCGCGCGTGCCTCGTGCAGGGCGGAGCGAAACTTCTCGACGTCGGGCCACTGCCGGCGCAGGTCTGCGGCGTCGACCTTGGCGCACGTTTTGCGTAGCCAGACGAGTTCGTCGGTGAGTCGTCCACACACCATCATGCCCCGGTCGTGAGCACCGAGTCGCCCCGCGGTGTCGGCGGCGACCGCGAGCGCGAACAGCTCGACCGGATAATCGACGGGGCGGAAGTAGCGGTCGTAGAGCTGCGCCAGCGTGCCGGCGCGCAGCTCGCCGAAGTCGAGGATCAGCAAGTGCAGTGCGCAGACGTCACGCGCCAGCGAGTGCGCGCGGCTGTCGGCGAGACCCGGCCAGCGCGCGAGCAGCCGATCGACGTGCGCGAGGCCTTCTTGTTCGTGACCGTGGTGGCTCGGCAAGTCCTCGGGCTTCGTGTAGCCCTTGCCGAGGTCGTGGCAGAGGACCGCGATGCGAACGGCCAGGCGGGTCCTCTCGTCGAGGTGCCGGGTCTGTGCGACGGCCCACTCGAGGGCCAGGATCAAGTGCAGCGCCTGCGAGACCTCGGGATGCCAACGCTGCGGGCCAGCGGGTCGGCCGTCGAACTGCCGAACGAGCTCGGGCGAGATCACTTCGAGCAGTCCCGCTTCGTGCAGCTCGAGCAGACACCTGCCCGGGGAAGGACACCGATCGAGCATCGCGCGCAGCTCGAGCGCCATGGCCTCGGGTGGCAGCTGATGCAGGATGGCCGGCTCGAGCGCGATGCGCCGGATCGAGTGATCGAGGTCGAAACCGAGCTCGTGCGCCTTGCGGTAGTAGCGCAGCCACCGGATCGGATGCTCCTTCACGCGTTGCGCGGGGTTGCCAACCGGAGCAATGATTCGTTGCTGCCAGTCGGCGAGACCGTTGGTCGGGTCGTGCATCGACGAGGTGGCGAGCTCGATCGCGAGCGCGCCGATCGTCATGTCCCGTTCGCCGAGGTCGGCGGCGATGCGCGCGGCCATCGGGTCAAAAGCGCGCCCGGCGCGGAAGGTCGTGATCTCGATGCGCCGCCCGCCGACCTTCATCGCCAGGGTGCCGCGTTCCTGATTGCCCTCGGTGGTCGGCACGAAGACGCGGTGTTGCTGCAACAACGCCTTGCCTGCATCGAGGTCGAGTGCCCACGCGAGATCGAGATCGGCTGGCTCTGGTGCCGGCAAGCCCTTGGCCCGACACGCCATCGCGAGTGCGTAGGATCCGACGATGCACACACCCAGCTCTTTGGCCTCCAGCCACGGCGCGGCCTCGCGCAGGAAGGCCACTGGATCGCGCAGCGGTTCGGCCGCGGGAGCACTCACTTGAGAGGGTTCTTCTTCAGCCAGGCCTCCGCCTCGGCTGCCTTGCTGAATCGCTGGCCCGTGACCGCGAACACCGCATCGGCGACCTTGCCCTTCCAGATCGCCCAGGACTTCCAACGCGCTTCCCAATACGCGGCCGGCGGATTGTGTTGCCCTTGGACGTCCGCTGGGATCGGCTCGTCGAGGTTGCGCAGCAACATCTCGATCGCCTGCTTCTCCTTGTGAACGGTGACGAGCTCGAGGATGGCTTCCTGCAGCGGGACTCGCTCGAGGTCGTACTCGCGCTCGAACAGGTCTTCGATCTCCGACCACTGCTTGCTCGCGTAGCCGCAGCGTGAGAGCCCGCGCACGAGGACGCCCATCACAGTGTGTTGCGGGCCGACCTTCGGGCTCTTGAGCAGCTTCAGGATCTGGCCGTTGGCGTCGCCGGCCGGTTGGTTCGCGATCAGCTCCGCGGCGCGCTTCCGGATCACGAGTGACTTGTCGTTCTCGACGAGCTGCGCGAGCGGCTTCAGCAGGAGCTTGTTGGAGCCCGTCGACAGGCGCTCGAGCAGCTGGTTCTTCTCCGCCATCGACGGCGTGCCCTTCATGAGCTTCGTGAACTCGTCGGCCGCTGCCTTGGCGGTCTTGTCGTCCCACGGCTCGACCTTCGGAGCTGTGGCCGGAGCTGCAGCCGGAGCTGCAGCCGGCGCGGCCGCCGGTGGTGCAGGAGGCGCAGGCTCGGGATCCTGAGCCGGCAAGAAGAACGTGAGAACAAGGGCAAACATGGAGTTCCGATGATAGCGGTCGGGCGGCTGATTCTCCGATGCGCTTTTCGGACCATGCGCGGCCGACATCCGGCCTGGAGGCCGTTGCCATGGCGCGAAACTGACCGCAGCCAGACGAAGCGTTCCCGTTTCGGAACGAGCGGGAACCGCCGCGGCGCGCCGCACGTTGTGGCGCGACCGGCACGCCGCATGCACTGCGCGGCCCGCCCGCAACCTCAGGTGACCTGAATGAACCGTTTGACGTTCGTGCTGTCGTTCTGTCTCGCTGTTCCGCTGACTGCCCAGGGCCTCTTGATCGGCCCCACGCCTCCCGACCCGCATGGCCCCATCGTCGTCGAGCCACTGCCGCGTCCAGGGGTGCCGATCGTGCGGATCGTGCGCACCGCCGTGCATGCGGAGATCGTCGATGGAGTCGCGACGACGTCGATCGACCAGGTCTTCCACAACGACGGCCCGCGTGATGCGGAAGGCACCTGGTTCCTGCCGCTGCCGGCCGGCGCGATCGCGGACGGATTCACGATGACGGTGGGCGGCAAGGAGATCGCGGGCGAAGTGCTCGATGCGGGCAAAGCGCGGTCGGTCTACGAGCAGATCGTGCGGCAGCGGCGTGATCCGGGGCTGCTCGAGTACGCGGGCGAGAGCATGTTGCGCGCGCGCATCTTCCCGATCCCGGCGCGTGGCGACGTCGGCGTCACGGTGCGCCTGCGCCAGGTCTTGCAGCCACTCGGGGGCATCTACGAATGGGTGTGGCCGCTGCGGGCCTCGCAGCTCGGGGATGCTGCTTGCGGTCCGATCGCGCTCGACGTGCGCATCAAGTCCCAGACTGCGCTCAGCACGATCATCGCGCCGTATGCGACCGCGGAGATCCGGCGCATCGGAGAGCACGAAGCGACCGTTACGTTCGAAGGCTCCGCTGCGCAGCTCGAAGATCTGCGCGTGCTCTACGGTCTCAGCGAGCAGGAGTTCGGGTTGCACATGCTGGCGTTCCGCCAGACGCCCGACGCCGGCTACTTCACGCTGCTGTTGTCGCCGCCGCGCGCGCTCGGCAAGGACAAGGTCGTACAGCGCCGGTGCGTGCAACTCGTCGTCGACACCTCGGGCTCGATGGCCGGCGACAAGATCGAACAGGCCAAGGCGGCAGTGCGCATGTTCCTACGCAGCCTGCGGCCGACCGACCTGTTCCAGGTCGTCACGTTCGCCTCGGCAGTGCAGACCTTCTTCGACAAGCCGCAGCTCGCCAGCGAGCAGAACCTCGCGTCGGCGTTGCAGCGCGTGGACCGGCTCGCGGCGATGGGGGGCACCAACATCAGCGGGGCGCTGCAACAGGCGCTCGAAGCCGCGATTCCGCCGGCCGACGACGGCGGCGTCTGGCTGCCGCAGATCGTGTTCGTCACGGATGGCCAGCCGACCATGGGTCTCACGAACCCGCAGCAGATCCTCGACCTCACGAAGAGCGTGGACCTGCGTTCGACGCGCGTGTTCGCGCTCGGCGTCGGGGACGAGATCGACGTGCGGTTGCTCGACGATCTCGTGCAGCAGCACCGCGGCGCGCGCGACTTCGTGCGCAACAAGGAGAAGATCGAGCTCAAGGTCGACGCGCTGTGCCAGAAGATCGCGCAGGCGGCGCTGACCGACGTCGAAGTGCGCTGCGACGGGCTCGACGCGTTCGACGTGCACCCGACGCGCACGCGCGACCTGTTCTGCGGCGAGATGATGCAGGTGGTCGGGCGCTACCGCGACTCGGGCAGGCACACCGTTCGCGTGCGCGGCAAGCAGAACGGCGCCGAGCGTGAGTTCGTGTTCCAGGTCGACTTCCCTGCGGCATCCGAGCAGCACTCGTTCGTGCAGACGCTGTGGGCACGCCAGCACATCGCTTCGTTGCTCGATGCGATCCGTCGCAACGGCCAGAAGCAGGAACTGATCGACGAGGTGCGGCGGCTCGCCACGCGCTACGGCATAGTCACGCCCTACACGTCGCAACTCATCGTCGAGGAGGGCATGCGGCTCGCGGGAGTCCCGCCGGCCGACGGCCAGCGTTGGGGCGACATGGGGCCGCGAGATCGCGTGCCAGGTAGCGCCGGCGCCCCCGCCACGGGTGGTCCCACGGGTCCGGCCACGGGTGGCCGCTCGGCGCCGGCATCCGACCCCGCGGCTCCGACTGCGTCCAAGCCGCTGGCGGAGCTCGGCAAATCCCGGACGGGGGAAGGCGCCGTCGAAGAGAGCTTGGAGACGGCGGGCGACGACTACTACCTCGGCGCCACTCGTCGAGCCGAGAAGAAGGACAGTCGCAGCAAGAGCGAGATGCTGCGGCGCGCGGCGGGCCGCGTCTTCGTCGTCGCCGGCGCCGACCTCGTCGAGCAGGGGCTGCCCGACGATTGGCAGAAGAAGGCCGTCGCCGTCGAGGCGTTCTCGGATGCCTACTTCGCGCTGCTCAAGGGGAACCCGAAGCTGCGCGAGGTGCTGGCACTCGGCGATCGCATCGCCTTCCGCGACGGCGAGCGCATCGTCCAGGTGAAGCCAGCGCCCGGCCCCGGCGAAACCGCGAAGTGACGATGCGCGGGGACGGCGCTACCGTGCACGCATGGCCGTGGCGATCGTGCGGTGGTTCTGTGCCCTGCTTGGTGGTCTGTTGCTCGGCGCAGGGCTCGTACTGCACGGCCAGGTGGCCATCTATCGCGCCATGCGTGATGAAGTCGACGCGACCTTCTTCCTGTGGCGCGCGATCGGCAATGCGACGTTCGCGTTCCAGAGCGGCGAGCACCGCATGGCGCTGGCCCTGGCCGAAGTGCCCGAAGAGGCGATCAAGGAGTCGGACCGGTCGGCCTGGGTGCTCGTGATCATCGGCAGCCTGGTCGCGCTCACGGGACCCTTGTTGCGCGAGGGCAGCCCGACGCGGGCCAAGAAGGTCAAGCAGGTCAAGCAGGTAGCGCGCAAGTCTTGATGGAACGCCGCAGCGGGGTTGCTTGCGTGCTTCGCCGTCGTTCTTTCTCCGCGTTGCGGCGTTCCAGCATCACAGCTCGCGGAACTTGCCGCGGTTGTCCTCGGCCATGCGCTTCATGAGCTCCTGTGGCGTGATCTCCATCTTCGGCTCTTGCCGCTGATACTCCGCCGGCGTGGCCGAGCTGATGAAGATCGTGTTGATGCGCATGCCGGCGAACTTGTTGGCTTCTTTCACGAGCTCCAGGATCTCGAGCGGATTCGTCACCTCGCCGACCGTCGGGGCGCCGTCGGACAGGACGAAGATCTCGTCGACGTTGGACTCGTAACGCGTGCCGTAGACCAACGACTTGATCTTCAAGGCCTCCTGCAGACCAGCCCAGATATTGGTGCCGGGCTTGATGACCATGTCCTCGACATATTTCTTGAACAGCTTGCGGTTGCCCTCGGTGGCGGGCTGGAGCTCCTTCTTCCAGAGCGTGGCCTTCTCGTCGCCGCAGAACGTAACGAGGTTGAACATCGCGTTCGGCGCGATGACATCCATGGCGCGGTTCAGTTCCCTCTTGGCGAAATCGATGCGCTTCTGCAGCGTCTTGCGGCCGTCCGCCTCCACCTTGTCCATGTTCCAGTCCATGCTGAGCGAGACGTCGACCACGAACACGACGCGTGTGCCCTGCACCGGGATGCCGCAGAACCCGCCTGCCATGGTCTTCTCGAGGCCGGTCCCGCGCGGCTTGGTGACCTGGATCTTGTCCTTCTCCTTCTCCCAGAACTCGCGCCACTTCTCGGGCGAAGTGGCGGGAAAGACTGCGCCCGTCATGCTCACGAGCAGTTCGTGCGTCTGGTAGAGCAAGAGCCCGGACAGCTTGCCGGACTTCACGTCATCGGGTTGGTCGCGGAAGCGCTCGAGTATCGCGATCAGCGCCGGTATGGTCTCGACCGAGCGGAAATCGCCGAGCAGCCGCACGAGCTCCATGTCCGCGCGCCAGTTCGAGCGCCCGAGAGCATGGATCGAGGAACGGACCACGAGACGCAGGACCTCGGGAAGCTCGGCCGGCGTTGCCGCGGGGGCTGGCGCTGACGCCGGTGCGGGTTGCGCCGGTGTGGGCTCCCCGTTCTTCTCGGCCTTGTCTCCCTTGTCGGCCGGGTCGGCGGGCTTCGCTTCGCCGGGCTTGCCGCTGTCGGCCGTCGGCGCCGACTCGGTGACGTTCAGATACTTCGCGAAGATCGTTTTCAGCGAATGCGCGACGGCGGCCAGCACCGCGTCGTTCGCCTCGCGGTCGAGAGCACTGACCAGCGCGAGCCCCGACTCCTCCATTCCCATCTTTTCCAGTGCTTCCGCGGCATGCACACGGACGAGCTCGTCGTTGTCGCTGAGTGCTGCCTCGACCACGCTGCGATACGACTTGTCGTTCATGCGCCCGAGGCAGCGAACCGCGGCGGCCTGGAATCCCAGGATCCTGTTCTTGTCGACCTTGGCAGAGCCTCGCGCCGCGCTCGCGATCTCCTCCTTCGCGGCAGCGGACTGCAGTTTGGCGAGGAAGTCCTGGCCGAGGCTGCGCACGTCGTGGGCCGCCATCTCGACGGTGTACTTGCCGGGATCGATGCCGACAGCCGCCACTTCGAGCAGCGCTTGCGCGGCCTCCGCGTTGTCGAGCTTCGCCACGGCCTCGAGGATCATCTCGAGGTCGCTCTTCCAGGTGATGTTGCCGACCGCGTTCTTGGGCGCGAGGCCGAACTTCGCCGCAATCGAGTCCTTGCCGATGGGTTCCCACTCGGGCAGGTCGCGGGGCTTTTCGCTCTTCCTCTTCGGACGGAATTCGATCTTGTCGTTGCGCCAGAGCTTCATCCAGGCTTCGAGCGCGCGCAGCGGCTTGTCATCGTGAGCTTGTGCCTGCACTGCCGCATCCAGGGAGGTGGCGGGGGGCGCGGAGATCGGGAGACAGCAACACGAAGCTGCCAGCAGTAGGTCGAGCATGGGTGGAACGGTTTGGGGCCAGAGGGCGTGCTGGCCCGGGAGCCCCAAATGCTAGCCAGAGACGTGGCTCGATGTTGCTTCCCGTGCTGCTCCCCGTGTTGCTTTCCGTGTCGCTTTCCTGGGGCGGGAAGGTGGCGTTCTGCCCATCAGGCCCCCCTCGTGCCTACTTCGTGGCGCTCTGTCTCGGCCGCCCGGTGAGGATCTGGACCCCGTAGCCGGGCTGTTGCCCGCCGCTCAGACGCGCCCGCAGGATGCGCAACCCGCCGGCCTCGACCTCGCTGCGCGGAGCAACCAAGACCGGGCCGCACTCGTCCCTCATCTCGAAGAAGTTGCGAGACAGGTCGTAGTCGCGGAAAGCCTCGTCGATGTTGCCGACGACGATGAACAGCTTCGGGAACACATCGTGCCGCGTGGTGATGAGGCGCATGAGCACGTCTACTTCCTCGCGCGGGTTGGACGGCACCAAGGTGATCGTGCGCGACACGTTGGCCAGCCGGCCGCTGTTCAGCGCGCGTGCCACGAGCGAGCGAACGGTCTCGAGGTTGCGCGCGTCCTGTTGGCTCCTGCGCAGCAGGCTCACCGCATAGCGGAGATCCGCGTCGACCTCGCTGTTGGTGAAGTACAGCCGCTCGTGATCGCGCAGATCCAGCAGGATTCCGCCGAGCCCGCAGAACTCGTCGGCATCGTGCAGGATCTGCTGGACGGCTGCGTCGCTGCCCGCGGCGCCCGGAGAGAACCCGTCATGGTTGAGTTTGCGGATCCCGGCGGTCACGGCTGCGTGACGCTGCTCGAGCTGCTTTGCCGTTTCCACGGCGACGAGCTCGCAAGTTAACGGACGCGCCCACGACATCATCGGGATCATCGGGCTCTGGTCGCCCTGAACGCCGATATCCGCCGCAGCCTGCACACCAAGCCGATCCGGTTTGACGACGGGATCTCGCTGGACCGTGCGGTCGCCGCGGGCCCACGTCACACCGAGCAGGACCACGGCCGCGGCCGCCGCGCCGGTCACCGCATAGCGGAACTTCGTCAGCAGCGGCACCGGTTCGTGGAACACGGCTGCCGGCGTGCCCTCGCCGGCGCCGATGCGTTCCCAGAGCCGCTCCCGGAATCCTTCGCTGACGCGCATCTTTCCGAGGCGCAAGGTCAGATTCTGCGCGGCTTGCAGATCGGTCCAGAACGCGCTGCAGACCGCGCAAGTCTCGACATGCCGCATGACGATCGCGCGGCGGCCCGACGGCAGTCGGCCGTCGAGACACTGCGACAGTTCGTAACGGCAGGTGGAGCAGTTCATCTTGCGTGATTCGGGTGCGCGAGTCAGACCTTGATCAATCGACTGACCAGGGACGTGAAGCGTTGGCGCGCGCGGAACAATCGAGTGGAGACCGTCTTTACTGGACATCCCATGACCGCCGCTGCGTCTTCATAACTGAGCCCTTCAACTTCGCAGAGCAGGAACGCCTCCCGGAACTTCATCGGAAGTTCGCTGATCGCGACCTCGATCGCCTGGTTGGCCTCGCGCGTCTCGGCGAGTTGATCGGGCCGGGCGCTGCCTGCGTCGGCCGGGACGAACGGGTTGTCGTCGTCCTTCTGCAGGTCGCGGAACAGACAGAGCTTGAACTTGCGCCGCCGCAACTGGTCGAGGCAGAGGTTGCGTGCCACGCGAAACAACCAAGGCCGGAAAGCCGCGGTCGGCACCTGGTTCAGATGGCGGTACAGGGCAAGGAACGCATCCTGCGCGACGTCTTCGGCAGCGATGGAGTCGCCGAGGAGCCGCGTCGCGTAGGCCTTCAGACTGTCCGTGTGCTCGGCGAGGGCACGATGGTAGGAGACCATCGTGACGGGGTCTGGTTGGTAGTCCTGGCTCGCGCTGACCATCGCTTGGGAGGAGGAGATACTAGCTCTGGCCGGCGGTCCAGCCACGGGACTGACGAACGAAGGTCGCAAGACGGCACTGGTTGGGAGAAACTCCGGCTTGACGAAAACCAACGCCGCGGGACTAGTTACCAGAGCCATGCCTCCTGCCACGACACCCCTGCCATCGGCCAAGCGGCCGTTCGCGGCCACCGCACGCCGCGCTCCGCTCCTGCTCCTGATGGCTTCGCTGCATGGTTGTGGCGGCAGTCT
>DASRJH010000162.1:0-14941 GCA_035649575.1 Planctomycetota bacterium
AAGGCCCCCAGCCTGGCGCAGCAGGTTCGCCGCCGGCTAGCGCCGAGCCCGGCGCGGGCGCTGTTCGATCACGTCGGGCACTTCGGGCGGCGGCGCGACGTCGATCGTCACCGTGCCTTTCGTCTTCTCCGGCACCTGCACGTCGACCGTGCCGACCGGCGCCGGTTCCTGTGGTGGGCCCCCGCGGTCGTCGCCGCCCAGGCGCTGCGCGTGGTTCATGAGCCTCAGCGACACGTCGCCGTGCGGCAGCGCGAGCTTCAGCGTCGTCGCACCGCGTGGCAACAGCAGGCCGCGACCGCCGTCGTGCACATGCATGCCCCCCCACTCCGCGAACGGATCGTCTTCGCCCGCCAGCTTGCATTGCACGTGTACCCGTTCGACGCACGCCATCGCTCCGCCTCCGCTCGCCTTCAGCTCGAACGTCACGTTCTCGAGCAGCAACGCGATGTCGTGCACGACGTCGGCGCCGCGCACGACGACGCGCTTCGTCTTCGCGATCGTCGCGCCGAGCGCGAGATCGAACACCTCGAGACGCAGCGCGCCGTCCATTACCGGCAGCTCGAACGAGCCGTCCGCTCCGACGGGCGAGCGCGCCGCGACCATGCCGCTCCACTGGTTGCCGAACATCTCGTGTGGCATCTCCGGCATGGCCTGCACGAGCAGGTTCTCGAACGGCGTCGCCGCAGCGGGGACCGTGATGCGGCCGCGCAGCGTGTGCGCGCGGTCGGCGCGGATGTCGACGTCGCGCACCACGTCCTCGGTGCGCACGCGCAGCGATTCGACCGGCAGCCACATCCAGGCACCGGTGCGCGGCGGCGCGGGCAACACGAGCGTCACCTGGTAGTGCCCCGGCGCCACACCCTCGAAACAGAACGCGCCGTCGGCGCCGACGGCGTTGCCCGATGGCCCGGACGACCCCGCGCTCCACGTGTCCGGCGCCGCGAATTGCTGCATGCGCGGGTCGATCCCGAGTGGCGTGAGCACCACGCGCCAGCCCGTTCCGATCGGCGCGCCGGTCAGCTTCCCGGCCACCTTGGCTGCCGCGGGCATGTCGAACGCCACGCCGGTGCGCGCCTCCGCGGTCTTCACGGTGACCGTGCTCGGCGGCAACAGCCCGCGCCCCTTCGCGAACACGTTCACGTCCCACTCGCCCGCGCCGAGCTGGCCGACGCGGAACGCGCCGTCGGCCCCGGTGCGCAGTGGCGTTTCGGCGCGATCGGCCCACTGGGCCATCATCAAAGCACCGGGACTCGTGCTCGTCACGGCGACCAATGCATCGGCGATCGGCTTCCCGGTCGCCGCGTCGCGCACGACGCCGCTGATGCTCGCCTCCGGTTCGAGCTCGACCGTCAGCGCCGGTGTGTCCGCGCTCCACGCGACGTCGCGCTGCAGCAGCGGCGCATGCCCTTCGGCGAGCACATACAGCGTGCCCGTCTGTGCTTCGTCGCGCGGGCCGTCGACCTCGACGCTGCCGTTCTCGACGGGCTCGGCTTGCCGCGCCTGCTGCGCGAGCTGGTAATACACCCACGGTCCGCCGTCCCTGCCCCACTGCGCCAGCGCGCGCAGCCTCTTGACGGGGGTACCCGTTCCCTTCGTCACGACCTTCACGGTCAGCTTGCGTTCGACGGCGTCGACCTCGGGGGCCTCGGTCTGGATGCGCACGTCGACGGCGGCGCCGTTGCCGAGCGCCGAAGAGCCCGAACGGGCCGGCGCGCCTGGCTTGCTCTCGGCGACCGCGTGCGCGCGCCACCGCCCCGGGTGCACGACCGGCGCGCGGAACATGCCGGCGTCGTCGGCGACGACACTCTGCGTCTCCTCGCTCGCTTCGTAGACGATCGACACCCGCGCGCCGGCGAGCCCCTGGTCGCCGTCCGCGAGCACGCGCCCGCCGATCCATCCGCTCTCCTGCAGCTCGATGTCGAGCGGCGCGCCGGCCGCCACCGGTTCGCGGCGTTCGACGAAGAAGCCATCGGCCGTGACGACGAGCGCCGAGCCGGAAGGAAGCGCACACGGCAGGTCGAAGATCCCGCCGGAATTCGTGCGCGCCCGGCACGACGGGGTGCCGGCTGGGCCGCCGCCGGACATCTCGCCGAGCAGATCCCGCGCGGTCACGACGGCGCCGGCGACGGGTCGCCCCTGCGCATCGCGCACGCGGCCGAACAGCCGCGTGCCCGGCACGAGCACGACGTCGCCGATCGCGAATGGCTCGCCGGTACGCAGCTCGGCCGACGGACCACCCTCGGGCACCGTCGCAAGACACGCCGCGAAGCCCTTCTTCGCGATCACGAGCGAACGCGCGCTGCCGTTCGCCGCATCGGGCGTCGTCGCATTGGCCGGAAGCGTGATGGTGAACGTGCCGTCCGCGGCGCTGACGGTGCCTTCGCTGCGCAGGATCTCGTCGGTCATCGGGCCGTCCGTGCCCGCCAACGCGACGCGCGCGCCGGCGATCGGTTGGCCGTCCCACGTGGTCACGCGCCCGGCCGCGGTGAACGGCTCCGCAGGTTTCGGTGCCGGCGCCTGCGCACGGGCCGCGGCGAGGAACAGGAACGGCGATGCCGGCAACAGCAGCGGGAAGTGGCGCACGCGCGTACTGTGCCCGCACCGCCGCGACGTTCAACCCTTCTGCGCCGTCATCGCTGCTGGCGCGGGCAGGGACGGCGGTCAGCGCTCGTCGCGCGGCTGTTGCTTCGCGCCCGGCACGAGCTCGATGCGACCGTCGTGGAAGACCGGCTCGCATGGCTTCACCTCGTCAACGATGGTACGGCGCGCGGACCGGCGAGCCAGACTACGGACCGTAGACGTTCTCGAAGTTGCTGCTCAGGCCCGCGTCCGGCAACACGACCTTCAGGTGGTGCTTCAGGTGCTCGACGTAGTCGGCCATCACGAAATCGAGCCGGAACGGCCCAGCTCCGTCGATCGTCACGGCGTTGCCGAGGCGCGTCGGGTCGGCGCTCGCGATGACGTGCGCGAGGTGAAGGTTGTACGCGTGCCACAAGCGAACGAGGTCGAGCCACTTCGCCTGCTGGTAGTGCTGCACCGCGACCCACGCGTCCTGCGCGTAGCCCACGAACTCGAGGTGGCCGGAGCTCGCCAGCATGCGCACGAACTTCTGCTGGTTGTTGCAGGCTGAATCGATCAGGTGACCGAGGATCTCCTTCTTCGACCACTTGCCCGGCGCCGGACGCTTGCCCGCTTCGGGCTCCGCGATCGCCGTGAGGAGAGACACGCAGCGTTCGACGACTCCGACGAGGTTCGCCGCTGTCGAGCGCACAGGTGATTTGGCGGGACCGCTCATTTCATGCCCTCGGGGATTCCATGCTGCCTCCCGATCACCGAGAGGCACCGGCCATCGTCAGCAACTCAGTGGGTCGCGGCAAGGGGACGCACGCATCCGCACCAGCGGCGCGCGACCGGCGGTCTGCGCACTTCGCTCGTTCTCGACCACACTGTTCGAGCCGCACTCGTGGATCCCGGCTGATCGCGTCCGGCGGCGCCCCGGCGCTGACTCCGGCCTAGGGCCAGCCGTCGAGCAGACCTTCTCCGATCAGCGCGTACAGGTTCCACGCGCCGTGTACGCACATGCCCGGCACGAGGCTGCCGGTCCGGACACGCAGCGCGCCGAGCACGAGCCCCATCCAGAAGTGGCTCGGCAGGATCACCGGCGACAGGTGCAGGATCGCGAAGAGCGTCGCCTGCAGCAGCAGCGCGTCGCGCCGTCCGATGAGCGGCTCGAGCCGTTCGAGCACGAAGCCGCGGAACGCGAGTTCCTCGAAGACCGCCGGGCACACGACGACCAGCACGACGGCGCTCCATGCCGGCCAGCCGTGCGTGCGGAACGGCTCGAGCACCACGAGCACTTCGAAGAACCACTTGCCGGCGTAGAACCAGGCTTCGACGACGACCCCGATCGCGCCCAAGCCGAGTGCGGCCAGCGCCCACGCGCGCCAGCCGAGGCCGCGTACGCGCAACGCGCGGCCCACGGCGCTCCACTCGTGCGCGACGAACGCGACGATGACGACGGCATCGAATCCCGTGATCAACGCGTCGACGAACGGCGACTCGTCCTTCGTCACGCGACTCCAGACGAAGCCGGCGAGGCTGCTTCCGACCAGCAGCCCCATCACCCACAGGACCGGGACGAAGCGCTGCCACGCGGCCTCCATCGCCGCGCGGCTGGACATGCCGCTCGCGCTCGGTGGCGGCTGCGGCGGCGGTGGCGCGATGGGCGGCGCGGGCTCGCCGGTCGGGTCGCCGCCGGTCATGCCGATGGTTGCCCGGCGGCATCCTGGGCGAGATCGCTGGTGCGCTGGTGCAGCGCGCTGCGGATGCCGTTCAAGAGCCCGACGACGCAGAAGACCTTGACGATGATGCCGCGCACGATCGCCGCCGGATCCACCACCGCTTCGACGGCATGCGCGGTCACGAACAGCCCGAGCGCTGTCGCCAGCGCCGGGATGGGCGACTTGCGCGCCCAGAAGTAGAGCCCGAGGAACACGACGCCGAGCCCGATCGGGACCGCGAACATCTGCACGGTCTCGCGCTCGACGGCCTGCCGCAGCTCACCGACGGTGGTCTCCTCGCCACCGTCCAGCTTCAGGACTTCGGTGGCCTCCATCGTCGACAGGTTCTGCAGCGCGGCGTCGGCCTCCTTCTGGTGCTTCAGGCCGACGAAGACGCCGAGAATCAGCTGCAGGATCGCGATCGCGAGCACCCAGCGCGCGCCGTTGCGCGTCGCCTTCGCGCGCCGATTCGCCGCGTAGCTGCGTCGCCGCACTTCGCTCTGGTCCGCCGCAGCGGCGTCGGCGGCGGTGTCGGAATGGACAGGTCGTTCGGGTTGCTCGGGCAAGGCGGCCTCCTTCGGCGGAGCAGCATACGCGACGTCAGGTGCGAACCGTCAGCACCTTGGCGGCCGCATGCGGGCAGGTTGCAGGCTCGTGGGCCCATCGGGTTGCCAGGCTGCCTCCTGGACCACCCGAGAGGCGCGGCCATCGTCGGCAACCCAGCGGACCGCGGCAAGGGGGAGGCATGCCTACATGCCTGCCCCGGGCCGCGCGAGGCCAGCACCAGGCCAACGTCACGCACACGTGGAGCGGCATTCGCATGCTCAGCGCGAGTCTAGCGAACTCCGGCAGTCCTGCAGCCCGACCACCTGCTCGTGCTGAAGCCCAGTGCTACTTGCCGGACTTGACCTTCGGCTCCGGCACGCGGATCTCGAACGACTCCTTGCCGCACGCGACGACCAGTCTCAGTTCGCCCTTCGTCAGCGACGATTCGCGCAAATCCACGGCTTCGAGCACCGCGTCGGTGCCGAGCGCCGAAGCGGTGACCGTGCCCGTGGTCTTCTGCTTCTGGTCCGGAGGCGTGATCGCGCCGAAGCCGAACTGCTCCGTCGGCGCTTCCATCCACGGCACGAGGGACGCCTCCGACTTGCCGAGCACGAGGTTCCACGAACCCTGGTCGCCGTCCTTGCCCTTGCTCAACACGGCGATCGGCACTGGCTCCTTCTCGCGCGCTTCGATCCGCTGCGACGGAACGCTGAAGACCGCGAGCTTGCCACCGGGCACGTTCACGGTCTTGTTGCCGAGCAGCAGCACTTCGCCCTGCCACTCGTGCTCCCCGAACTGCACCACGATCTTCGCGGACTGATTGCCCGCGACAGGCGCTCCGTTCTTCGCCCATTCGATCGACAGCTTCTTCCCCGGCTTGGCCGCCTTCTTGATCTCACCGGGAACGCGACCTTCGCGGCTTCCGAGTGCCTGCTCCGACCCCGCCACGGCGATGGCACAGTGGGTATCGTCGGTGCGCACCAGATTGATGCGGTAGTGTCCCGGCGCAACCCACGCGTCGCCGGCGAACATCGGCATCGACAGCTGCATGGTGCTCGCTTCGTTCATGCCAAGACGCCATGTCTCCCCGACGGGCAGCTCACCGAGGCCGTGCTTGCCGACGGGCACGGCGCCGTAGGCGATGGTCGTCGTCCGCTTCTGCCATTCGAACGTGGCATCGGGTCGTTGAGCCGGCAGGGTAACGAGCGTGAGAAGGAACGCCGTGGCGCTTTTGTTCATGGGCGGGGTCCGGGGCGCGGAGTGTATCTCGACAAGTCCTCGCAGTAACCTGCTCGGAAACTTCGCCGGGCGGACCGTTCTCATTGCGCCTTGCCATGTGACCGCGTCGTCACGTGTCGAGTGCCAGGGTTTCTATCGCTTCTGACTGCCGCCTACGTTCGCGTCGAGGCTCTTGATCCGAACGTCGCGGAACTCCACGGCGTCGCCGTGACCGCAGAAGCCGAAGAAGCCGTCCTTGCGGTCCTTGCCCGTGTGCTTGTCGCCGAGCTGGCTCGGCAGTCCCTCGATGTCGGCGTCGACGATGACGACGCCGTTCAGCGTCACCGTGACGTGTGAGCCACGCACGACGACCTCCTCGAAGTTCCACTCCCCCACCAGTCGCTGGTAACCACGCTCGCTCGCGACGACCCCATACACCGAGCCGTGATACTGCCACGGTTTCAACGTCGCGTGCTTCTCCGCGCTGTCATCGAGCACCTGCACTTCGAACCCCGCATACGCAGGATCGCCCGTGCCCGGATAGCGAACCGCGAGTCCGTTGTTCCCGCCCGGCGGCAGGCGGAACTGCAGGCGCACGGCGAAGTCGCCGTAGGACGCCTTCGTGAACAGATTGCCCGCCTTGCCGGCCTTGCAGCGGATCGCACCGTCGACGACTTCGTAGCTGTCGAGATCACCCTGCCATCCCTCGAACGAATCGCCGCTGAAGATCGAAGCGAACCCGCCGTCATCCAGTTTGCGCAGCAGCTCGTTCGCCTCGTTCGCCGGAATCTCGCGCACGGACAGGTTGCGGAAGCGGATCTCGCCGCCGTGCGTCTGCAGTTGCAGCGGTCCCCGCGCGGGCACCGGTCGCGTCCGGTCGAAGAAGTTCTCCATCACGACGCCATCGACCGTGACCTTGTCGTTGAGCTTCACCCACACGAGCGAACCAACCTGCCGGATCTCGAGCTTGTTCCATTCCCCGAACGGCTGGTCGGCGACGACGGGCGGAAACCGCGCGTGCTTCTCGTTGTTCCAGAGCGCGCCGCTGCCCTTGTCGGCGCCGAGGTTCCACTTGCCGCCGGCTTCCGTGCAGTCCCAGATCTGCACCTGCGGACAACCGCGCAGGTAGATCCCCGAGTCGGCCAACGCGACGGTCTTGTACTCGAGCACGTACTCGGCGTCGCCGAACGCCTGGTCCGTCGTCAGGAACTCGCCCTTGCCGTCGTTCACGAGCTCGCCGCTCTCGACGCGCCAGTGTGGGGCCACGGTCGCATCGTCCTCGGCGCGCAGCTTCGCGCGCGCGTCGGCCGGCATCGCAGCGAGCTTCCGAGGGTCGAACTGCCTCTGACCGTGCCAACCGGCCAGATCGCGGCCGTTCCACAACGGACGGAACGTGCGGGCAGCCGCATCGTCAGCTTGTTGCGCTTGCAGCAGCGCGAGAGGGAACACCAGCACGCAGAGCGAACGCATGCCGGCACACACTATCCGCCGCGACCGCCGTTCAGGCGCGGTTGATCAAGAACGTCGCGATGTCGCCGAGGAACCGTTCGAGATACGCGCGGTGTTCGGGCGCGACCTGCTGCTCCGCCGCGGACGCCATCATGAGCTCCATCCATCGGTCGCGCGCCGCCGTAGTGATCGCGAACGGCGCGTGCCGCATGCGAAGCCGCGGATGACCGCGGTCGCGGATGTAGTCGGCCGGCCCGCCGAACCTGTAGATCAGGAACGACCTCAAGCGCTGCTCCGCGCCCGCGAGGTCGTGCGGCGGATACAGCGGCGCCAGGATCGGGTCGCCCGGTACGGCGCGATAGAACCCTGCGACGATTGCGCCCAGCGTTTCTTCGCCAAGCAGCTGGTAGATCGGCAGCTCTTCGGACTCGGCCACACGCACAGCGTGGTGGATCGCAGCCCGAAGGCAAGTACGATCCGGCGCGATGGTGTTCCACGACCAGACCGACCCCGTCGACCGCGAGTTCGACCGCAGCCTGCGGCCGAACTCGTTCACCGAGTTCGTCGGCCAGGAACAGATCCTCGACAACCTGCGCATCGCGATCACAGCCGCTAGAGGCCGCAACGAGCCGCTCGACCACGTGCTGCTGTGCGGCCCGCCGGGACTCGGCAAGACGACGCTCGCGCACCTGATCGCGCAGGGCATCGGCGCCGACATCGTGATCACCTCTGGCCCGTCGCTCGGGGCACCGAAGGACCTGGCCGGCACGCTGACGCGGTTGAAGCGGAACCAGGTGCTCTTCATCGACGAGATCCACCGCCTGCCGAAGGCGCTCGAGGAGTACCTCTACTCGGCCATGGAGGACCACGCGATCGACGTCGTGCTCGATCCCGGGCCCAGCGGCCGCAGCGTGCGCCTCGGCGTGCAGCCGTTCACGCTGGTCGGAGCCACGACGCGCGAAGGCCTGCTCAGCGGCGCGTTCCGCTCGCGCTTCGGCATCGTCGAGCGGCTCGAACCGTACCCCGTGCGCGACCTCGAGCAGATCATCAAGCGTGCAGCGGTCCGGCTCGACGTCGCGATCGACAGCGATGCCGCGGCGATCTGCGCGCAACGCAGCCGCGGCACGCCGCGCATGGCGCTGCGCATCCTGCGCCGCGTGCGCGATCTCGCGCAGGTGCAGAACAAGGAGAGCATCGACGCGGCAACGGCGCACGAGGGACTGGCGCGGCTTCGCATCGACCACCTGGGCCTCGAGGAGATCGACCGCAATCTGCTGCGCGCACTCGTGCAGCGCGGCGACGCAATCGGGCTCAAGACGCTGGCGGCCATGGTCGACGAGGCCGAGGACACGATCGAAGAAGTGCTAGAGCCACACCTGATCCGCTGCGGACTGCTCGCACGCACGCCGCGCGGGCGCGTCGCCACCGCACTGACCTACCAGCATCTCGGCCTTCCCGGCCGCCCCGAGCGTCTGCCCGGCGAGCTGCCGTTCGCGTGAAGCACCCCGTGCCCTCGACCGCCACGCGCTTTCAACTGCTCGGCCAGGTGGGTCAACTGCGCCGCGGCCGCTTCCACACGGGCCACGGCACGTTCGAGACACCGTGCTTCGCGCCGGTCGGCACCTACGCGACGCTGAAGGGTCTGACGCCCGAACAGGTACAAGCCACCGGCACCGAGCTGATCCTCGCGAACAGCTACCACCTGCACGTGCGGCCCGGCGCCGAACGCATCGAACGCCTCGGCGGCCTGCACCGCTTCATGGGCTGGAACGGTCCGATCCTGACCGACTCGGGCGGCTATCAGGTCTTCTCGCTCGGCGGCAGGGTCAAGGTCGACGACGACGGTGTGACGTTCCAATCGGTGATCGACGGCAGCACGCACCGCTGCACGCCCGAGTCGGTGCTCGCGTTCCAGCGGCAGCTCGGACCCGACATCGCGATGGTGCTCGACCATTGCCCACCCGGCGACGGCGATGCCGCAACGCAGCGAGATGCGCACGAACGCACGCTGCGCTGGGCGCGCAAGGCACGCGACCTGCACGAGGCATGGGGTGGCAGCGCGCGCGGGCAGGCTGTGTTCGGCATTTGCCAGGGCGGCACCGATCCGGAGCTGCGCGCGCAGAGTGCGCAGCAGATCGCGGCGATGGACTTCGACGGCTACGCGATCGGCGGTCTCAGCGTCGGCGAGACGAAGCAGCAGATGGCCACAGCACTGCGCGCGTGCATCGAACACCTGCCGCCGCGAAAGATACGCTACATGATGGGCGTCGGCACGCCCGAGGACCTGCTCGAAGCGACGGCGCAGGGTGTCGACATGTTCGACTGCGGGATCCCGACGCGGCACGGCCGCAACCACACGGCGTTCGGCGCGGACGGCGTGTCGTTGAAGCTGCGCAACGCGCAGTATGCGGACGATCCGGAGCCGCTGATCGCCGGGTGCGCGTGCTACACGTGTTCGAAATACAGCCGCGCGTATCTGCGGCACCTGTCCGTCGCCGACGAGATGCTGGCCGGCATCCTGCTCTCGATCCACAACATCCACTTCCTGCAGGACCTCATGCGCAGCATCCGCGCGCGCGCTGCCGGCGAGAGCTGAGGCGAGCTGGCTCGTTCCCTCGCATTGGCGCGCGTGGCGCGAGCCATTTCAAAACGGCATCGTCACGAACAGCGAGGCGACGCCGCCTTCGATCCGGAACTCGTCCTTGGTCTCGTCGGACGCAAGGTACTTGTACTCGGCACCGACCCCCACTCCCCCGATGCCGAACTCGACGCCGAGGAAGGCCTGCGTTGCGGCGACGAAGTCGTTGTCGTCGAACCCCTGCAAGGAGTAGTCGGTGTAGATGCCGCCGATCCCGATGCCGCCATACAACTCGAAGACGAGGATCGGCAGATTGACGCGTCCGTTCACGAACAGCGGGATCGAGTCGACGTTCACATCGACCGAGCCGACGCGGCCTTCCGTGCCGATGTACCCGAGCGACCCCTCGATCGACAGAATGGGCAAGAGCTTCTTGCCGAAGGCCAGCTCGAACGCGACGCCCTCGTCGAGGTCCGAGAGGTCGCCTTCGGGCACGAACACGCCGATCTTGCCGAGCGTGTAGGAATCGCCGCCCGCGAGCACCTTCGGCGTCGCCGCCCTCTCCTCGGCATCGACGCTCGGCAGCGCGACCGGCACCGCCGGAAACGAAGCGGGCCTTGCCCTCGTCGAGGTGGTCCACTCGGAGTCGATCACATGCGGCAGCGCCCCCGGCTTTGCCGTGGGGACAGCACACGCGGCCAGGAACAGAAGCGAGAAGGAAGCGACGAAGCGGTGGTTCATGCGCGAGAGCTCCATGCGGGACAGGCGTCTTCCTGACCACGCCGGCCTGAACATGAAACCAACGGCGGCCCGAGTGCAACGCAGCAGCAGGATTCACGGGAGCGCGCCGCAACACGCGCCGTGGCGACGCTGCGCGCGGTCCCCTATGGTGGCCCCGTGCAAGATCTGCTGCTCCCGACCGCGATCGCGTTCGTGCTCCATGCCGCCGTCGTGGTCGCGATCGGCCTGCGGGTCGTAATGGCGCGTCCCGTGCCCGGCGTCGCGTTGTCGTGGATCATGCTCGTCGCCGCGCTGCCCCTGGCCGGTGGCTTGTGTTACGTCGCGTTCGGCGAGCGCCGCATCGGCAGCCACCGCCAAGCACGGTTCCAGCTGCTGCGCGAACCTCGCCAGAAGTATCTGCGCGACATGCTGCGCCTGCCGGCCTCGCGCGTGGCCTGGGAGGGACTGCCCGACACCGCGGCGGTCATGGACCAGCTGGGCCAGGCGAACCTCGGCCAGCCGAGCCTCGCCGGCAACAACCTCGAACTGCTCGAGGGCGCCGAGACCGTGCTGCGCTCGATCCTCGCCGACGTCGAGGGCGCGCGCCGAACGCTGCAGCTGCAGTTCTACATCTGGCACCCGGGCGGCCTCGCCGACGAAGTCGCGGCGGCCGTCGAACGCGCCGCGGCGCGCGGCGTCGTCTGCCGCGTGCTCGTCGATGCGATCGGCAGCTCGCGCTGGCTGCGCAGCGAGTGGCCCGACCGTCTGCGCGGGGCCGGCGCCGCGGTCGTGGCCGCGTTGCCGGCCGGGCTGATGCGCGGCCTGCTGCGGCGCAGCGACCTGCGCAACCACCGCAAGATCGTCGTCGTCGACGGCACGACCGCCTACACGGGCAGCATGAACATGGTCGACCCGCATTTCTTCAAGCAGGGTGCCGGTGTCGGCCAGTGGGTCGATGCGATGGTGCGCGTGCGCGGCCCCGTGGTCGCGGGACTGCTCGGCGTGTTCCTCGGCGACTGGTTCCTCGAGACGCACTCGTCGACCGAAGAGTTGATCACGCAGAGCGACCTCGAAGCCGTGCAACCCGCGGGCGGGGCCGTCGTGCAGGTCGTCTCGTCGGGACCCGCGCGCGGCGGCGACGGCATCGTGCAGATGCTGCTGACGATGTTGTTCGCGGCGCGCCGTCGCGTCGTGATCACGACGCCGTATTTCGTGCCCGACGACGCGCTGCTGCGCGCGCTGCGCTCGGCGGCGCTGCGCGGCGTCGAAGTCGTGCTGATCGTGCCCGAGAAGGTCGACTCGCTGCTCGTGCGCCACGCGAGCCGTTCCTACTTCGAGGATCTGATGGACGCCGGGGTGCGCATCCACTGCTACCGCGGCGGCCTCTTGCACACGAAGTCCGTCGTCGTCGACGAACGCATCGCGCTGTTCGGCACGCACAACCTCGACATCCGCAGCCTGTGGCTCAACTTCGAGGTGTCGCTGTGCGTCTACGACGAGGCGTTCGGCAAGCAGCTGGACAGCCTGCAGCAGAGCTACCTGCGGGACTGCGTCGCGCTCGAGCCGCAGGGCTGGCGCGAACGCCCGTTCGCGCGCCGCGCGATGGAGAACGTCGTGCGCCTGTTCAGCCCGCTGTTGTAGGCCTTTGCTGACCGGTGTGCTCGCACCGGGTTGGCCATCCCGAGTCGGCCAGCGCAATCGAGACGAGGAACGGCCGCGCGCGGCACTCCCTGGCTTGTGGGGCCTTCAGGGCGCAGGTACTGTCCTCGGCATGGGCGACGCGCTTCGAGTCGACTACTACATCTCACCCGAGGCCTATCTCGAGGCTGAGCGCACTCGCGAGCACAAGCACGAGTACCTGGCGGGCGTGGAGTATCAGATGGCCGGTGCGAGCGCCGGCCACAACCGGATCGTAGTGAACCTCCTTACGGGAGTGGGTAGCCAGCTCGTTGGCAAGCCCTGCGAAGTGTTCGCTTCGGACCTCAAGGTCCGCATCAGTACCAACACGGCTGAGTTCTGCTACTACCCGGATGTCACCGTAGACCGCTCGGGAGTCGCCAACGAGGCTCTGTTCGCGGAGCAGCCGCGCGTGATATTCGAAGTGCTCTCGCCCGAAACCGAGCGCATCGACCGCGGCGAGAAGATGCGCAACTACCAGGCGCTGCCCTCCCTCGACGCCTATGTGCTCGTGGACCAGCAGCGCGTCGCGGTCACGCTGTACCGTCGCAGCGAGGGTGGCTGGACACGCGAGCTGCTGACACAGAAGGCCGACACGCTGATCCTGCCGACCATCGGTTGCTCGCTGCCGGTGTCGGCGATCTACCAGCGCACAGGGCTGTAGGCCTTCAGCCCCAGGACCTCGCTACTCGTCGCAGCAAATGCCGGGTTCCACCAACCACGACGGGCAGGCGCGATCCACCCTGATGCGCACCGTGGCTCGCCTTCGCCGGCGAGCGAACGAGGGAGACGCCAAGGCGCAGGTGAACCTCGGCGTGCACTACGCGACCGCGGAAGGTGTGCGCCGCGATCGCGCCAAGGCTCTCGCGCTCTACCGACAGTCGGCGGCACAGGGCAACGCGACGGCCATGCACAACCTCGGCGTGTGCCATCGCGACGGACTCGGCGTTCGCCGTTCCTTCGCGACTGCGTACACGTGGTTCCTCGCCGCGGCGCGTCGCGGTGACCGTGACTCGGTCCATTGCTGCCTCCACCTCATCGAGGACAAGCACGTCTCCCGTTCGCGGTCCGCCGCGTTTGCCTGCCTGCGTCACATCGCCGAGTGCGGCGACGCGGATGCGCAGGTCTGGCTGGGTGTGTACTGCTTCGAGGGCAACGGCATGCGGCGCGACAGAAGGGCCGCGCTACGCTGGTATCGCAAGGCCGCGCGCGAGAACGAACATGCGTTGTTCAACCTCGGACTCATGCACAAGAACGGCGACGCCGTGCGCCGCAGCTGGCCCAAGGCCCTCCAGTTCTTTCGCCGCGCCGCGGCGCTCGACCATCCGGGCAGCGCACACTGGCTCGCGCGCTACTACAACGGCGACGAGGGCCATCCGGTCCGCAACGAGCTCGCACTGAAATGGCTGCGGCTCGCGGCTCGTCTCGGCGATGCGCATTCGATGACCAGCCTTGGCGTGCGCTACCACGACGGGGAAGGCGTGCGCCGCGACTTCCTCCGGGCTGCGCAGCTCTGCCGCCGCGCCGCGGATCTCGGCGACAGTAGGGCCATGCATCTGCTGGGCCTGTGCTACCGCGATGGCGAAGGCGTTCCCAGGAACGTGCACCGCGCGCGGTCCTGGTTGACCAAGGCTGCGGCCGCCAGCGAGAAGCAGGCAGCGCGGCAGTTGAAGGACGACCGCGCCCGTTGAAGCGCCGCTACCTGGGCGACGCCCGGTAGCACTTCGCCTCGGCGTCCCAGCGGAGATCGGCCGAGTTCGTCGAGTACCAGCCGCGCAGGAAGGCAGCGATCTCGCGCGAGCAGTGCTCCCCCACGAGCGTCCCGTCGGCCCGCTCGAGGTTCATGCCGAGTTGCCGCATCAGGATCCACAGCGTGTTGTCGCAGACGCGGTAGTCGTCCCAGCCCAGCGGTCGTTCGTCCCCGAGCAGCTCGAGCAGGCGTGCGAGCGGCATCGGCGCGTGCACGTAGAACAGCGCCTGGAGCACTCGAGCGAGCAGCCACCTGTCGCGCGACTCGAGCGCCTTCGCCATCGCGTCGGCGACGTCTGGCCTTGTCGTGCCGTCCGTCATGACGAGCAGGCTCTTGATGCCGTCCACGGCCTCCGCCCGCACGCCGACAGGGTGCTGTTCGCCGGCAAGGCCGAGCAGCACGGGCATGCAGCGCGGCTCCCTGTGCATGCCGATCGAGTTCGCGAGATGCCGGTGCGCCCAGGCCGGCGTCGAAGGCTCCGCGAGGCGTTCGACGAGCCACGGCGTGCTGTCGGCGAGCCGCAACCTCGCGAGCACGACGGCGGCGCGCTGGGCCGCGGTCGACTTGTGCAGCAGCGCGTCGCGCAGGCTCGCCGCGGCCGCGGCGCCGACCTCCGTGAGCTCCTCCATCGCCTTGTTCTGGCGGTCGACCCAGTCGCGGACGGCCCCCTCCGCGGCATCGTCGCTTCCGAGCCATCGCTGCAGCCGCTCGCCGACCGAAGAT
>DASRJH010000163.1:0-21197 GCA_035649575.1 Planctomycetota bacterium
GAAGAACCAGCTGCTGCTGCTCTTGCGCGAGTGGTACATGGCGCCGAACGGTCAGATTCCCGCGTACGAGTTCGCGTTCCAGGACGTGAACCCGCCCGTGCATGCGTGGGCCTGCTGGCGCGTCTACAAGATGACGGGCACTCGCGGCCAGCGCGACCACGTGTTCCTGCAGCGAGCCTTCCACAAGCTGCTGCTCAACTTCACGTGGTGGGTGAATCGCAAGGACCTGCACGGCAAACACGTGTTCGGCGGCGGGTTCCTCGGGCTCGACAACATCGGCGTCTTCGACCGCAGCCAGCCGCTGCCGACGGGCGGCCACCTCGAGCAGGCCGACGGCACGGCGTGGATGGCGTTCTACTGTTCGACGATGCTCAGCATCGCGATCGAGCTCGCGTGCCGCGAGCCGGCCTACGAGGACGTCGCGTCGAAGTTCTTCGAACACTACGTCGCGATCACGCACGCGATGAACACGCTCGGCGGCACCGGGCTGTGGGACGAGCGCGACGGTTTCTACTACGACCAGATCTCGCTCGGCGAACGGACCGAGAAGCTGCGCATCAGGTCGCTGGTCGGGTTGATCCCGCTGTGTGCGGTCGAGGTCCTGCCGCTGCCGGCGATCCGGCGGTTGCGCGGCTTCGACAAGCGGCTGCGCTGGTTCCTCGCGAACGAGCGCGAGCTCGCCGGCCACGTGAGCTTCAGCGGCGACGGCGACGACTCGTCGGCGCTGCTCGCGATCCCGTCGCGCGAGCAGCTCGAACGCGTGCTCGCCTACCTGCTCGACGAAAAGGAGTTCCTGGCGCCGTTCGGCGTGCGCTCGCTGTCGGCCGTGCACCGCGAGCAGCCGTTCGTGATGTCGGCCGACGACCAGACCTGGCGCGTCGACTACGCGCCGGGCGAGAGCACGACGGCGATGTTCGGCGGCAACAGCAACTGGCGCGGGCCGATCTGGCTGCCGCTCAACTACCTGCTGATCGAGGCGCTCGAACGCTACGGGCGCTTCTACGGCGACACGCTCACGGTCGAGTGTCCGACCGGCTCGGGCCGGCAGTGCACGCTGCAACAGGTCGCCGACGAGCTCGCGCAGCGGCTCACGCGTCTGTTCCGCCGAGGCCAGGACGGACAGCGGCCGTTCGCGGGCAGCGACCGCCGCTTCGCCGACGACCCGCATTGGCGCAACCTCGTGCTGTTCCACGAGTACTTCCACGGCGACACGGGGCGCGGCTGCGGCGCTTCGCACCAGACCGGATGGACCGCGCTCGTGACGCGCTGCTTCGGCGGGCCGCTCGCGCCGCCGGGAATCTGACGGCGGTCAACGCTGCCGCGGGGCCTGTGCCTGCTGATCAAGCGCTGTGAGCGCCTGCGTCACGGCGGCCGCGTCGAGCGGGATGCGCACGGGCAGGAACGAGGCGCCGTCGACACGCAGCTCGTAGACGCCGAGCGGGATCGATGCCTGCGGCGAGGACTCGCTGTCGGTCGCGTGCGGGCGCAGCAGGACCTGGTAGCGGCCGCCCTGCATCAGCGGGATCTCGACGGTGTCGGAGATGCCGAGCCAGGCGCCGTTGCTCTTGCCGAGGTCCCAGCGCGCGAAGTTGAAGCGATCGCCCGTGCGTTGGTCGAGGCCGCCGAGCGACTGCGGCAGACCCGTGTCACCCTCGAGGATCGCCGAGACGCGCACGCGCCGTTGCGGACCGCAGAGCGCGCGCGCGCCGGGCAGCTCGACGAGCGCGGGTTGCAGCCGCTGCACGTAGACGTCGTGCTCGCCGGGACCCAGCGTCAGCTTCTGCACCGCGCAGCCCGGCGCGAAGACGACGAGGTCGAGCAGCGACGTGGTTGCAATGAGCTCGGCCGTGCCCTTCTGGAAGCGGAACCCGGCCTCCGCGATGCTGCCGTCCTGCTTGCGCAGCCGTGCCAAGATCGGGCTGTCGAGCGGCACCCTGCGTCCACCGGCATCGACGGCTCGCAGCCGGAAGCGGAACAGCGCCTGGCTCAGATCGAGCGGCTGCATGCGCTCGTCGCGCGTCTCGCCGGGTGACACGAACACGTCCTGCAGCACACAGAGCGGCTCCGGCAGGTTGCGCACCGCGACGATCGCGTCGTAGCGGCCAGGCCCCAGCGGTTGCACCGTGAAGCGGCCGCCACCGCGCCGGCCGAGCCCGACCGATCGTGCGTCGCGCTTCTGCTGCTGCTCGTCGAACGGGCGCATCGTGAGCGTCACGGTGCCGTCGGCGACCCACTCGGGCAGCAGCACGCGGCCGTTCAGGATGCCGTTGCGATCGATGCGGATGCGCAGCTGCTGGCCCTGGCTCTGCAGCGGCACCGAGTCGGCGAAGTGCAGGTCGGTGTCGGCGCGCACGCGCAGGCGGCCCGGTGGCAGCGCGCCGTGGAGCACGAACGTGCCGTTCTCTGCCGTGTTCGTCGCGAGCAGCGGCAGGTTGCGCCATTGTTCGCCCTTCTGCTCGTTGCGGCCCGGGCGCGCCGGCTCCTCCTGCTGCACGTTCACGCTCGCGTTCGGAACGGGCTGTCCCTGGTCGTCGACGACGAGACCGGACGTGAGCACCGGAGCTTCGCCGAGCACGATGTCGCCGAGCTCGATGCGCTGGCCACCTGGGAGTCCCGGCACGTGCACGCGCGCGCCGAGCTCCGAAGGCGCCTCTGCCGCGCCTGGCGCCCAGGCGGTCGTGATGACCAGCGGCTGCGTGTAGCGCACTTCGAGCCAATACTCGGTCGCGTCGGACCGGGTGCCGAGGACGAGATCGAAGCGCCCATCCGCGATCGTGTGCAGCGCGTAGGTCTCGAGGTCGCGGTCCGCGCGCCAGAGCACCGCGGGCGTCGTGGCGGTCGCGACCGGCTGACGCGTCGGCAACAACAATCGCCCCGCGAGCACGACGTGGTGCGGGGCCAGCGGCAGCGCGACGCGCTTCTGTTCGGCAGCCTGCTCGGGTCCTGCGAGCGGACTCAGCTGCGCCGGGCGGCGGTCGCCCGGAAAACGCGCGACGAGGCGCAGCGGGGCGTTGGCTCCGATGAACGGCAGCAACACGGGATCGGCTCCGACGGGCTTCTGCTGCCGGCGGTTGCAGAGGCCGGCCGCGAACGGGAACGGCTGCGTCGGTTCCTCCTTGCGCTCGACCTGCGCGATCACGACGGCCGGCGTGAGCAGCGGCGTGCCGCGATGGTCGGTGAGCAACACCTCGAGGCTGCCGATTGGCGGCAGCACCAGGCGGATCGGCTCGCGCGGGACCGGGCGCGAGAACTCGACCGCGAGGGGCGCCGGCAAGGGCGCCATGGCCAGCGCGGCGTATCGCGGCTGCGACTCGCGCTTCTCGGCGGGTTGCTTTTCGAGCACGAGCTGGAAGTGGCGCACGACGGCGCGGCCGTTCGCGGCGGCTTCCCCCTGCCAGACGGTCCGCACCTCGCCGTTGCCGGCGCGTTGCAGCAGCGCGATCGGCAGTCCGGCAGCAGGACGATCATCGGCGTGCGTGGCGTGCACGGTGACCGTCTCGTCGAGCACGAGGTGCATGACGACGAGACGTTCGCCGGGCGGCACGACCGTGAACGCGAATTCGTCGCCGGCGCTCGCGGCACAGAACCACGGGGTCTCCGTCGCAGGCAGCTGCACGATGCCGTCGCCGCCGGTGCTGGCTCGCTGGCCCAGGGCCTCGGGCCATTGAAAGCGCGGCATCGTCACCTTGCGCGCGCGCAGGAACACCTCGGCTTGTTCCTTGGTGACGTAGTGCACGACGGCCTCGGCCACCGCGACTGGCGGGTTGTCGCGAACGACCTGCACCCTCGGTGCGCGCGTGGGGTCGACTGCGGGTTCTGCCTCGACCCGCTCGGCTTCCGCGTCGCGGTCGGCGGGTTGTTCGACCTGGTCCTGGTCGGCAGTGGCCGGCATGTCCTCGGCGGTCTCGACCGCTGCCGCGGGTTCGGCCGTCGGCGCGCCGACAGGATCAGCAACCGGTGGCGGCGGCCCGACGTCGCTGCGGCTCCACGCGAGCCAACTGGCGGCCAGACCACCGAGCAAGCAGAGCCCCAGCAGTGCGGCAAGCCATCGCATGGCCCGAGTTCTACGGGGGCAGGCCCGCGCTGCGAAGTGCCCTGAACGTCACATTGCGGCCTGCCCGCTCGTTGGATGGGGGGCCTGCCCGCGCAAACTGTCGCGCAAGGCGACAGTTTGCGAGGAGGTCAGGTCGTTGGGCCGGAACTGCCGATGAGGTGGGGGATCGGGCAGCGGTGCATTGCCCCGGGCGTACTGTCTTCTACGATGGCGCCCGACGCGCTTTGCGAGGCAAACCCCAACGTGACGACCGACGAAATCAAACTCCTCTCCCTGTTGCGGGTGCTGCTGCTCATGGCGCTGGGCTGCCTCGCGGCCTGCGGCTCCTTCGAGGAGAAGCGGATCCGCGAGCTGATGGTCGAGAAGGGGTTCGGCTCGCGTGCGCATGGCGATGCGACGCGCGAGAACTACGTCGGTGGCCTCGACGCGGTCCAGTTCCGGTTGCGCCCGGACGTGTTGCTGACACCGGCCCTCGAGCGCCTCGTCGATCTGACGGTGCCGCAGCCAGTTGGCATCGATGGGACGATCTTCGTGCCGTTCGTCGGGCCCATGTACGTGCTCGGCAAGACCGAGGCCGAGCTGACGACCTACGTCAGCGCGGCCCTCAATTCCGTGCTCCAGGACCAGATCGACCTGCAGGCGCGCATCGTGAGCGGGCAGAAGTTCTTCTACACGTTCGGCGAAGTGGGGCTGAAGGGGCGGTTGCCGCTCGAACCCGACATGACGCTCGTCGACGCGATGTATGTGGCGCGCTGGACGAACCTCGCGAACCTCGGGCGCGTCTATCTGATCCGCCCCGACGCCGAGAACCCGCTCGTCATCGACGTGAATTTTCGCGAGCTGATGACCAGTGGGTGGACGACCAACAATTTCCAGATGCGCGAACGCGACTTCCTGTATGTGCCGCCGACGTTCCTCGGCCTCATCGCGCGGTTGCTGCAGCGCATCCTCGAGCCCGTGGCGCTCGCCGTGCAGACCATGCTCGGCGCGGCAGACATCGCCTATGCCGCCGACGTGCTGCGAGGTGACGCCGTGTACTACTACCGCTTCTAGTCATGCAAGGGAACCAGATCGAGCTGCCGCAACTCTCGCTGCAGCGCTACGTCGACCTGCTCAGGCGACGTCGCTGGCAGGTGATCCCAGTTTCGCTGTTCGGCTTGATCGTCGGTGGTCTCGTCGCGTTCTTCATCCCGCGTTACTACGTGGCCGACGTCTTGATCGAGCACCAGCAGATGCCCGGCGAGAGATCCGTCGGCAAGGATCCGGTCAAGTCGATCGTCGACACCGCGCGCCAGACGGTCCCACTGGCCGTCGGCGATACGATCGATCACCTGCGCTGGCCCGAATCGCGCATCACCGATCCGTACGAACGCGCACAGGCCGAACGCGAGGTGCGCTCGCGACTGTTCACCCAGGACTTCAATCCGGACCCCGACCGCAGCTACGCGCAGCTGCGTGTGACGTTCCGCGACCTCGATGGCAAGCGAGCGGCGGCGTTCCTGAACGCAGTCGTGCAGATCTGGAGGCAGAAGCGCCTCGACGAGATGCGCCAGGTGTTCGAGCGGGACCGCGAAGAAGCCAAGCTGGCACATGAACGGTACGAACAGATCGGCGAAGCGGCGCAGCGGGACCGGCGGGACTTCGAGAAGCTCTACGGGATCGATCCGTCCCAGTCACCCGAGACGCAGAGGCATCTCGCACAGCAAGATCGCCAGGAACTGCAGCGACTGAAAGACAAGTTGATCGAGAAGGAGCAGCAGGGCATCCAGCAGGCGAACGCGCTCGAGGTGGCCCAGAGATTGCTCGCGGACACTCCACCGCGCGTGGTGCCGACCACGGAGCAGATTCAGAAGCTCTTGCTGCAGTACCCCGATGGCCCAGCGCTCGCGCTCAGGATCCAAGGCCTGCGCGCCGAGATGAGTGTCTACCGCGAGGGCCAGGACGACTACCGCCGCGCGAAGCGACTGTTCGAGGCGGCCGTGAAGAAGCTGATGGATCTGCTCGGGCCCGACGTCATCGATGCGACGGCGATGATCGCCAACCCCGTGTCCAAGGATCTGGAAGGCCAGATCAAGGCGAGCGAGATCCTGTTGGCCGGGCTCGGAGTCGAGATCGAGAACTTGCGCAAGACCTTCGAAGAGGACAAGAAGCGCCTCGACATGCTGAGTGAAGGGTTCTCGAAGTACGAGAAACGCGGGCGCGACCAGAAGGACGCCGAGAGGGACCGGGACAGTAGCCGCAAGCGCATCGATGACGCCGACAACCTGATCGCCCGGCTCGAGCACAGCCAGACGATCAAGATCGTGGAGCCGGCGCGTGAACCGCCGCGGCCGACCGAACCGAACATCTTCATCGTCGCGCTGATCGGCTGCGTACTCGGTCTCGCTCTGGCCGTGGCCTTGATTCTGCTGCTCGACGTGCTGCAGGGCGCGTGGAAGACCATCGAAGACGTCGAGGACGGCCTGCCGGTGCCCGTGCTCGGTGGCATCAGCCACCTCGAGACCGAGGAGGAACGGCAACGCGCGCTGCGCACGCGGCGGCGCACGACGGTGACGGCGGCCGCCTTCGTCTGCGTGTGCGTGGCCCTCGTGCTGCTCTTCTACGCCGATCCGACCCGCCTTCCGCCGGTCGTCCGTGATCTGCTGGCACTGCTGCTCGGCGCGTAGGAACCGGCGTGCGCGATCTCCTCGTCCTCGCCGTCGTGCTGCTGTTGCTGCCGGGCGCGTTCCGGCGGCCGTTCGTCGGTCTCCTCCTGTTCAGCTGGCTCGCCTACATGCGCCCGCAGGACCTGTGTTGGGGTTTTGCGCGCACGATGCGGCTGTCGTTCCTCGTCGGCATCACGATGATCATCGGCTGGTGGGCCAACGAGCAGGGTCGCCGGCCCTTTGCGCGCTGGGACTTCCGCTCGGCGGCTCTCTGCGTGCTCACGGTCTTCGTGACGCTCAGCTATCTGTCGGCGCGCTACTGGGACCAGTACACGAACCGCTACTTCGCCGAGTTCCTGAAGATCGTGGTCGTGGCGCTGTTCACCTCGGGGCAGGTGGACTCGCGGCAGCGCCTGCGCGTCCTGCTGTGGACGATTGCGCTCTCGCTCGCTTTCTTCGGCGTGAAGGGCGGAGTCTTCGGCATCGTGTCGGGCGGGCGCCCGATCCTGCGTGGCCCGGGCGGCCTGCTCGAGGACAACAACGACTTCGCGTTGGCCCTGGTCATGAACATCCCACTGCTCTGGTATCTCGGGATCTCGGAGCGCAAGCTGCCGTGGGTGAAGCCGTGCACGCAGGTCGCGGTCGCGCTGACGATCATCACGATCGCGCTCACGCACAGCCGCGGCGGGTTCCTGGCCCTCGCGGCCACCGGGTTGTGGATCGCCTGGCGCTCCGGAAAGTTCATTCGCGCGGTGCTGCTGCTCGCGGCACTCGTCGGAGCCTTCCTGCTCGCCGTGCCACCCGAAGTGCTCGAGCGTCTCGGCAGCATCACCGCCACCGCGGGCGATTCGTCGATCCAGGCGCGTTTTCGGTCATGGACCGTGGCCCTCGCGATGATCCAGGGCAACCCGCTGCTCGGAGTCGGCATGCGCAACTTTCTGTGGCGCTACGAGGAGTACTCGGCAATACCACTCGGCGCCGGCCAGCAGAGCCACGTCGCGCACAACAGCTATCTGCAGATCTGGGCCGAGAGCGGCAGCCTGGCTTTCATCACCTACCTGCTGCTGCTGGCTTCGGTGTTCGTGGTGTGCCGCAGGGTCTACCGGATCGGACGCTCGCGACCCGACATGCAGTGGGCCGCCGACTACTCGCGCATGATCGAGGCGACGACGATCGGTTTCCTGGTCGGCGCGTTCTTCCTGAATCGCGGCCACTTCGACCTGATCTACCACTGGATCTCGCTCGTGACGGCGCTCGGAGCCATCGTCGCGGTAGCGCTGCGCAGCAGCTCCGCCGCGACGAGTGTTGCGCCGGCAGAGGGCAAGCCGGCGGTCGAGGTGGGCTGGCGCAAGCGCGGCCGCGCGGGCCAGAGCGGACGTTGGACGCCGGCGCCAGCTGGCGGCCACGGGGCCGGCTCCACGTCGTGGCGACGACCGGGGTGGTGGCGCTGATGTGCGGCATCGCGGGGCTGTTCGCCCTGGCGCGCGAACAAGCGGTCGATCCGGAGCTGGCGGTCCGCATGGCTGACCACCTCGCGCATCGTGGTCCGGACGGCGCCGGACTGCGCGCCGGGCCCGGCTACGCGTTGTCGCATCGGCGGCTCGCGATCGTCGATCGGTCCGGCGGCAGCCAGCCCATGGGCACGCCCGACCAGAGGTTGTGGGTCACCTACAACGGCGAGATCTACAACTTCGTCGACCTGCGCGCGGAGCTCGAAGCGAAGGGGTTCGTGTTCCGGACCGCGAGCGACACCGAAGTGTTGTTGCACGGCTATCGCGCGTGGGGCACCGGGCTCGCGAGCCGGCTGCGCGGCATGTTCGCGTTTGCGCTGGTCGACACCGAACGGCACGAGCTCTATGCGGCCCGCGATCGCCTCGGCAAGAAGCCGTTCCATTGGACCGAGCATCGCGGAGTGTTCGCGTTCGCGAGCGAAGTGAAGGCTCTGCACGTGCTCGGCATCGACCGGCGACTGCGCCCCGACGCGATCGCGCAGTTCCTGGCGCTGCGCTACGTGCCGGATCCGGCGACCGTGTTCGTGGCCGTGCACAAGCTGCCGCCGGCGCATTGGTGCCTCGTGCAGGGCGGCAAGGTCCTGCGGCAGCGTTACTGGCGGCTGCAGTTCGCGCCCGACAACGAACCACAGTCCGTGCACGAACAGCGCGTGTTGGACCGGCTCGACGAAGCGGTGCGCATCCGCCTGATGGGCGAGGTGCCGCTCGCGCCGTTCCTGTCGGGTGGCATCGACAGCTACGCGGTCGTCGACTCGATGACGCGCACGCTCGGGCGCCCCGTGACGGCGTGCACGATCGGCTTCCCGGGCGGGCTCGACGAACGGCCCGCGGCGCGCGAGTCGGCGGCCGCGTGTGGCGCTTTGCTGCACGAGGAGATCCTGCAGCCGGCTTCGCTGCTCGACCTCGACTGGTTTGCCGAGACGTTCGACGAACCGTTCAGCGACAGCAGCGCCGTGCCGACCTACCACGTCAGCGCGCTGGCACGGAGGCACGTCACCGTGGCGCTGTCGGGCGACGGCGGCGACGAGGCGTTCGGCGGCTACCGGCGCTACCTGTTCGACGTGCGCGAGCACCGCGTGCGGCCGTGGCTGCCGCGCGCGATGTGGCGCGTGCTCGGCGCGTGTTGTCCGAAGGCCGATTGGCTGCCGCGTTGGTTGCGCGGGCGGCGCACCGTGCAGAACCTCGCGGCCGAGCCGGCAGTCGCTTACGCGCGTTCGGTCAGCGCGCATCTGCCCGAGGAGGTGTTCGCGGTGCTGTTACGCGACCATCACGGCCCGGCCGGCGATCCGCATGCGCCGTTGCTGGCCGCCTACGCGGCGGCCGACGCGAAGGCGCCGCTGCACCGCGCGGTCGCGACCGATCTGGAGACATGGTTGCCCGGGGACCTGCTCGTCAAGGCCGATCGCGCGTCGATGGCGGTCGCGCTCGAAGTGCGCGCGCCGTTCCTCGACCACGTGCTGCTCGAAGAGAGCGCGCGCATTCCGGCGCAGTGGCACTTCGCCGGGGGCCGCACCAAGGCGTTCCTTCGCACGGCGCTGCGCGGGAGGCTGCTGCCGGCAGCGCTGCGGCGCAAGAAGCAGGGTTTCTCGGTGCCGCTGCGCGAATGGTGCCGCGGCCCAGTCGGCGACGCCGTGCTCGCGGTGCTCGGGGAGCGGCGCCTGCGCGAGTGGATCGATCCGGCCACCGTGCAGCAGCTGCTGCTGCGGCACCGCGCGGGCATCGGCGACCATTCCGAGATGTTGTGGACCGTGCTCGTGCTCGCGAGGTTCCTGCAACGGTGGGCCGCGTGAGCCGCATCGTCACGTTCACGAACCTGTTCCCGTCCTCGGCGATGCCGACGCACGGGTTGTTCGTCTACGAACGCATGCGCCGCGTCGCGGCGGCGAGTGGTCTCGGCTGGGAGGTCGTGGCGCCGGTGCCCGAAGTGGCGTGGCTGTTCCGCAGCGGGGCCTACCGGCGCTGGGCCGAAGTGCCGAGAGCCGAAGAGTGGCAGGGCGTGCGCGTGCAGCACCCGCGCTACCGTCACTGGCCCGGTTTGTCGCAGCGCCGGCAGGCGACGGCCATGGCGTCCGGTGCGCGCAAGACCATCGGCCTGCTCGCGCGCGAGGGCCCCATCGTGCTCGATGCGCACTACCTGTGGCCGGACGGCGTCGCGGCGTCGCTGCTGGCCGCGGAGTTCCACGTGCCGTTCACCTTGACTGCACGCGGCAGCGACCTCAACGTCGCGGCGCAGGACCCGGGGATCAGAACGCAGATCGCGGCGGCGGCGGCGGCGGCGCACGCGTGTTGCGCGGTCAGCCACGCGCTCGGCGACCGCTTTGCGACCGTGGCCGGGCTGCCGCGCGAGCGCATCCAGGACGTGCGCAACGGCGTCGATCTCGAGCGGTTCTGCCCCGGTGATGCGCTCGCGGCTCGCGCGCAACTCGGCCTGCCAACGCAGGGCCGCCTGATGCTCGGCGTGGGCCGTCTCGTACCGGGCAAGGGCTTTCTCGCGGCGGCGCGAGCGCTCGATAGCCTGCCCGCCGACGTGTTGCTCGTGCTCGTCGGCGACGGACCCGAGCGCACGGCGATCGGTTCGGCCGGCACCGGGCGCGTGCGTTTCCTCGGCGTGCTGTCGCCCGAACGCACCGCACTCGCCTACCGCGCCGCCGACGTGCTCGTGCTGCCGAGCGAACGCGAAGGCTGGCCCAACGTCGTCACCGAAGCACTGGCGTCCGGCCTGCCTGTCGTCGCGACACGCGTCGGCGGCATCCCGGAGATCCTCGGGGATCCCGCGTCGAGCACGCTCGGCGCGCTCGTGCCCACTCACGATGCAGAGGCCCTGGCCGCGGCGCTGCGCACGGTGCTCGACGCGCACGCGGACCGCGCCGCAGTGCGGCGCTTCGCCGAGCGGTATGGTTGGGACCAGCCTGTGGCGATCCTGACGAAGATGTTCCGGCGGGTGCTGGGGGAGACGCCGTGACCTATCGCTTCCTCTACCACCACCGCATCCGCGCCGAGGACGGCCAGGCCGTGCACGTGCGCGAGATGATCGGCGCGTTGCGACAGTCAGGCCACGAGGTCCGCGAGTGCGCACTCGTGCCGAAGACGACGGCTGGCCCCGCGGGCTCGCGCCGGCCCGGCTTCTGGCAGCGGCTGCGCCTGCCGCGTGCCTGCGTCGAAGTGCTCGAAGTGCTCTACAACCGCCGCGGCCGATCGATGCTGCTCGAGGCTGCGCGCGGATTCCGGCCGCACTTCGTGTACGAGCGTCACGCGCTGCACTGTCGCGCGGGACTCGACGTCGCGCGTGCTCTCGGTGTGCCGCTGCTGCTCGAAGTGAACTCGCCGATGGTGACCGAGATGCAGCGCCTCGGCAGTCTGCGGCTGGCGGCCCGCGCGGCAGCGACCGAACGCGAAGTGCTCGGCCGCGCCGACGCCGTGCTCGCCGTGACGCGTGTGCTCGCGGATCTGCTCGCTGCCTCGGGCGCGCGGCCGGAGCGACTGCACGTGATCGGCAACGGCGCGGACCCTTCGCGTTACGGCGATGTCGCGCGTGAAGCGGCGCTCGCGGTGCGCGCGCGATGGCAGCTGCCGGCCGGTGGCGTCGCGGTCGGGTTCGTTGGCCACATGCGTCCATGGCACAACCTCGAGCTGATGCTCGACGCGATGACACGGCCCGCGTTGCAGGCGCTCGTGTTCGTGCTGATCGGCAACGGCCCGGCGCTGTCCCCGGTGCTCGCGCGCGCGCGCGAGCTCGGTCTGCAGGACCGCGTGAGGACGCTCGGCGACGTGCCGCCGGCGTTGCTGGCGGCGCACGTGCTCGCGTGTGATGGTGCGCTGATTCCCGCGATCAACGAGTACGCATCGCCGCTGAAACTGTTCGACGCGCTCGCCGCGGGCGTTCCGGTGCTGGCGCCCGATCAGCCGAACCTGCGCGAGTATCTGAAACACGGCGAGACGGCCCTGCTGTTCCGGCCCGGCGACAGTGGCGACCTCGCGCAGCAACTGCACCGGCTCGTGCACGAGAGCGGCCTCGCGCGAGCACTCGGGCAGGCCGGGCGGCGGACCTTGCTGCAGCAGCGCTGGACCTGGGCCGGCAATGCCGAGCGCGTCCTGGCTGTCTGCGCCCGGCTCGAAGGACGCGGTGCACGATGAGGGCGTTGCTGGCTGTGTTCCTGCCGCTGCTCGTCGCCTATGGCGCGACGCTGCAGTGGTGCATCGACCGCTGGAACGCGCCGACGAGATACTTCGAACACTGCTGGCTCGTGCCGTTCATCGCGTTGGCCGTGTTGTGGGTGAACCGCGCAGACTGGCGGGCGCGCGCGGCCAGGTTCGATCGGACCGGCTTCTGGTTGTTGGGGCCGGCGCTCGCGCTGCACCTGGTCGGGGCCGGGCTCATGATCGACTCGTGGTCGGCCGCGAGCCTCGTGCTCGCGGTGCCCGGTGCCGCGTGGCTCGCGCTCGGACGCGAGCGCCTGCGGGGGCAATGGCCCGTGTTGTGGTTCGTGCTGTTCCTGGTGCCGCTGCCGTTCTACGTCGAGGGACGCCTCGCCTTCCACATGAAGGAGTTCGCGGTGCGCGCCGGTTCGTGGCTCGCCAACGTCGCCGGTGCCGACATGGTGCGCCGCGGCGAGGTGCTGCAACCAGAAGGCCTGCCGGGCGCCCTCGCGGTGGAGGATGCGTGTGGCGGTCTGCGCTCGCTGATGGCGATGCTGACGGTCGCCTACTGTCTCGCGTTCTTCATGCGCTCGAAGGCCTGGCCGCGGCGTTGGCTGCTGATGGCGGTGGCGGCGCCGCTCGCGATCGCCGCGAATGTGGTGCGCATTGCCGTGTTGTGCCTGCTGGCCCGCTGGTTCGGCGTCGGTTTTGCGGAGGGCACGGGTCACACGCTCGCGAACATCGCCGCGTGGATCGCCGAAGTGCTGGCCTTGCTCGCGTTCGACGCGTGGCTCGTGAGACGCTTCGCCGGCGCCGTCGTGTCGTCGGCGCCGTCGACTGCCGCGGGCCCTGCGCCGCGCGCTCTTTCGGTGGGCCTCGGACTCTGGTTGGCTGCGCTGCCGCTGCTCGCGCTGTGCCTGTATCGACCGTTCGTGGTCGGGCACGGCCGCGCCGAGAAGCTGCCCAGCACGCTGGCCGGCTACGACCTGGTGCCGCGCACGCCCGAGAAGGAGGCGAAGTTCCGGCGCGATCTGCCGCGCTGGAACGAGCTGCTCGGCACGGCGGACTTCGTGTGGCGGCACTACAGCGACGGCGGCCAGAGCCACATCAACCTGGTTGCCGTGTTCCACGACGCGAACTGGAAGAGCGTGCATCCGCCGCGCATCTGCATCGAGGGCAGCAACATGACGATCGAGGAGGACGGGCTCGTGCCCGCGCCGGGGCTCGGCGAGGACGTGGTCGCGGGCCTCATCGTGGCGCGCAGCAACTGGGACGAGCGCCGCTACGTGAGTCTGAGTGTGTATGGCACTCGCGATTGGACCTCGGGCGACTACACGAAGTTCATGTGGCACCACCTGCCGCTGGCCGTGCTGCGCCAGAGCGAGTCGGGATTCCTGCTGCGAGTCGAGTCGCAGGTCGAAGCGCGCGAGACCGTGGGCGACGCCCAGGCGCGGTGTGCGAAGTTCCTCGGCGAGCTCGTGCCGCTTGCCAGGGGGATCCTGCGATGACGATGTCGCACGCGTTGTCGGTGGACGTCGAGGACTGGTTCCAGGTGCTGAACATGGCGCACGTGATCGACCGCGCCGACTGGGATCGCTGCGAGCTGCGCTGCGGTGATTCGACGAAACGCCTGCTCGCATTGTTCGACCAGCGCTCGGCCAAGGCGACGTTCTTCTTCCTCGGGTGGATCGCGGAGCGGTTGCCCGACCTGGTGCGGCTGGTGCAGTCGGCGGGGCACGAGATCGGCAGCCACGGCTACGACCATCGCCTGCTGCCGGACCTCGGGCCCGAGGGATTCGCCGCGGATCTCGCGCGCACGGCGGCGATCCTCGAATCGCTGACGGGCAAGCGCCCCACGGCGTTCCGCGCCTGCACGTGGTCGATCGGCAAGCGCACGCCGTGGGCCATCGACGCGCTGCTGCGCGCCGGTGTGGAGGTCGACAGCTCGATCCAGCCGGTGTCGCACCCGGACTATGGCTTGCGGCGCGCGCCGACCACGCCGTATCGCCTGCGCTCTGGTCCGGGCGAGCTGATCGAGTTCCCGCCGCTCGTCTATGACGTGTTCGGCTGCCGCCTCCCCGTCGGCGGGGGTGGCTACCTGCGTCTGTTCCCGCTCGCGCTGGTGCGGGCCGGCCTGCGCCAGAAAGAGCTGGCCGGCGTGCCGGGATGCCTCTACCTGCACCCGTGGGAAGTCGATCCCGACCAACCGCGCCAGGCCCTCGGCGGCCTGCGCGGATTCCGGCACTACGTGAACTTGAAGGGAACGTATCGCAAGCTCGATCGCCTGCTGCAGCAATACCGGTTCACGGGGTTGTCCGAGGCCCTGGCTCAGTGCGGGCCCAGCTGGCTCTCGAAGGTGCCGGCATTGCGCGCGAGCGAGCTCTTCGGGTAGTCGCGCACGAGCGCCTCGAGCACGGTTCGCGCTCGCTCGGCGCCGTCCTCGAGCCGACTCTGCAGCAGGGCCAGCGCGGTTGCGTAGAGATGCAGGCCATCGGCACGCGGCGGCGCTCCCTCGAGCAGTGCCAACGCCTCGTCGGGTCGGCCCGACCGCAGCGACACGAGCGCGCGCGCGAACTTCGCGTCGGCTCCGGCCTTCATCGTGGCAGGCAGCGCTTCGATGAGCTGCGCGTCGTCCGGGTGGAGCCCGTGCTCGGCGGCGGCCAGCGTCGCGAAGGCCAGGTTGGCGGCCGGTGAAGAGGCATGTGCGAGCACGGAGCGCAGGTCGTGGATCCCGTTCGCGCGGTGCAGTTGGGCGAGTGCCATGGCGCGTTCTTGCCAGAGGATCAGCGCCGAGGGGTGCTGGTGCAGCACGGCCTCGAGGTCCGCGACCGTGGTCTCGGTGCCCTGCGCACTGCGCAGGCGGGTCATCGTCTTGTCCAACCACGAGAGGTCCCGGCCCGTTGCGATCAGCTGCAGGTGGCCCAGCAGCAGCTGCGTGCGGCGAGCATCTTCGGGACGCAGCGCCACGTATTCGCGGGCATGGTCGAGCAGGAAGTGCACGATGCAGCCGAACGGGCCGTAGCGATCCGCCCATGCGCTGACCGTCGCATAGACCTCGGGCAGCGGCTCTGGGCTCTTGCCGAGCAGCTCGTGCGCGACCTTCACCGTGATCTCGAGCACGGGTGGCCGCTGCTCGCGGTCGATGGTTTCGAGCACGAGGCCGAGCATGGGCAGCGCCTCACGCGCCGGGAGCTTCGCCGCGATCAGTTCGGCGTCGGCCAACGAGAACTTGCATGCGCGCGGCACCCGCTGCCAGCGGCTGAACCGGACCACACCGGCCGACGTGAGGTCGCCGCTCTTCTCGAGGCCGAGAGCCATCTGCTCGAGGCCGTAGGCCAACGTGGTGGTCGAGTCCGCGATGTCGCCGGTCGCGCCGGCGTCGATGAGGGCCTTGAGCAACGCCGGGTCCGGGATGTAGCCGGGCCTTGCGCCGAGCACGGCGACCTCGCGCCAGAACACGGGGCCTCTGACGTTGCGCGCGAACAGGTCGCCGTGCACCTTGGCGGCCTCGGCGAATCGACCGGCGGCCGCGAGCGCCCGGGCGAGCAGCATCTGGTTCGCCCACGATTGCGGATCCTGGTCGACGAGCGCCTGTGCGCGCGCCGTCGCGAGCGACCCGAGGCCGTCGGCGCCGAGGATGCTCACGACCTCGAGGCGTTCGCGGGTGAGCTGCTCTGCTCCGGGTTGCCAGTCGACCAACGATGGCTTGCCCAACGCCGCGAGCGTGCAGTGAGCGAGCAGGTCGGCCCGGTCGTGGACGATGTCCGCAGCGGCGAGGTATGCCGCGATCTCGAGCTCGCCATGACGCGCCGCGAGTGCCGCGTCGCGAGGCTTCTCGACGAAGCGGTAGACCTGTTCGGCGCGGTCGCTGCGGCCCAGCGCGAGGCTCAGGCGCGCGAAGTCCTCGGCCAGGAAGCGGCCGTCTTCGAAGGCGAGCGCCGCGATCCAGTGATCCTCGGCGAGGCGCAGCGAACCGATGGCCACGGCGAGGCGACCCGCGAGCCCGTAGACGGCGCCATTGCGCGTCTGGGCGTTCGCGATCGACATGGCGTGCGTGACGAGCGCGAGAGCCGTCTCGGGATGCGTCTCGGCCAGCGTCGTCGCGGCACCGATCAGATGCGGCGCCGCGCCAGGGTCGTCGAGGTGCAGCTGCACGAGCCGGCGGTTGGACAGCCGGGCGTGGTCGGCGTCGTTCTCGTGCTTTGCGGTCGCGAGCAGCCAGGCGCTCAGTGCCTCGGCCAGGTCGGCCCGCTGTGCCGGCGGTAGCTCGGCGGCCTGCGCCGCGAGGCCGTCGAAGATCGGACCGCATTCCGCAGCTCTGCCGCCGTGGGCCAGCGCACTCGCTGCCAGGATGCGCAGCTCCGGGGCCTCGGCATCGGGGACCGTGGCCACGAACGTGGCCGCTCGCTGCGGGGCGCTGCGCAGCGCCGATCGCAGCAGCTCTGCCTGCAACTCGACGGTCGGCCGGCAGCTGCGGAGTGCTGAGAACAGCAGCGGCCCGGTCACCTCTCCGGCCTCGCGGTAGACGCGCAGGGCCAGCAGCAGCGTCTCTTCGTCGGGCTCGACCACCTGCAGCAGCCGGTCGGCGAGTCGCTTCGCCTCGACGAGCCGCCCGGCCGCCCGGTAGGCCTCGATCTCGATCAGGCGCGGGCGCCTGGCCCGCGGGAACGTATCGACGGCCTGCCGCGCGCATTCCGCGGCGATCCACCATTCCTTCTGCACGAGCGCGGCTTCGGCGCACAGCACGTAGCTGATCTGGTCGTTCACTCTCGGCACGGAGACGCCGCGCTGCTTGCAATGCACGACCAGCGCGGCGCCGTCCTGTTCCGAGTTGCGCAGGTGTCGCCGCATCGCCTCGAGGCGCAATTCGAAAGTCGGGTCGTAGTCGGGATCGATCTTCTCGGCATTGGCGATCGTGAGCAGCGCAGCCGCGGTGTTGTTCCGCTCGAGCTGGAACCAGGCGAGCGAGAATCGCGGCTGCAAGTCCAGCGGCCGATGGTTTGCCCATTGCGTGAGCAACGTCTGCAGTTCCGCATCGGGAGCGTTGCGTGCGCGAAGAGAGTCGAGCAGCAGCGGCATGACCTCGGGCAGCAGGTCGGGTCGCCCGCGTGGCTTCGTCCACAGGCCGAGTTCGATCGCGATCCTGAGGTTCGGTTCGGCTGCCTTGTGGTTCTGGGCCTCGTAGGTCTGGAGCCCGCCGCCGAGGTGGCCCGGGAGCGGGTCGTTCTTGCCCGCGCGGAACAACAGCGCGTTGTCGCCCACCGCGGCTCCCAGTGCCTGGTGGTCCCGAGAGCGCCAGGCCGCGTAGATGCGGGCCAGCTGGAGGTCGAACAAGGCGGGGCCGACCGTGCCGTGGTCGATGCGCCTCTGCACGCTGCCCGCCGGCACCCACCGGGCCGCGGTTGCCACGGCAGCCGAGTACATGCCCTGGTTGATCAACGCCCAGACGGCGGTAGCGCCTGCTTCGTCGACGAACTCGTTGTCGTAACGACGGCGGTAGATCTCGCAGGCGATCAGCAGGTCGTCGAGGCGGCCGGACTGCTCGAGAGCCACGGCGAAGCCGCGGAACGCGGCGACCGGCTTGCCGCCGGCCTCGAGACTGCGCTGGAAGTACCGCAGCGCGCGCTGGACTGCCTCGCGCTGCGCGCGCAATTCGAGCAGCAGTGGCTGCCAGAGAGCGGCGAGGCGAGGTTCGGAATCGTAGATCGTTCCCAGCGCAGCGATGCTGGTGGCGACCAACTCGTCTCCGTCCGCGCAGTAGAGATAGGCACTCAGTGCCTCGCGTGCGCGAGGCTGCTGGCTGCTGCTGAGGTCGTGATCGATCCGCTTGCCGAGGTCGGCAACGGGCTGCTCGTAGATCGTCTGACACGCTTCCCCGGCGAGTTCGAGCGCGCGGCAGTCGCCTGGATGCTGCTCGAGGAAGTTGGTCGCGAGAAGCAGCGCGCGGTCGCCCTCGCCGACCGATGCCGTGAGCCGGATCCGTTCGAGCAGCAGGGTCTCGTCGCCCTCGTGTCCCGACTGCAGCAGGTTCTCGACGTCCTCGAGCGCGCCCGCATCGTTTCCCAACTTGGCGTTCGCCTGATGACGCAGCCGCCACACCTCTTCGCGCATCTTGGCGTCGTGCCGCACCGTGGTGCCGCGTGCGGCGAGGTCGAGCTCCGTGACGGCCTCCGCGAATCGCTTCTGCGCGACGAGGCTCCTGGCCAGCGCGATGGCTTGTTGGGGACCGGAGAAGTTCAGGTAGGCGTAGCCCGTGACCGCAGCGAGTGCGACGATCGAGGCGACCATCAGCAGGTAGAGGCGCTTTCTGAACATCGAGGGGAAGAGGTTATAGCTGGCCCTTGCCCGTGATCGCACACGTTCTGCACGCGTGGAGGCGACGAGCGGGACGCGGTGCGGGCAGCTCCATCAGCGGATCTCGAACTTGCGCAGCTTGTGGAACAGCGTGCTGCGGTTGATGCCGAGCAGTTGCGCGGCCTTCTCGCGGTTGCCGCCGCAGTGGGCCAGCGCGTGCTCGATGATGCGCTTCTCGGGACCCGCGAGCGCTTCCTTGAGCGGCAAGACCGGTGCCTCGGGGCCGGCGTCGGCCGCGGGCGCCGCCGCGAGGCCCTGCAGGGCCGCCGGCAGGTCGAGGCTGTCGATCTGCGGACCCTGACTCAACACGACCGCGCGTTCGATCACGTTCTCGAGCTGGCGGACATTGCCGGGCCACGGGGCCGCGACGAGTGTGCTGAGCGCGCGCTCGGTGAACTGCAGCTTGCGGTCGTGTTCGACCGAGAAGCGCTGCAGGAAGTGCTGGGCGAGCGTCGGGATGTCGGCCTTGCGCTGGCGCAGCGGCGGCATCTCGACCGCGACGACGTGGATGCGGTAGTAGAGATCTTCGCGGAACTGCCCCTCGGCGACCGCCCTTTCGAGGTCCTTGTTCGTAGCGAGCACGACGCGCACGTCGACCGGGATGACCTCGGTGTCGCCGACGCGCTCGATGACGCGGTCCTGCAGCACGCGCAACAGCTTGACCTGGAACGACGGCGAGCTGGTGCCGATCTCGTCGAGGAAGATCGTGCCCTTGGCGGCGGCCTCGAACTTGCCGATCTTGTCGCGGATCGCGCCGGTGAACGCGCCCTTCCGGTGGCCGAAGAGCTCGGTCTCGAGCAGCGTCTCGGGCAGCGCGCCGCAGTTGACTTCGACGAACGGTCCGCTGCGGCGACTGCTCAGGCGGTGCAGCGCCCGCGCGAGCAGCGTCTTGCCGGTGCCCGATTCGCCGGTGACCAGCACGGTCGTGCGCGTGTCGGCGACGGCCTTCACGGTCTTGAAGATCGCCTGCATGCGCGAATCCACACCGATCACGTTGTCGAGGTGCAGGCGGTCGTCGAGCGCCGACTTCAGCGCGAGGTTCTCGCGCTGCAGCGCTGCCCGCTCGAGCGCCCGGTCCACGGCGACGAGCACCTGGTCGGCCGCGAACGGCTTGCCGATGAAGTCGGCGGCTCCGTTCTGTATCGCTTTCACGGCGTCCTGGACCGAAGCGAACGCCGACAGCAACACGACGGCCGTCTCCGGGTGTGCGTCGCGTACCTGCTGCAACAGCCGCAGGCCGCCGCCGCCCGGCAGCTCGAGGTCGCACAGGATCAGGTCGATGTCACCGTCGGCCACCGGTGCGAGCGCCTGCGCGACGTCCGTGGCCGCATCGAGCTCGAACCCGCGCCTGACCAGCAGCTCGCGCAAGTGGGTCCACGAGAGCGGATCTCGGTCGGCGAGCAGGATCTTCGTCATGGGGCTGGGTCTCGAGAACCGGACACCGTCGCTGCCGCAGGACGGAGTCCTCCGCGGCAGACTCTTCATCGGCAGAGCCCGTTCGTTGTCTTCAGCGCGCCAACCGGGCATACCGCAGGAAGGGCGTCGAAAAGTCCGTGCGGCCGGCTAGGCTCGGAACCGGCGATGAACCTGTTCCGCCTGCCCACCGAACCTCCTACCGCGGCGGAACGCCTCGGCGACGTGCTCGCGGAGGTGCGTCGCATCGAAGTGCAGAGCAGCCGGCTCGTGACCGATGTGCTCGCGGGCGGATACCGATCGACGTTCCGCGGCGCCGGTGTCGAGTTCTCCGACGTACGCGAGTATGTCGAGGGCGACGATCCGCGATCCGTGGATTGGAACGTGACCGCGCGGATCGGCCGGCCCTTCGTCAAACGCTTCGTCGAGGAGCGCGAACTGACGGTCGTGTTCGCGCTCGATCTCTCGGCGTCGATGCAGGCCGGGTTCGGCGCCTGGTCGCTGGCGCAGACCGCGGCGCGCTTCTGCGCCTGCCTCGGGCTCGCCGCGATCGCGAACAACGACCGCGTCGGGCTCATCGCGGGATCGGCCGCCGTGGAGCGGTTCGTGCTGCCGCGCAAGGGTGCGGGTCACGTGCTGCGCATCGTGCGCGATTGCCTGCTCGTGCGCGGCCGAGACGTCTCGACGCACCTCGGCGCGCTGGTCGCCCGCGCGTCGTCGGCGCTGCGGCGGCGCACCGTGGTCTTCCTGATCTCGGACTTCCTCGACCTCGGCCACGAGCACGAACTGCAGCTCGGCGCGCGCCGGCACGACCTCGTCGCCGTGCGTCTGTGCCCGCGCGAGCTGATCGATCCACCGGCGGCGCTGCTGCGCGTGCGCGATCCGGAGGATGGGCAGCACGGGCGGCGGCAGCTCGTCGATCTCGGCGACGCGCGAGTGCGCGATGCCTGGCTGCAGCGCTGTGCGCGGTGGCGCGCGCGCGGCAACGAGGTGTTCGGCCGCGCGCACATCGACTGCATCGACATCGAAGTGCCGGTTGTGCCCGACGTGACCGCGATCGCGCGGCCGATCCTGCGCTTCTTC
>DASRJH010000164.1:0-30394 GCA_035649575.1 Planctomycetota bacterium
GAATTGACGCGCTTGCGCGCCGAGGTCCGCGCGGGCAAGCAGCGGTTCGAGCTCGCCCTCGCTGCGGCCGCCACGGTCGTGGGCCTGCCGATCGACGCGCTGCGCGCAGAGGCAGACCAGGGTGGCACCAAGGAACCCGCCTGGCGCCGGATCTCGGTCATCGAAGTCCGCGCAGCCAGGACGGGCATCGTGGACAAGCTGCCCGTCGCCACCGGCGGGTGGGTCGAGACGGGCGAGCTCGTGCTCGCGATCGCGGACCTGTCTCAGGTGCGCTTCCGTGCGCGCGGCCTGCAGAGCGATCTGCCGAACCTGCAGGACGGGTTGCCGTCGGTCGTCGTGCCGGCTCGGGGCAGTGCCGCGGCTTCGGACCGCGTGACCGGCACGTTGATGCTCGGCGTCGAAGCCGATCCGGCGCAGCGCACGATCGATCTGTTCGTGCAGCCTTCGCCCACGGCCGCCTGGTGTCGCCCCGGCGTCGCGGGTTTCCTCGAAGTCGAGACTCGCGGCGGCAGCGAGGCCGAGCTGGCGATCCCGCTCGCGGCCGTGCTGCAGGACGGTCTGCAGCGGGTTTTCTTCCGGCGCGATCCCGCCGATCCGGACAAGGTCATCCGCGTCGAAGCGGACCTCGGCCTCGACGACGGCCGTTGGGTCGAGGTCAAGAGCGGTCTCGTCGACGGCGACGAAGTCGTGCTGGCGGGCGTCTACGAGCTGATGCTCGCGAGCTCCGGCACAGCGCCGAAGGGCGGCCACTTCCACGCCGACGGCACGTTCCACGAAGGCAAGGACAAGTAGATCGCCCATGTTCCGCGCGCTCATCGCGTTCTCGCTGCGCCAGCCAGCCGTGGTCCTGCTGCTGTCCGGCATCGTGCTCGGGCTCGCGCTCTGGCAGGTTCCGCGCATGCCGATCGACGTGTTCCCCGAGTTGAACGCGCCGACCGTGGTCGTGTTGACGGAAGCGCCGGGGCTCGCCGCCGACGAGGTCGAGCAGAACGTCACGTTCCCGATCGAGAGCGCGGTGAACGGCCTGTCCGGCGTGCGGTCCGTGCGCAGTTCGAGCGCGGTGGGGCTGTCGATCGTCTGGGTCGAGTTCGAATGGGGCGAGGACATCTACCGGTCGCGCATGCTCGTCGCCGAGAAGCTCGGCGCGGTGCGCGCTTCGCTGCCCGAGAACGCGCATGCCGAGATCACGCCGATCACATCGATCACGGGCGAGATCATGCTGCTGTCGTTGTCGTCGCCGGACGGCAAGGAGACGCCGATGGCCGTGCGCGCGTATGCGGAGTTCGACCTGCGCAACCTGCTGCTGTCCGTGCCCGGCGTTGCGCAGGTGGTCGCGATCGGCGGCGACCTGCCCGAATACCAGGTCAACGTGCGGCAGGAGCAGCTGCAGCTGCACGGGCTGACGATGGAGGACGTCGTCGAGGCGGCGCGCAACTCGCACAGCACGGCCGGTGCCGGGTATCTGCCCGACGTCGGCGGTCTCGAGCTGCCGGTGCGGCAGACGGGCCGCGTGCGATCCGTCGACGACATCAAAGGCGCGATCGTGCGCTACCGCGGCGATGCGCCGATCACGATCGGCCAGGTCGCGGACGTGACGTTCGGCGCCACGCCGAAGCGCGGCACGGCCTCGGAAGGCGGCAAGCCGGCCGTCGTGCTGGGCGTGCAGAAGGGCCCCGGCACGAACACGCTGCGCTTGACCGACGCGATCGACAAGAAGCTCGATCAGGCGCAGAAGTCGATGCCTGCCGGCATCGTGCTGAACCGCCACGTGATGCGGCAGTCCGACTTCATCAACCTCTCGGTGAACAACCTGATCGCCGTGCTGCGAGATGCGGCGATCCTCGTCGGGCTCATTCTCGTACTGTTCCTGCTCGACGTCCGCACGACGTTCATCACGCTCCTAGCGCTGCCGATCAGCCTCGGCTCGGCGCTTCTCGTGCTCTGGGCGTGGGGCTTGTCGGTCAACGTGATGACTCTCGGAGGACTTGCCGTGGCGATCGGCGGCCTCGTCGACGATGCGATCATCGACGTCGAGAACGTGTTCCGGCGTCTGCGCGAGAACGCGCGGAAACCGCGCGAGGAACGCGTGCCCGTGGCCGCCCTCGTGCTGTCGGCGAGCAACGAGATCCGGCAACCGATGGTGTTCGCGACGGTCATCATCGTGATGGTGTTCGTGCCGCTGCTGTTCCTGCAGGGCCTCGAAGGCCGCTTCTTCCGCCCGCTCGGCATCGCCTACATCGCGTCGACGCTCGCCTCGCTGCTCACGGCACTCACGGTGACACCCGCGTTGTGCCGCTACCTGCTGGCGAAGGTCGGCCGCGGCGGCGAGCACCGCGACGGTTTCCTCGTGCGCTGGCTCAAACGCGCCTACGAGCCGTCGCTCGGTTGGGCGCTGAACCGCGCCAAGACCGTGCTCGCCGCGGCAGCGCTCGCGACAGTGGCGAGCCTCGGGCTCGCCGCGACCTACGGCACGAGCTTCCTGCCCGAGTTCAACGAGGGCACGTTCACGGTCTTCCTGTTCGCGCCGCCGGGCACCTCGCTGGCCGAGAGCAACCGGATGGCGGTCGGCGTCGAGACCCAGCTCGGCCTGATCCCGGGCGTGCGCGCGGTCGTACGACGCACGGGCCGCGCCGAACGCGACGAGCACGCCGAACCGGTCAGCTCGTCCGAGATCGAGGTCTCGATGCTGCCGGGGCAGGACAAACACAAGATGCGCGCCGCGATCGACGTCGTGCTCGGCAGCGTGCCCGGCATCACGCCGAGCGTCGGCCAGCCGATCGAACACCGGCTCTCGCATGTGCTGTCGGGCACGCCCGCGGCGCTGGCGATCGTCGTGCAGGGCGACGACCTGTCGGTGCTGCGCCGCCTCGCGAAGCAGATCGAAGCCGTGTGCCTGCAGGTGCCCGGCACACGCGACGTCGCGGCGAATCGCGAAGTCATGAGCACGTCGCTGCCGGTCCGCTACCGGCCACGCGAGCTGGCCGCGGTCGGCCTCAGCCCCGCAGCGGCAGCGGAACAGGTGCAGCATGCGCTGATGGGCGAGACGGTCGCCGAAGTGAACGAAGGCACGCGGCGCTACGCGATCACGGTGCGGCTGCATCCCGACGAACGGGCCGCGATCGCCGACGTCGGCGCGCTCGTGCTGCGCGGTGCCGGCGGCGCGCACGTTCGCCTGCGCGACGTGGCCGACATCGGGCTCGAACGCACGTCGAACCTGATCGCGCGCGAGGGCGCGCGGCGCAAGGCCGTGGTGTCGTGCAACGTCGCCGAGGGCTACAACCTCGGCCAGCTCGTCGACGAGGTTCGGCGACGCGTCGAGCCGATCGTCGCGAGCGCGGGCTACACCGTGGACTTCGGCGGCCAGTTCGAGGCGCAGCAGTCGGCGAGCAAGACGATCTACATGATGGGCGGTGTCGTGGTCGTGTTGATGCTGATGCTGATCAGCAGCGCGCTCGGCTCGATGCGCGCGGCCGTGCTCGTCATGGTGAACCTGCCTCTGTCGTTGATCGGCGGCATCGCGGCGATCTACCTGACCGAGTCGCCGAGCCTGTTCTGGAACACGCTGGCCCTGTTCGGTCTCGGCAGCGAGCGGTATCAGGCGCCGGTCATCTCGATCGCGAGCATGGTCGGGTTCGTCACGCTGTTCGGCATCGCGGTGCGCAACGGCATCCTGCTCGTGCGGCACTACTTCGACCTGATCGGCGAAGGCGCGCTGCTGCAAGAAGCCGTCGTGCGCGGGTCGCAGGAGCGCATGGTGCCCGTGCTCATGACGGCACTCGCCGCGGCGCTCGGCCTCGTGCCGCTCGTATTCGCGGCCGGCGAGCCGGGCAGCGAGATCCTTGCACCCTTGTCAGTGGTGGTGCTCGGTGGTCTCTTGTCCTCCACCTTCCTGAATCTCCTGGTCGTGCCGGCGGGTTTCTTCCTGATGTTCAAGAACAAGGTCCCGGTAATGGAAGTGGCCTCCGGCACGCGGAACGTTCACCCATGAAGTCGAAACTGAAAGTCACGTTGTTCGCTTCCTTCCTGTTCGCTGCCTGCGGTGGCGAGCCTTCCGGCACGCATACCCACGCCGACGGCACCGTGCACAAGAACGGCGAGCCCGAGCCCGCCGGCCAGCACGAAGGCCACGGCCCGGAGCATCCGCTCGGCGAAGTCACGCTCGGCGGGCTCAAGGTCCAGATCGTGCTGCTCGGTGACGTCGTGCCCGGCAAGGAGGCCGACTTCGACGTGCGGTTCCCGGCCGGCAGCAAGCGGCCCGAGACGCTGCGCGCGTGGATCGGCCTCGAGTCGGGGCAGGGCTCGATGAAGACACGCTTCCAGAACGAAGGCGGCACCACGATGCACGGCCACGTGATGGTGCCGAAGCCGCTGCCCGAGGGCAGCCTGGCGTGGTTCGAGGTCGAAGCGGCTTCGGGCAACAGCAAGGTCTCGGCGCCGCTGAAGCACTGAGATCCATGGGCCGCGCCGCGATCGTCATCGCAGCACGGCGAGCCCGAGCAGACCACCGGCGAGCACGGTCAGCGGCACGGCCGCTCGGCTGCGCCAGAACCACAACATCACGAGGCCCACGGCCGCGATGCACGCACTCGGCACGTCTGTGATGCCGCTGCGCACGAGGCCGACGGTGGTCGCGGCCATGATGCCGACGACCGCCGCGGTCACGCCGTCGAGAAGGTTGTGCACGGCGACGTTGCCAGTGATGCGCTCGAACAAGCCGTGTCCGAGCAGCGTGAAGCAGAACGCGGGCAGGAAGATCCCGGCCGTCAGCATCAGCGCACCGACGAATCCGCCGCCCACGTAGCCGACGAACGTGCCAAAGATGATGAGTGGCGCCGGCAGCACGCCGCCGAGCGCGAGGCCTTCGAGGAACTGATCGTTCGTCATCCAGGCGCCGGCGACGACCGCGTCGTGCTGCAGGAACGGGATCGCCGTGTAGGCGCCGCCGAACGTCAGCAGCCCCGTGCGGAGACCCGACAGGAACAGGGCCTGCGCCGACGGCGCGTCCGTGGCTGGCGTCGCGGCATCGACGATCTGCGGGGACGGCGTGTCGAACAGCACGAACGCCGTCAAGCCCGCGAACAGCAGCGCGCCGGCCGCGGCGAGCCACCACCGCGTGCGGCGCAGCCACACGCAGCTCACGCCGCCGAAAGCGAGTGCGATCGCGAAGTGCACGCCGAGCAACGTCGAACCACAGCAGGCTGCGGCGATCCCCGCGAGCCAGCGGTCGTAGAGCGCGTGGTGCCCGATCCGGAACAGCGCGCGCACGATCATCGCGACCACGGCCGCCTGCAGCCCCGCGAAGAGAGGCCGCAGCTCCGGCGTCCTCACGACCCCGTTCGCATAGAGCGCGCTGAGTGCCAGCATCAGCACGAAGCCCGGCAGCATGAAGCCGAGACCGGCCAGCACCGCACCGAGGCGACCACGCGCGAGCATGCCGAACCAGACGCACAGCTCGTGTGCTTCTGGTCCCGGCAGGACCTGGTAGACGGCCAGCGCGCGCCGGAACCGCTCGGGCGAGACCCACCGCTCTGCCTCGACGAGCTCGCGTTGCAGCATCGCGATCTGCGCCACGGGGCCGCCCCAGGCCAGCGAGCCGAAACGCAGGAATCGCAGGAAGACCGCAGCCAGCGACAGGTGCGGAATGCAGGGGTCGGGCGTCGGCACGCTGCGTTGCATCAGGTCGTCATGCATACCGCGAGGATCACCGCGACGCGATGCACGGGGCGCGAGGGTGTCGCGATAGAGTGCGCGCGTGCCACGCCTTCATCGTTCTCGCTGCGTTCTCGTCGTCCTCGCTTGCGCGGTCAGCGCGTGCAGCGACCCACCCGACGACACGCCGCTCGGACGCGACATCGCCGCGATCATGGCGCGGACCGAACACGGCGCCGAGAAGGTGAAAGTGCAGCACGTTCTCGTCGCGTTCGTCGGCGCGAAGCAGGGTTCCGAGAGCAAACGCACCTACGCCGAGGCGCGCACGTTGACCGACGAGCTGTTGAAGCGAGCGCGCGACGGCGAGGATTTCGCGACCTTGATGCAGAAGTACAGCTCGGACGACGGCGGCGGGACCTACACGCTGACGCAGGCCGATCGGTACGACTACGCCCAGAACTTCCATCAGATCGCGTTCCGTCTCGCGGTCGGTGAGATCGGCGTGGCAGCGCACCATCGCAGCAAGAGCCCGTTCGGCTGGCATGTCATCAAGCGCCTCGAGTGACGTCGATTGCGGTGCGGCTGCGCCTGGCCGCCACCACTCGGTTCCGAGCAGCATTCCTGTAACCGCGCCCGACCCCCTCGCAGAAGCCGGCATGACGCAGTAGACACACCGCTCTCCATCGTCCCCCGAGGCCTACATGCTCCGCTTCTCCCATACGTTCCTCCCGCTCTCCCTGCCGGCGCTGCTGCTCGCCCAGAACCAGACCGCGCCGGCCACACCCCAGGCGCCCGCAGCCCAAGCCGCGCCTGCGGCGCCGGCCAACCCGAACGCCGTCGACGAAGCCGCCGTCGCGTTCTTCCTCGAAGAAGGCCTGCAGCGATCGCAGGTCATGGAGCACCTGAGCTGGCTCTGCGACGTCTACGGCCCGCGTGTCACGGGTTCGCCGAACATCCGCAAGGCGCAGAAGTGGGCCACCAAGACCTTCGATCTCATGGGCATGAAGGCGCGCACCGAGCAGTGGGGGCCGTTCGGCCGCGGGTGGCGGTGTGATCACGTGATGATGGCCGTGATCGGTGACAACCCGTGGCCTGTGATCGCATTCCCGAAGGCCTGGTCGCCGGCCATCGAAGGGCGCGTCGTAGCCGAGGTCGTTCACGTGGCGGCGCTGTCCGCCGAACAACTCGAAGCGGCCGACCTCACGGGCAGGGTCGTGCTGATCGAGGCCGTGCGCGACGTCAAGGAGCCGTTCGATGGCATCAGCAAGCGCCACGACCCCGAGAGCCTGCTGCGGCTCGCCGACCAGCAGCGCAGCGAGGCGCAGCGTCCTGCCCAGCGCGCCGCCGAGGCCGCGGCCCAGGTCGGATCGAACGCGGGCTTCCAGCGGCGCGAACAGATGATGGCCATCGTCAACAAGAAGCGCCCGCTCGCGATCGTCGACCGCGCCAGCAAGGGCGACTACGGCACCGTGTTCGTGCAGGGTGCGAGTGCCGTGGCCAAGCCGGGCGCTGCCGACGCCCCGCGCGGCCAGCGCGCGAGCCCACGCGATGCCGACGCGGACGTCATCCCGCAGTTCACGATCGCGGTCGAACACTACAACCGCATGTGCCGACTGCTCGCGAAGGGCCTGCCCGTGCAGGTGGCGCTCGAACTGCGCACCTCGTTCTTCAGCGATGATCAGAACGACTACAACGTCGTCGCGGACCTCCCGGGGTCCGACGCGGCGATCGGCAGCGAGTTCTCGATGTTGGGCGCGCACCTCGACAGCTGGCAATCGGGGACCGGTAGCACCGACAACGGCTGCGGCAGCGCGGTCGTGATCGAGGCCTCGCGCCTCATCGCGGAGTATTGCAAGAAGGCCGGCATCAAGCCGCGCCGCACGGTCCGGGCGTGCCTCTGGAGCGGCGAGGAGCAGGGACTCATGGGCTCGCGCGCCTACGCGAAGGACCACCTCGGCCAATGGGTCGAGGAACCTGCTGCAGTAGAGGGCGGCGAGAGGGTGCAGAAGCTGCAGACGAAACCCGAACACGCTCAGGTCGCGGGTTACTTCAACCTCGACAACGGCACGGGCAAGGTGCGCGGCGTCTACCTGCAGGGCAATGAAGCCGTGGCGCCGATCTTCCGCAGCTGGCTGCGGCCCTTCCACACGCACGGCGCGTCGACGCTGACGCTCAACGACACCGGCGGCACCGACCACCTCTCTTTCGATGGCGTCGGCGTGCCGGGGTTCCAGTTCATCCAGGACGAGGTCAGCTACGGCCCGCGCACGCACCACTCGAACATGGACGTGTGGGACCACGCGATTGCCGACGACCTCAAGCAGGCCTCCGTCGTCATGGCGACGTTCGTGTGGCAGACGGCGCAGCGCGACGAGAAGCTGCCGCGTCAGCCCGCGCGGCCGCCTCAAGGCAGGCGCGGCGGCGGCCGTGGTGGGCCAGCCGAAGCAGCGGCTCCAGGAGCGCCCGGCATCCGGTGAGCCGCCGAGAGGCGGGGCCCCGGTAGTTTTCCTCGAAAGACGCGGACGCGCTGCGCCAAACGTCTTCCTCCCGCCATGACCGATGTCGTAGCCCCGCCTGCGGACCAGCACATCGAGAGCGACGAGGCGATCATCCGCAGCCACCAGCGGGGCGTGTGGCGCTTCCTCCGCTGGCTCGGCGCCGATCCGGCGCTCGCCGACGACCTGTTGCAGGAGGCCTTCCTGTTGCTGCTGCAGCGACCGCCCGTCGACCGCACGGAGCCCGCGGTTGCGGCCTGGCTGCGCACGACGGCGGCCAATCTGTTCCGGTCTTCGGGCCGGCGGGCACGATGGGGCGTGCCGCTCCACGATGGCGACCTGCTCCTTGCGGTGTGGCAGGAGAAAGCCGGCATCGACGGCGGCGACGGTTACCAGGAGGCACTGGCGTTGTGCCTGCAGAGCCTGCCCGAGCGGACGCGGCAGGCGCTCGATCTGCGCTACCGGCACGGCCTCGCGGAAGACGCTCTGGCGGGACCACTCGGTCTTCGCGCCGGTGGCGTGAAGACATTGCTGCGCCGGGCCCGCGAACTGCTCGCGCAGTGCATCCGCGCGAAAACGAGGTGATCTCCATGACGCAGCGAGAGGAAGCGGAGGTGGCGTTCGTCGATGCAGCGCTCGAGGAACGGCTCGGCGCGGCCGCGCCGCCGGACCTGACCGGTGCGATCCTGCGCGCTTGCCGAGGATCGAGTGTCGCGCGCAACGCGGGGGCATCGGTGCACGCCGCTGCCGCGGCACGAACGCGACGCACTCCGCTGTTCGCGGCCGTGGTGGTGCTCGGCGGCATCGCGGTGGTCGGCGGCGTCGCGATCGCGACGCGCGGCTCGGGCAGCGGGACAGCGTTGTCACCGCAGCAGGAACCGAAGCCGGATCGCCCGGCTGGCGCCATGGACGCAGCGGCGCACTTCCCGCTCGCGCTGGGCAACCGGTGGGAGTACCGCGAGGTCTGCGGCGACACGAACCACGACGTGACGGTGGTCGTCACTGCAAGGGTCCCGATGCAGGACGTCGTCATCGCCCAGCTCACGACGATCGGCGCTGATCGCTCGCGCGAGCCTGCATTCGCGTTCTGGAGCGCCGATGCGCAGGGCGTTCGGCTGCATGCCTCGGACAGCTTGCTCGTCGATCCGATCTTCTCGCCGTGCAACGTCGACGGCGTCGTGTTGCCGAGCCCGGTCGGGGCCGAGGCCAAATGGGGCTGGCGCACGCTGCCGCCAAAGCAGCTGCCGAGGGGAGTCGCGGCCGGTGGCCGCCGCAGGACGCCCGATCCGATCGAGTGCACGGCCACGCTGCTCGGTGTCGGTGAGAAGCTGCAGATCGGCGAGCAGACGTTCTCGTGCGTGCACGTGCGCGTCGACAGCGCGTTGCCTGCCGGCAATCGCGTCGAGCACCTGTTCTTCGCGCGTGGCATCGGCATCGTGCGCCGCACCTGGCAGACCGGCGAGGAGCCCGAGGTGTGCCGCGAGCTCGTTCGATTCCTGCCCGCGATGCCGCCACCCGATCGCAACCACGTACTGGCCCTGTCCCTCGGTGACGCGAGCAAGGGCTGCAGCTGGATCGACCGGCCCGCGACGGACGATGCGGCCTGGACGCTGCGCAGCGAGTTCGCGATCGAAACCCGTCCGGATGGAGTGCGCTTCCACCGGATCTTCGGCGACAAGGTCGGGCCGTTCGATCCGACGAGCCTCGCCGACTTCGAGGCTCTGGCGCGCGACGAGGACTTCGGCCCGCGCATGGAAGGCCTCTTCCCGCAGCGCATGACGGTCGGCCTCGCGCGGCTCCTCGCGCGACTGCGTGCGGCGCAGCTGGGCCAACGGTTCGAGCGCGACAACGGCATGAGCGTCGAGATCGGCCCTGGCTCGTCCAAGGTCACGCTGCCCGTCTTGTTCACCGCGCCCGATGGCAGCACCAGCAAGCACGAGATCGTCGTGCGGACGAGCAACGCCATTCCCACGGCCGTGCTGTTCGACGGCCGCTGAATCTGGCGCTGAGTTGTCGCGTGGCTCGCGCAGCGCCAGAATGGCGCCATGACGCGAACCGCCGTCGTGCTCTCGTGCCTGTTGGTGGCCGCGGCGGGCGCGTGTCAGCTCGGTGGCAAGGTGGAGCCCACGCCGCTGAAAGGTCCGATGCCGCAAGGGATCGTGGTGTGGCCCGTGTTGCCCGAAGCCAACGTGGCGCGCGACGTGTTCGCCGGCCTCGACCTCGCCGTGCGCGGGCGTGGCTACGATGTGCATTCACTGGCCGTGGGAAAGCAGATGCTCGCCGAAGCCGGCCTGCTCGAGGGCGTCGAACCGGATGCGGCCCGGATCGGCCCCGCGCTCGGCGTGGACGCCGTGATGCAGCTGAAGGTCGGCGCCTTCGCGATGGACGGGGACCGCTCGCTGCGCAGCGCGCACTGGAGCCTGCACTGGCAGCTCGTCTCGACGCGTGGTGGGGGCGTGTTGTGGTCCTGGGATCACCAAGGCAGCTGGGACCGACGCGATACCGACACGAGCGATCCGCTGCGGCGCCACGACGCCGAGCCCGAGATCGTGCCGATCGGCGGCAGTTCCGTGCCGAACTTCCGCGATGCGATCGACGTCGCCGCGTGGTTGCACAAGAAGGCGATGGAGCATCTGCCGAAGTACGAACGATGAACCTTCCCGTCACCGCGTATCCGGGTCTCGAGCTGCACGCGGTCGTCGCAACCATGCCGCAGCGGCTCGAACAGCTGCCGTCGCCGGCGTGGTTGCAAGCGCTGTTGCGTCTCGATGCCGAGGCTCCCGTGCGCAGCAGCGAGCCCGTGCGATTGGCCGTTCGGGACCTGCTGCGGGTGCACGGCTACCGTCCGACGGGACGCGGCAAGCCGTCGTCGGAATACCTCGCGGCGGCGGTCGGCGACGGGCGTGTCGGATCGATCAACGCGGCCGTCGATGCCGGCAACGTCGCGTCGCTGCATTCGGGTCTGCCGATCAGCATCGTCGACCTCGATCTGTGCAAGCCGCCAGTCTCGGTGCAGGTGCCGCAGGCGGGCAGCAAGTACGTGTTCAACCGCGGTGGTCAGGAGATCGACGTCGCGGGACTGCTGTGCCTGTGTGATGCGGAAGGTCCGTGTGCGAATGCCGTGAAAGACGCCCAGCGCACCAAGACGCACGGAGCGACGGTGCGGGTGCTCGGAGTCGTATGGGGTGCCTTGGGCCAGGACGCGCGGCATGCGACCGCGACGGCGGCGTGGCTCGGCGAGCTGCTCGCGAGAGTCGGTGCTGCAGTGGAGCCCGCTGTCGTGGTGGCCCTGGGCCCGTGACGGCAGCTCAACTCGCCATCCAGCGCGCGTGCTCTTCTCCGACCGTTTTCAGGTAGTCGGGGCGCAGCCGTTCCTCGAGGAACCGCGCGTAGAGCGCCTGCAAGATCTCGTGCAGCTGGAGCCAGTTGGCGGTCCGGTCCGCGGTGCGGTCCTCGTCGGACTCACAATCCTCCGCGTCCTCGGGCAGCTTGACGCTGCTGAGCGCAAACGTCGGGGCATCGAGCGTTGCGGTCCACTGGCGCGAGCCCTCGGCGATCAGCAAGCGCGCGCGCCTGAGCCGATGCCCCTGGCGCAACGCGGTCCGGGCCTGGACCGTGCGTGTCGGCAGGCCGCGGCGCAGCGTCTGCTCGGTCTCGTCTTCGCTCGGTGCCGCGAAGGCGAGGAAGTCGTCGAGCGCCACGCCGACGACGCGACCACCGGACAGAGTGAACTCGCCGCCATCGGTCTCCCATCGGAACCAGATCCAGGTCAGGAACTCCTCGCCGAGGAAGCCGTGCGTCTCGCTGCCTTGCGTCGCGTGTTTCATGCCTCTGCCTCCTGTTCCTCTGCGTCCTCGGTCTGTTGCGGGCGGATGCGCGGCGGGCGGTCGCCTGCGATGTGGTCGGGCCAACGCACCGGCTCGGCGTGTTCGAGCTGACGCTTCTGGTCCGCGCTGAGCCCGGCGCGCAAGCCACACACCAGCGGGTTGGCGCGCTCGAGCGGCACCGTGAAGGTCTCGAAGAAGAGTTTGCCGAAGGCTTCGCGTGCACCCTTGCCCGTCGCGAACAGCAGCACGAGCTTCTGCTCGTGGAAGAGCAGCGCGTCGACGAGGTTGATCGTCGGCAGCACGCGCGGCAGCAGCTTTTCGGCGAGGTCGTCCTTGAGCTCGCGTCGTTCGCGCGCGGAGAGCTTCTTGCCGCGAGCCTTCTCGGCCGCATCGCGGTGGATCTGCAGCCACTTCTTGGGCAGCACCTTCTTGTCGATCCGGAAGCGCAGCCACGTGCCGGTGCCACCGTCGAGGTCCTCCCACGCGAAGCTGTCGCCCGTGGGGTCGCGCGGAGTCACCCAGCCCACCGAGACTTCTTCGCTCGCGGCCTTCTCGATCGTGCGGAAGCGCCGCTGCTCGAGTGACGTGGCGAACGTCTCGTCGCGTGGATCACGCAGTTTGCCCTGCCAATGGAACGCGACGACTCCGCCGCTCCTGCGGATGGCTGCCATACCCCTCCTCCTTGGTGTACGTCATGGCGCGGGCTGCGCTCGAGCGCCGCCCGCGTGGCTCAGTTCTTCTTGGGGGCCGGATCCGGCTTCTTGGGCGTCTCGTCGATCAGTTCGGCGTTCCCTGCTTCGGCGCGCTTGATCGCCTCCTTGATCTGGGCGGCCTGCTTCTCGAGCATCGCGCGTTGCTCTGGGGCACCTGTCTCCGTCGACGTCGCCAGCTTGCCGATCTCGGCCTCGAGCTTGACCAGGACCTCACGCAGCTGGCTGACATCGGTTACCGCAGGCGTGATAGCGGCCTGCGCGTCGGGCTGCTTCCATCGCTGTGGCAGCAGGGCCATCACGTCTGCGTCCCTGACGATGATGTCCATCTGGGCCAGGTTGACATTCTGCTGGGCCTTGGCCAGCGTCGCTGCGTCGCTCGAGAACGGGATCTGGATGGCCGTGCCGATGACCTTGTCGAGGTCTGGCGTCGCGCCCTTCTCGAAGCTGTCGACGTGGAGCACGACGATGCCGCGGGCGTTGCGGAACGGCTTCGCCCGGGTGCCGGGCTTGGTCTCGAACGCGATGTGCTCGAAGCGCGGGCCAAGGCCACAGTTGCGCGTCACTTCGATGCGACCATCGGGGTCGCTTTGCACGGTGCCGAATTTCTTTGCCAGCTCCTGCATCGACTTGCCCTTGTCGAGCTCGCTGAGCACGTCGCTGAGATTGGCCTCGGCCTCGCTCTCCGCGAAGGCCCCCGACATGGCCTCGATGGCGACCAGATCATAGAGCACGCGCTGGGCGCGCATGTTGTCGGGTTCTGCCGTGGGTACGGCCTTCATGTGGGTCATGACCGCGTCGAACACGGCACGGCTGATGGGGCGCCCGTTCACCAACAACATCACGTCCTGCGGGAAGCTCGTGAGCTCGTCGCCGGCGGCAAGTCGCGCAAACCGCGGTTGCATTATGGGTGGTGCTGCGGGGGGCTTCGTGATCCCGGCATCGATCGCGCGGAAGTTCTGGGCCGGGGCCTGCAGCTTGTTCGCCAGCATCATCTTGCTGGTCTTGGCGCGGTCCTGGACATACTTGATCTCGCGTTCGAGCCGTGCCTTCTCCTTCGCGAGCTCGGAGAGCTCTTGTTCGGGCGTTTGCTTCGGCTTGTCGGGATCCGGCGGCGGGGTCTGACCGGGGGCCGGGAGCGGACTCGGGAGCGGAGGTTGCTGCGCCGGCGTGAGGACGCCGAGCAGGAGCGCGGAGCCTAGAATGAGGCGAAGATGCATCGTCGTAGTGCTCGTGGTGAGCTGGGAGGAAACAGGGTGAACCATCAAACCGGCGCGGCGGGGTAGGCGCAAGAGCGGAACGGCCGGCTCTGCCCTTCCCCGCCAGCAGTTCCGACCAAGTCCGTATTCGCCGTCATCCCAACTGCGATAAGGTCTTGCGCGATGTCCCACCAACTGCGCACTTACGACTACGTCAACCACCCGTATGCGAAGGTGCGCGAAGTCCTGGCGCGCGATGCGCCCGCCGTGTTCCGGGCCGCGACGAAGTCGGCCTCGTCGAGGGCGCACGAGGTGGCATCGGCGCTGCGGATCCAGGTCGCCGGGGTCGAGATCCAGAAGGACATCGTCATCGAGCAGAAGCGCATCGAGGAACGGCAGAGCGCGGCGCTCGGCACCCTGGTCACCCACATCGAACTGCAATGGGAGGCCGCGAAGTCGCCGCGGCTCTTCCCGTTGATGCGCGCCGAGCTCAAGGTCTACGCGCTGACGGCCACCGAGACGCAACTCGACCTCGAAGGTCAGTACGATCCGCCGCTCGGCCCGTTCGGCATGGTCGTCGACGTGATCCTCGGCCGTCGCATCGCCGAAGCGTCGGTGAGGCAGTTCCTCGTCGACGTCGCGGACTACCTGCGCCGGACGATACCCTAGGAACGTCGCTGCGATCGGGCGGCTGCGCGCTCCGCCTGCGCCTTCGTGAGCTTCGCGCGGTCGTCCTCGCGCGTGGCGGGCATCAGCGCCGTGAAGTGCGCAGCCGCCGCCGCCAACACGGTGTTGATCGCCAAGGCCGCCGAGTAGTGCCCGAACGGCACTTGCATGCGCGCGGGACGGCCAAGCGCCTCCCAGAGCAGATCCTGGTTGCGTTCGGGCACGACGGTGTCGAACTGCGCGCCGACGAACAACACCTTCTCGGTCGGAATGCACGCGGCGAACGCGAGCGGCTCGTGGCGCAGGCACTGCTCGAGCTCCCACTGCAGCGAGTCGTGTCCGATTCCGTCGGTCAGAAACCGCCAATCGACCCACTTCTGCACGCGGTCCTCGGTGCTGCTGAGCACCATGGTCGCGAGATCGCCGCCCGCCAGACAGACGGCGATTCCGGCGAGATCGGGTTCGAGCGCGGCCAGCACGGTCGTCACCATGCCGCCCATCGAGAGGCCGAGCGCGAAGGTCGCCGGCGGGCGCGGGTTCTCCGGGCCGCGCAGCCAGGCGAGCAGGAGCCTCTGGTGCAGCACGGTGCGGCGGAACAGTTCGTCGAGCTCGCGCGCACGCTGCGGCTTCTTGAGCGCCGATCCGACACGCGCGCAGTACGCAACATCGAAGCCCTGCGCGCACATGCCCTGCGCGACCTGATCCATGAGCTCTTCGCCGCCCGCGAGGATCGGGACGAGCAGCACGAGTGGGCGCGGTGTCGCCGCCTCGCCATACCGGCGCAGGCGGAAGCGCACCGCCTCTCCGTTGCCCGCGAGCCGGCCCGTGGTCATGCCGTCGCCGTGATCCTCCAACTCCTCGAGCCTCGGCTGCTCGAGCGGCGGTACGGTCCTGGTCCAGGCCGGCAGGGGCAGAGTCGGGCGCGGGGAGCAGGGGCTCGCCTGGAACGTGCAGCCGCCGAGCAGCAGGCCGGTCAGCAACGCGAGGTCGGGGCGGCCCGGGCGGCGGCTCGGCCGGTGGCTACTGGCGCGGTGGTGGGAGGGCATCGCGTCAGAAGATGTGCACCGCATAGAAGACCACGCCGGGCGATCCGTCCATCTGCGACTCGTACAGGGAGTAGATCGACGACGTGGACAGGAAGTCCATTTCTTCGCCGATTCCCAGGTGCAAGCTCGTGAACGGGGATACCCAGTAGGTCAGGTCTGCACGCAGGTTCTCGTTGCCGGTCTCGTATTCGTGGCTCGCGCGCAACGCGAATTGCAGCCTCTCGGTGAGTGCCCAGTCGATCGACACCTTGCCCTGCTCCATGCTCGAGGCGACGCGGACTCCGCTCTGCACGTAGCCGACCTCGAGCGGATCGTCGAGCTCCCCTGCGTGCAGGCGCAGCGACATGCGGCCGAGGTTCTCGCGGTCGCCGTGGGCTTGGCGGTAGTCCTCGGTCAGCGGGACGTTGTCGGACCGGAAGTTCTTCACGTCGAGCTCGAACTGCTGCACGAACGGCAGGCGGCGCAGCAAGAGCTTCAGCGGCCGCGTCAGCAGGCCGGGGCCGCGCGCGTGTACCCACTCCTCGTGGTCCGCGAGCATCGTCTCTTCACTCTGCAGCAGCGGGCCCCGGTCGGGATCCAGATACTCGTGCGGCAGGAACAGCATGCCCGCTTCGCGGCGGTCGCGGCGCCGGTCCTGGTCGATCAGGTCGTTGACGAATCGCATGGTCTCCCGCGCGACGGGGTCGTCGATGGCGGCGAGATCGCTTGCACTGAGCTGCCAGGTGTGACGCGGAGCCGCTTCGAAGCCTCGCCACGCCGCTGGTGCCGCCTCGGCGGGCGTGGCTGGCGCGCTGGTCCGCGGTGCCTTGAAGCGCTGCTGGGCCTCTACCCGGACCGGGGAGCCTTCGTCTGCCGGTGAGGAGGGGTCCGGCGGCAGGTGCTCGATCCCGATGCGCAGCAGGAGCGAAAGCGGCGGCGTGGATGGGCCCGATCCAGAGGGGCCAGAGGGGTTCTGCGGCGGCCCGGCGTTCGCGAGAGACAGGGGAGTCGAAGAGGTCGGCTGCGCTACACAGCCGGCCAGCAGGCACACGAGCATGCCAAGCTGGAACCTCACCGCGATGCTCCGGGACAAAGAACAGGTTGCCGCGCCCGAGTCACTGGCTCCGGGGAGCGACCGCGGGAGCTGGCACGAGCAGAGGTATTCTAGCTCCAAAAACGAGACAGGTTTCGGGCTTGGCGGGCCCGTTAGGGTGCTTCCCTTGTCAGGGGCACTTCGCGCCGAAGAATCCTCAGACCACCGCGCGCCGCCGCAGCCCGTCAGATGCCTCGAATCGAGACCCGCGTGCTCGCGCGAGCTTGTCGAGTGTCGAAACAATCGTCGCGAGCCCCTCGGTCGCGGCGAACTGCGTGACGCCTCCGGTGAATGGCGGGAAGCCGATTCCCATGACGAGGCCGAGGTCGAGGTCCTGTTCGCTCTGGACGATGCCCTCGTCGAGACAGCGATAGGCTTCGTCGACGAGAGGGTAGATGAGCCGATGGACGAGCTCGGATCGGGACGCCTCGCGTGCGGGCATGCCGCGTCTGGCGCGCAGGGAGGCGACCACTGCGCGCCCTGGCCCCTCACTCTTTCCGCCCACGCCATAGATGCCGCCACCACTCTTCGCGCCCAGCGCCTTCGCTTCGACCATGGCCGGGAACAACTCGCAGGGCACCATGCGCTGCGGGAACCCGGCCTGCATCACGGCGCTGACCTTGGCGGCGATGTCGAAACCGATCTCGTCGAGCAGGCGGCAGGGGCCCATCGGCATGCCGAAGTCGAGCATTGCTGCATCGATTGCTTCGGGGCTCGTGCCCTCGAGCAATAGACGCGCGGATTCGTTGAGGTAGGGAGCCAGGCACCGGTTGACCAGGAATCCCGGCGAGTCCGTAGTGACCACCGGGAACTTGTTGAGTCGCACGGCGAGGCGACACGCCGTGGCAACCGCGGCGGGGCTCGTGTTCTTGCCGCGCACCACCTCTACGAGCGGCATCTTCTCGGGTGGGTTGAAGAAATGGATGCCGACGACGCGCTCTGGTCCGGTGATACCGTCGGCCATTGCGGAAACCGACAGCGAGCTGGTGTTCGTCGCGATGATTGCCGTCGGGGGCAGGCCGCGTGCTGTGGCCTGGGCCATGAGCGATTGCTTGACGCCGAGGTCCTCGACCACCGCTTCGAGCCACAAGTCCGTGTCCTGCAGCTGGCCCCATTCGGTGCTGACGGCCAGCCGGTCCTGGATCGCCTGGGCCTCGTGGCGCTCGATGTGTTTGCGCTTCAGTTTCTTGTCGAGGTCCTGCTGCAGCCGGGCCTTGCTGCGCGCGAGTGCTCCGAGGTCGAGGTCGCACAGACGCACGCGCAGACCCTTTTCGGCGAACTGACCCGCGATGCCCGCGCCCATCACCCCGCCGCCGACCACGAGCGCGCGGTGTACGTCGCGTGCGCCTTCGCCCTTGCCGAGCCGCTTGCTGCGTTCGGTCAGGAAGTAGAGGTGCGTGAGACCCTTGCTGACGCGCGTGACGATCATTTCGCCGAGCGCCTTCGCTTCGGCCGCGAAGCCCTGTTCGGGTGGCAGCGTGAACGCGTTCACGCAGCACTGCAGGGCCGCTTTGGGGGCCGGATAGAAGCGGGCCTGACCCTGCTGCAGGGCCTTGTTGGCCTGTTTTGTGGCCAGCGCGCGCAGTGGCGTGCGGCTGAGCCAGTACGCGAGGCCACGCAGCTTGCGCAGCGGCCGCTTGCGCTTCTGCTGCAGCAGGCGGTCGACCTCCTCGCGTGCGGCGGCCAGCAGCTTCCGCGGTGGCACGAGCCGATCGATCACGCCAGCGCGCTTGGCCTGCTTGCCGCGCAGCAGCTTGCCGTTGAGGACGAGATCGAGCGCGGCAGGCAGTCCGACGAGACGGGGCAGCGTCTGGGTGCCGCCGAAACCGGGCACGATGCCGAGCTTGACCTCGGGCAGGCCGATCTGCGTGCTGCCGTGCTCGCTCGCGACGCGCACGTCGCAGAACAGCGTCAGTTCGCAGCCGCCGCCGAGACAGGGGCCTTCGATCGCGGCGACGACCGGCACCTTGAGTTGTTGGAAGCGCTCGAAGCAGGCTCGGCCTCGTTTCGCCGCCGCCTCGCCGTCCTCGGCCGCCGTGATGCCCTGGATCAGGTTGATGTCGGCGCCCGCGCAGAACATGCCGGGGCCCGGGCCCGTGACGATCACGCCGCGCAAGCGCGTTTCGGCCGCGAGCGCCTGCAGCGCCGTGTCGAGCGACTCGATCCGTTCGCGCGTCAGCGTGACCACGCCCTCGTCGGCGGTTCCGAGCCGCAGCGTGGCGATGCCGTCATCGGCGATCTCGACCACGACCTTGCCCGCGGCCCGGTCCTCGGAGCCCTGCTTGTCGGATCGGTTGTCGGATCGGTTGTCGGACCGGGTGTCTTCGACGGTGCTCATGCTGCCTCCAGGACGACGGCCTGGCCCTGGCCGCCGCCGATGCAAAGGGTGGCAAGACCATAGCGCTTGCCGCGCTGCCGCAGGGTGTGTGCCAGCGTCAACAACAGGCGGGCGCCCGTGGCCGCGATCGGGTGGCCGAGCGCGATCGCGCCGCCGTTGACGTTGAGGATCGCCGGATCGATGGCGCCGATGGCGTCCGGCACGCCGACTTCGCGCCGGCAGTAGTCGGCGTCGGCAAAGGCGCGCAGGCATGCGAGCACCTGCGCGGCGAATGCCTCGTTGATCTCGACCAGGTCGAGGTCGCGGAGACCGATGCCGGCTCGCAGCAGCGCCGTCGGGGTCGCGTGCACGGGGCCGAGTCCCATCGTGGCCGGCGAGAGGCCTGCCGTGGCGTGGCCGCGGATGACCGCGAGCGGCTGGAGGCCGAGGCTCTTGGCCTTCGCGGCCGACATGCACAACAGCGCCACCGCGCCATCCGTGACCTGGCAGCTGTTGCCGACCGTGACGTCGCCTTCATGGCGGTCGAACACGGGCTTCAGCTTCGCGAGTGCCTGCAGCGTCTGCTCGGTGCGCACGCCGTCGTCCGCGACGACCGCGGCGCGGTAGTGGGGGGGCGGCACGAATGGGACCATCTCATGGGCGAAATGGTTGCCCTGCTGCGCCGCCGCGGCGCGCTGGTGGCTCTGCAGCGCGAAGCCGTCCATTGCGGTGCGGTCGATGCCGAACAGCTGAGCGACCTTCTCGGCCGTGTTGCCCATCATCAGGCCCGTGATCGGGTCGGTGAGTCCTTCGACGACCGCGATGCGCGGCTTCAGGCTGCGGAAGCGGAAGCTGGCGAGCGCGCGCACGCGTTGGAACGCCGACCTGGCCTTGCCGAGACGCTGGAAGAAACGCACGAGGTCGGGTCCCATGAGCAGCGGGAAGTTGCTCATCGATTCGGCGCCGCCGACGAGGAACACCTCGCCTTCTCCAGCCAGCATGCGGTGCTGGGCCGCGAGCACCGCTTCCATGCCCGACGCACAGTTGCGCATCACGGTGACGGCCGGCGTGGATTGGCTCAGCCCGGCGCGCAGCGCGGCGACGCGCGCCACGTTGGCTTCGCGTGCCTCGGGGCCCGCGCAGCCGAGGATCACTTCGTCGATGGTGCGCGGATCGATCGCAGTCCGGTCGAGCACTTCGCGGAACACCTGGGTCGCGAGATCGGCCGCGGACGCGCCCTGCAGCGCGCCCGATGCCTTGCAGAACGGGGTGCGAAACCCCGCGACGATCGCCAGGGCGGCAGTGGGATCGGACGTCTTCATTGCTTTGGCCTCGAGTCGACGAAGCGTCGCTCCTTCATCTCGGTCTCCATGCCGATCTTGCGCAGCATGGACTCGAGCCCGAGGAACTGCACGTGGTTTGGGGCCACCTCGAGCCGGCTGCGGAACAGCTCTTTGACGCGCTGCGTGGCGGCCTCCGGCTGACAGCCTTCCTTGACGGCGAGGTGCACGGTCAGCTCGTCGACCTCGAGCGGGTCGTCGTCCTTCTTGCGCAGCTCGATCTGCCACTCTTCGACCTCGGGCATGCTGCCGAGCAGCATCGCGCAGTCCTCGAGGTTTACCAGCGTGCCCTTGACCTTGAGCAGCTGCAGGTCCTTGAGGCTCGATTCGCGCGTGAGATCGCTGCTGATGCGCGGCACGGTGCGGCCGCAATGGGGGCACGGATCGTAGTGCAGTCCCCCGCGCACGCGATCGCCCGTGCGATAGCGGAAGACCGTGCTTGCGCGCGCGTTGAGCGGTGTGAACACGAGCTCGCCGTCCTGCCCTTCGGGCACGACGTCTCCGGTCACGGGGTCGATCACCTCGAAGCAGGCCAGGTCGGGGTACAGGTGATAACCCGTGTAGGCGTTGTCGGGCGTCGGGCACTCTGCGAACGCCATGCGTGCCTCCGTGAAGCCATACGTGCCGAACACACGCACGTCGCGCGCGCCGACCTGCTCGAGCAGCTGGCAGATCTTGGCCTTCAGCTGCGGCGGCACGCGTTCGGCGCCGAGCACGACACAGCGGATCGAGGACAGGTCCAGCCGCTCCGCAGCGGCGCGGCGCAGCAGGTGGTAGACGTAGCCGGGCACGCCGATCAGCGCGTCGGCCTTGAGCCGCGTGATCGCGCGCAGGTCGCCGCTGCTGCCCATCACGCGGCCGCCGCCCGTCGACAGTGCCATCATGCCCGCGGCCTGGCCCGCGAAGAACACCTGCCAGAAGGCGAGATGCGGTGCGAACGGGAAGACGTTCGCGACGCGATACTCGCTCTTGAGCCCCATGATGTCGACGAGGCGCGCACCGGTCTCGTAGAGGTTGCCGATGTCGTGCGGCGAGTAGAAGAAGGGCACGGGTTCGGCGGAGCGCCCCGTCGTGAAGGTCATGAAGACGGGCGCGAACTCCTGCCGCACCGTCTGCCGCACCGCCTCGACGCCGCGCGTCCACTTCTTCCACAACAGCGGCAGCTTGCGGCCGAGGGGCCAGTGATGGCGGATCGACGCCGGATCGGGTTGCAGGATGAACTTCTTGAACCGCTGGGGATCCGCGTCCGTCGGCAGCATGTCGCGCTTGCTCGACAGCGGCAGCCGCCGCAGGTCGTCGACCGTTCGGATCTGCTCGGGGCGCACCTTGTGGCGATCGAACAAGTCCCGGTAGTACGGCGAGAACGGGTACAGGTTCTCGCGCACGAAGCGCCGCAGCAACGCGTCCTGCAGTGCGCGCTGCTCCTTGCGCGACATCCGTTGCAACCGGTGCCACGTGTTCGAGTTCGCTGAAGTCATGAGTCCGTTACGTACTAGGTTGTCGGCTGCGGCATGTTGCGGTCTTCAGGCAACCTCACGAAGTGGTCGATCTAGAGGCTTGTAGGCCCCACCTGATCGAGTGGTAAGGCCTCTAGAGCAAACACTCCGTGAGAACTCCGCATCCCCACCAAGGGCTGGCTCAGGACGGTTCCCTTGGGGGCGCTGACACAGCCGCGAGCCTGAAACGCCCGGCAACGCCTGCGGCCGTTCGGCCGCGCAAGACTGTGCTCGTGCTCGGCGGCGGTGGCATGCGCGGCTTCTGCCACATCGGCATCGTGCGCGCGATGGAACGGCTCGGGCTGCACGCCGACGAGGTCGTCGGCACCAGCATGGGAGCCGTCATGGGCGGGCTGTTGGCTGCGAACTGCACGAGCCAGCAGATGGAAGAGGCCGCGAGCGAGATCTCGCTCAAGAACTACTTCCGCATCAACCTGTTGAAGTTCCTCGTGCGCGGCTACCGGCACGCGTCGGTCTACAAGGGGCGCACCTTCTACGACCTGCTCAAGAAGTGGCTGCCGTTCCGTTCGTTCGAAGAACTGCAGCGGCCGTTCTTCTGCAACGCGCTGTCGCTGACGACGGGAGCCTCGCGCTTCTTCGGCCTGGCCGGTTCGGAACGCATGCCCGTCGCGGACGCCGTCTACGCGAGCGCCTGCCTGCCGACGATCTTCGAGCCGATGCCGATCGACGGCGACCACTACGTCGACGGCGGCATGACCGAGACGCTCGCGCTGCGCATCGCGCGCGCGCGCAACGCCGACCTCGTGATCGGCGTCGATCTGTCGCACCGCGACCTGCACGTCAAGACGCCCTACAAGGCGAGCCTGCCGCACATCCTGTTCCAGACCTACGAAGTCATGGGGATGGCGCTCAACGAGCACAACCTGCACCGCTACGTCGACGACCGCACGGTCATCATCAAGCCGAAGGTGTCGCACCTCGGCCTGCTCGACATGCCCGACGTGAAGGAGATCGTGCGTCTCGGCGAGCGCGAAGCCCTCGAGGTGCTGACGACCCATCCGTTGACGCGCTACCTCTGCGACCCCGAAGCCGTCGCCGAAGAGGATCGCACGGTGCAGCGCCCGCGCGACCACGTGCAGCTCGACGTCGACATGAACGCGTGCATCCACTGCGGCATCTGCGCGGCCACGTGCGCGACGCAGGGTTACGCCGCGGTGCCGATCGGCGACGTCGTCAAGAAGCTGCACAACTACGAGTGCACGCGCGACATGGCCTGCGAACGGAACTGCCCGACGGGGGCGATCCGGCTCCAGAACATCTGAGCCGCGCCGCAGGCGCGGGCAGGCTCTACACGGGGCTTGCTACGCGATTATCTCGCGGAGAGTTGCCGACGTCAGGAGGCGAAGCGTCCACCGGTCGAGCTCGGCAGATGTAGCGTTCTCGACGTGCTGGACCACGGCAGCCGGTAACTGCCCGAAGCGTTGCTCCATGAGGGTCAGCAGTGTCGCGACGCGACCTTCGCGCTGCCCCTCGAGTCGTCCCTCGTGTCTTCCTTCTTGTCTGAGTTTCTCAGCAATGGTCATGAATTGCTCCTCGCTGGTCTTGCTGATGCGTGCGTAGGCAGCGCGCACGTTCTCGAGGTCGTCGTTCCGCACAGTAGCGACATAGGAACATAGCATGTTGTGGATCGGCTGTCCGCCGACCACTGCGATGAGGTGCAAGTAGTCGCGGCGCCACGACAAGAGCAGCACGGCGGTGTCGACATTGCGATGCAGCTGCTGCAGGTGCAACAAGGGCAACAGGGACTGCACACGGAGGCGGCGGCGGCGCAGGTCCGCCTCGTCGGTGGCGCCCAGGTCGTCGAGCAGGACCGAGAACGACGGCTGCAGGGCGCGCAAGGCCTCGGGCGCCCCTTCGAGGTCGAGCAGTTCGTGCAACGTGCGCGGTCCGCACCAAGGGCCGTCGCCGTGGTGCACGATGAACGGAAGCACGAGCGGGAGGTGGGTGGCCGATGGATCGTCGACGCGGCACTGCTCCCAGATCCGGACCACGTAGCGCAGCAGCTGGAACACGGCGAATCGGGCCTGGCCGGACTTGTGCTCGAACAGCACGTAGAGGTAGCCGATCCGGCCATTGATCCTGGCGCGGAACAGCAGGTCGGCCTGGTGGTCGCGCAGATCCTCGTCGACGAAGCTCGTGTCGATGCGCTGCAGCGACGACCAATCGATGGCGGCGATCACGTCCTGGGGTAGGACGCTGCGCAGCAGGTCAGCGGCGCGCTGTGGGTCGGCGAAGACGCCGCGGAACAAGGCGTCGTGCGGGTTGCGTACAGGCTGGTCGTCCACGTGGATTGGGCCTCACGTGCTCTGTGTGCCAAGAGCCGCAGCGGTTGCACGAATCCGCGCTGCCACGGCCGATCCGGCGGGACCTGCGGGCAGCCGAGCCGCGCCCAGGGATCAGGCCCGAGCGGGGCGGCAGCCTGCGCACTCAGTCCCGCGGCATCGATCCCTGGAAACCCAGGGCCAATGCCGGATCATGTCCGGCCCCGCCTCGCACCCGCCTGCCCCGACAAGCGGTCGACGCCGGATTCCCTGCACCGTGCGGCGGAAGTGGCCGTCGATCGGCCACGAAGCGCCCACACTCTCTCGCGGCACCTCGTAATGTCTCCCCCGGCACCTCGTGACGTCGAGGTCACCCCCGCCCCCCGGCATGAAAAAGAAGACTGTCCTGATCCTGATCGTTGCCGTCGTCGGCGGCGCCATCACTCTGTCTGCGCTCAAGCCGAAGGACCCGACCAAGGTCGTGACGGCGAAAGCCGAGAAGGTGCCCGAGCTCAAGTCGATCGTGTCGGCGACGGGCGAACTGCGCGCCAAGGAGTTCGTCGACATCCAGGCCGAAGTGCCCGGCGTCATCACCGAGTTGCTCGTGCGCGAGGGCGACGTGGTCAAGCAGGGCGACGTGCTGCTTCGCATCGAAGACTTGCAGTTCGGGACCGAAGTGGACTCGGCCCGCGCGCAGGTCGGAGCCGGCGAGGCGGACGCGCGCAACGCGGAGGTCGGCGTCGCGACGGCACATGCCAACCTGGCCGGCGAGAAGACGGCGCTCGCGGGCGTCAAGGTCGAGTTCGAACAGGCCAGGATCTCGCGCGACCGCGCCGAGCAGTCGTTCCGCCGCAAGGAGGAGATGTTCCAGTCCCATCTGATCGGCGGCGAGGAATACGAGATCGCCGTGTCGGAGGCCCGACTCGCGCAGCAGCGCTTCGAGTGGAACAAAGCGCGCATCGAGCAGGCCGAAGCGAACGTGCGCGCCGTGGCGACGCGCGTCGATGCGGCCGTTGCCGCGAAGGAGGCCGCCTGCAGCCGCGTCGAAGCCGCGAAGGCAGGCCTCGCGCGCGTGACCGACGTGCTGAGCAAGACGGTCATCAAGTCTCCGCTGTCGGGACTGATCACGAAGCTCAACGTCGAGAAGGGTGAACGCGCCGTGCCGGGCATCCAGAGCAATCCGATCTCGACGCTGATGACGATCGCCGACATGTCCGTCATCGAGGCCGAGATCCAGGTCGACGAAGCCGACATCGTGCACGTGACCATCGGCGCTCCTGCCGAGGTCGAGCTCGATGCGATCCGCGACACGAAGTTCCCCGGCGTCGTAACGGAGATCGGCCAGAGCCCGATCCAGACGGTGAGCCAGGGCAACAGCTCGAACCAGGAAGGCAAGGACTTCAAGGTCGTGGTCCGCCTCGCGTCGCCGCCGCCGACGCTGCGGCCCGGCTTCACGGCGACGGCCGACATCGTGACGGCGGTGCGCACCGATTGCCTCACCATGCTGCTGCAGGCGCTCACGCGGCGCGAAGTCGAGGTCGACGCCGCGGGCAACTACGTTGCACCGCCCGAGCCCGCGGGAGGCGAGGACATGACCGTGCACGCTTCGAGGAACCGCCAGAACCAGAAGGAACTCGATGGCGTGTTCCTGATGATCGACGGCCGCGCGCGCTTCCGCCCCGTGAAGACGGGCATCACGGGCGACATGGACATCGAGGTGCTCGAGGGGCTCGTGCCCGGGGACGAAGTCGTGAGCGGTCCCTACCAGGTCCTGCGCACGCTCAAGGAATGGGACCACATCGCCGTCGACGAGAAGCGCCAGAGCGACGATCGGCGGCTGCAGCGGAAGCGCCGGTGAACGCACAGGCCGCCATGCCCCCCGACGAGGTGATCCGGACCGAGGGTCTCACGAAGTCCTTCGCGATGGGCACGACGGTCGTGCACGCGCTGCGCGGCGTCGACCTCGTGATCCGCCGCGGCGAGTACGTCGCGATCATGGGCCCGTCGGGCTCGGGCAAGTCGACACTCATGAACCTGATCGGCTGCCTCGACACCCCGACCTCGGGCCAGTACTGGCTCAACGGCCATCCGGTCGCCGCGCTTCCCGAGCACGAGCTCGCGCGCATCCGCAACCGCGAGATCGGCTTCGTGTTCCAGACGTTCAATCTGCTGCCGCGCGCGTCGGCGCTGCGCAACGTCGAGCTGCCGCTCATCTACGGCTCCGTGCCTCCCGCCGAGCGCAGGCACCGGGCCAAGGAGGCGATGCACCAGGTCGACCTCGGCGACCGTATGGATCATCGACCGAACCAGCTGTCGGGCGGCCAGCGCCAGCGCGTCAGCATCGCGCGCGCGCTCGTGACCAACCCGGCGCTGCTGCTCGCCGACGAACCGACGGGCAACCTCGACACGGCGACGTCGAACGAGATCATGGTGCTGATCGACCGGCTGCACTCGCAAGGGCACACGATCGTCGTCGTCACGCACGAGCGCGACATCGCCGAGCATGCGCACCGCGTCGTCACGATCCGCGACGGCCGCATCGCGAGCGACGAGGCTCGCCGCAAAGCAGCGGTGTCATGAACCTCGGCGAATCGACGCGTCTCGCGCTCGAGTCGATCTGGGCCAACCGGCTGCGCTCCTTCCTCACGCTGCTCGGCGTCATCATCGGCATCGCTTCGATCATCGCGACCGCGGCCGTCATCAACGGCCTCAACCTCTACGTCTCCGAGAAGCTCAGCAACCTCGGCAAGGGCGTCTTCACGGTGCAGCGCTTCGCGCTGATCACGAACCGCCAGGACTTCCTCGACGCCGTGCGCCGCAACAAGAAGCTGCTGCCCGCCGACGCGCGCGCGATCGCCGAACGCTGCCCGACCGCCGAGGCTGTGGCCTGGGAGACGCACGCCCAGGTCGACCTCAAGGTCGGTGTACACGAGATTCGCGACACCGACATCGGCGGCATCACGCCGGGCATCCTCGAGATCGAGCCCTACGACGTCGAACAGGGTCGCGTGCTGATGCAGCACGAAGAGGACCGCGCCGCACCCGTGGCCTTCCTCGGCTACGACGTCAAGGACCGCCTGTTTCCGAACGTCGACCCGATCGGCAAGGAGCTGCGCGTCCGGGGCCACGCGCTGCAGGTCGTCGGCGTGGCACAGAAGAAGGGTTCGTTCCTCGGCTTCTCGCAGGACAACTACGTCAAGATCCCGTTCAGCCTGCACCGCAAGCTGTTCGGCACGCGGCGTTCGATCAACATCAGCGTGAAGGCCGCGGACCCCGCGCGCATGAGCGACACGATGGACGAAGTGCGCGCCGTGATGCGCGCGCGCCACCACCGGCGGCCGGCCGAGCCGGACAGCTTCGGCATCCTGACCGCCGAGGGCATCAACAATCTCTGGCGCAACCTGACGCAGACGATCTTCAGCGTGGCGCTGTTCGTGGTCGGCATCTCGCTCGTCGTCGGCGGCATCGTGATCATGAACATCATGCTCGTCTCCGTCGTCGAGCGGACGCGCGAGATCGGCGTGCGCAAGGCCGTCGGCGCGCGGCAGGCCGACATCACGCAGCAGTTCCTGATCGAAGCCGTGCTGCTGTCGTGCCTCGGCGGCGCGATCGGTATCGCGATCGCCTTCGTGGCTTCGGCGCTGCTGAACGCCTACACGCCGCTGCCCGCCGCCTTCCCGGCCTGGGCACCCGCGACCGCGTTCGTCATCTGCACGTTGATCGGCGTCTTCTTCGGCATCCACCCCGCACGCCGTGCGGCCCGTCTCGATCCGATCGAGGCGCTGCGCTCGGAGTGACCATGCGCATCCGGCTCGTCATCGAGAACATGCGGCTCGCGTTCGACACGCTCGTCGCGCACCGGTTCCGCTCGTTCCTGACGATGCTCGGCATCTTCATCGGCGTGCTGCTCGTCGTCACGGTCGCCTCCGTGCTGAACGGCTTCCGCCAATCCGTCGTCGACCAGGTCGAGCAGTTCGGCACCAACAACATCTACATCTACCGGCTGCCGTTCATCAATCTCGGACCGCTGACGCGCGAGATGAGGCTGCGCAAGCCGCTGCGGCTCAAGGACGCGTGGGCGATCCGCGAGCAGTGTCCGTCCGTCGAGGTCGTCTCGCCGGGCATCCAGCCGTCGACCTTCCTCTCGCGCGCGAGCTACCGCGGCGAAGAGGTCGACTCGCCGCGCGTGCGCGGCGTGTTCCCCGACAACGCCGAGGTCGCGAGCCGCGTGCTCACCGAGGGCCGGTTCTTCACGGACCAGGAGAACGAGCACCGCGTGCCCGTCGTGGTGCTCGGCAGCGCCTCGGCCGAGGCGCTGTTTCCTCAAGGCGGCGGCGTCGGCAAGGAGATCCTGCTCGGCGGCCACAAGTACACCGTCGTCGGCACGCTCGAGAAGCGCAAGGAAGGGCCGTTCGGCGCGCAGAACGAGGAGGACACGCTGTTCCTGGTGCCCTACTACACGGTGCTTCGCTTCTACCCCGGCGAGGACGACCACTTCATCGCCGCGCGCGCCAAGACGGGCAAGATCGAGCAGGCCATCGAGGAGATCGCCGAAGTGCTGCGCCGGCAGCGCAAGGTGCGCTGGAACGAGGACAACAACTTCGAGATCGGCACCGCGGACACGCTGATCAAGTCGTTCGACGAGATCGTGTTCGCGACGCTCGCCGTGATGTTCCTGCTGTCGACCGTCGGTTTCATGGTCGGCGGCGTCGGCGTCATGAACATCATGCTCGTGTCCGTGAAGGAACGGACGCGCGAGATCGGGCTGCGCAAGGCCGTCGGCGCGCGGCGGCGCGACATCATGGGCCAGTTCCTCGTCGAGGCGATGGTGCTGTGTGCGATCGGCGGTCTCGCAGGTCTGGTCGTGGCCGAGGGCCTGTTGAAGCTCGTCGGCATCGTGATGCCTTCGCTCGGTTCGGCGACCCCGATGTGGGCGAGACTGTTCGCGTTCCTCGGTTCGGCGAGCGTCGGGTTGTTCTTCGGTTTGTGGCCCGCGTGGAAGGCCGCGCGTCTCGATCCGATCGAGGCGCTGCGCTTCGAGTAGTCACCGGATCGACCCGCGCAGCACCTTGTCACGCCATTCCGCTTCGATGGCGCGGACCCTGTCCGCGGTCATCGGGTGTTCGCGCTTGCGCACGGTCACCTTCCGATCTGCGACGGTGACGTTCGGATCGAACGCCTCGACGTAGGCGGGAGGAGCCACTCGTTCGTGAGCGATGAACCGCAGGTTGGCGACGAAGGCCGCGAATTCCTTCGCCTCTGCGACCGTCAACGACTCCGGCCGCTCCGCGGCGAACAGAAGCAGCACGAAGTCCGTGAAATCCGCCGCAGCCTCTGGAGTGGCGCCGGGCAAGGTCGCGAACACCGTGCGCAGCTCCTCGCGCGACATCACCGAGTCCTGGTTCGTGTCCGCGGCAGGGAGCCGGGTCTCCACGAATTCCCTCGGCAGCCACGCGGAAGTCACCCAGTCGCTCGCGGGCGTGCGAGCAACGACCCAGTCGGAGAGGCCCAGCAGGTCGAGGACCGCACAATCCGGCATCACCCAACCGACCAGGCCCGCCGCGACGGTCTTCACGATGGGGAGGTCGGACGCATCGACCTCCATCCTGGCTCGTGCTGGCATGGCGCTCGCGATGGCTTGCAGCGACCGTGCGTGTTGAGTGCAGCGGCCACAGATGAACTGCACCTGCAACCATGCCTGGTGGCGGTCGTACCAACGAGCGAGCGGCTGCGCGAACTCAGGCACGTGGGGCGCCACGGGATCGTAGAACGGCTGAGGCTTCGTGAGAGCGAGTTGCACCCAGCCGACCGACGAGGCGATGCCGAGCGCGACGAGGCACGTGACAGGCAGCCCAGCGCCGGCGCGCATGCGCGCAGCCATCGCGGCCACGGCGAGTCCCCCGAGCGGGATCAGCTGACTGAAGACGCGATACTCGAAGTGATCCCCGCCGACCTTGAACACGTAGTAGCCGCTGTGGAACAGCACCGCGGCGACCGCAGCCGCTGCCGGCAGGTTGTCGAGCAGCGCTCGGCGTATCTTCGCGAGGCCGCGCCGGCACTCGACGGCGAGCCACGCGACGACGATCGGCACGCCGAGCCAGGCGCCGTGTTCGAAGCTGAAGCAGTAGAGGTAGTGGAGTCCCGCTTCGGGCCGCGCGGCCACGATCTTTGCGAAGTAGGTGTTCGGCAGCCATTCGCCGTAGAACGAGCGCCGCCACACGACGTGCGCGAGCACGAGCGCGAACGGCAGCAGGCCCAGAAGGACCTGGCCGGGACGCCGTTCTCGCTGCAGCGC
>DASRJH010000165.1:0-17523 GCA_035649575.1 Planctomycetota bacterium
CACGGGCTCGAACGCAGCGAACAGGTGTATCTGCTCGCTTCGACGCTGGCGCGGGCCGGCAAGCATGCTGACGCGAAGGCGGTCGCGGAGGACTACCTGCGCAGCCCCGAGCCCGGCAGCAAGCCGCAGGTCCTCGCGGCGCTGCTGCGGCTCAAGGACAACTAGACCGCGGCATTGAAGAAGCGGAGCGCCGTCGTTACCCTCGCGGGCTCCACGGCTTGGTCGGCCGTGGTTCCGGTCTCTCCCGCGGTTGCTCGGGAGTTGGTGGTTAGGTCTGGCTTCACAAGCTGTTGGCTTCACAAGCTGGTGTGCCCTGGTCCAGGGCGTGGGGGTGTCCTGTGGTTCGCAAAACAAGCGACATGGTCTTGCTGCTCGGCTCGCGTGGCCGCTCGCGCAGCAGCGGTTCGAAGTTCGGCGACGCGCTGCGCGGCATCGTGGGCACGGTGTTCGGGAGCAGCTCGTTGCGGCGGCGCGAAGACGGGCGCCGGCGCGGTGCGGCCGTGCCCGCGTGGGTGGCTTCGGCCCTGGCTCTCGGCTGCTTCGCCGGCGGGTTCCTGATGGGTGATCACTTCGGCCAGGCCAAAGGCGTGAAGGCGTCCGAGGCGCTGCGCGTGTCGGGCCGCACCCCGGGGCTGCTCCCGGAGGAGCGTTTGTCCCCCGAGGCGTTCATCGTTTCCGCCTATCCGAACCTCGATGCCGGCGCGGCCAAGGCCAGAGCCAGGGCGCTCAGCGACTATCTGGTCGGCAAGAAGTTGCAGAAGGCGCGGCCCCTCGAATGGAGCGCCGGCCCGTCGCCGCTCTGGGTGGTCGCGGTCTACTTCGATGGCCCGGCGGAACAGGCTGCCACCAAGAACCTGCTGACGGGTCTGCCGGTGGACGTTCCCGATGAGGCGTTCGTGCACCTGCGAAACACCGAAGTGGAGTGGCCAAAGGCCTGGCCGATCCGGTAGGCTCCTCGCCCCCAATCTCCGAAGACGCTGTTTCCGAAGACACGGTCTTCGAAGACACTGTCGTCAGAGGACTCTGTCTTCGGAACACTGTTCGAAGACACGCGCCCGGTTTCTGTCATGACGATCCACAGCAGTTTGAAGCTCTCGAGTACCACCGGCGGCAACCGCAACGTCTGGACCCGCGGGGAGAGACTCGCCGTCCTCAAGAAGGCGGGGAAGTGGAAGGAAGGCGACCGTGTCGAAGGGCTGCGCAAGGTGCGCACTTCCTTCAAGGCCAAGGCCAAGAAGAAGGCCGATGCGCCGGCCGCCGACGCGACGGGTGCTCTTCCGGCCGCCGCCGCTGCAACACCCGCGGCACCCGCCGCGAAGACGCCGGCCGGCAAGGCGCCAGCAGCCCCGGCAGCGGCTCCGAAGGACGCGGCCGCGAAGGCCCCGGCTGCCAAGAAGTAGTCCAGAAGCAGCACCCGGGCGTTCCATCGAGGTTCGTGCGTGATTCCACCTGACTCCGGTCTCACGGACCGCATCCGCGGTATCGAGCCCAGCGGCATCCGTCGCATCTTCGAGCTGATGGCGACGATCGAGGACCCGATCAACCTGTCGATCGGGCAGCCGCACTACGAACCTCCGCAAGCACTCGTCGAGGCGGCGGCGCGCGCGATCGCTGGCGGCAAGAACCGCTACACGGTCACACAGGGTCTGCCCGAGCTCAACGCGCACATCCTGGCCGACGTCGAGCGCCGCCATGGCCGCCGCCAGCAGACCTGCCTCGTGACGGCCGGTGTCTCGGGCGGGCTCGTGCTGACGTTCCAGTGTCTGCTGAATCCGGGCGACGAGATCCTGCTGCCGGATCCGGGTTTCGTCATGTATCCGAACCTCGCGTCGCTGTGCGGCGCCAAGGTGCGCTACTACAGCCTCTATCCGCGCGACGAGTCGGGGCGCTTTGGCATCGACCTCGACGAGATCGAGCGTCTCTGCGGCCCGCGTACGAAGATCGTCTTCGTGAATTCGCCGAGCAACCCGACCGGCTGCGTGCTGACGCGCGCCGAGATCGAGGGCATCTGCCGCATCGCGAACCGCTGCTCTGCCTACGTCGTCAGCGACGAGATCTACGACTTCTTCTGCTACGTCGGCGACTACGCGTCGCCGGTCAGCTACGCCGATCGCTGCATCCAGCTCGGCGGCTTCAGCAAGACCTACGGCATCCCGGGCTGGCGCATGGGCTACGCGACGGGACCCGCGAACGTGCTCGATGCGATGAAGACGCTGCAGCAGTTCTCGTTCGTCTGCGCGCCGGCGCCGTTCCAGTACGCGCTGCTCGAAGCGATCCCGCGCATCGACTTGTCGCCGTATTTCGCCGAATACCGGCGCAAGCGCGACTTCGTCGCCTCGACGCTGCATCCGGTCTACGGCCTGCGACCGCCGGAAGGCGCGTTCTACGCGTTCCCGAACCTGCCGCGTGGCACCGACGGCAAGCCTTGCGACGGCGGTGCGTTCCTGAAGGCCGCGTTGCAGCAGAAGCTGCTGATCGTGCCGGGCCGGTCGTTCTCGGCGCGCGACACGCACTTCCGCCTCTCGTTCGCGGCCGAGGACCCGCTGCTGCGCCGCGGCATCGACGTCCTGAACGAACTGGCGCGCCAGTTCGCGTGAGGTCGCCGTGGACCTGAAGCGCGCGTTGCGGTCGCTGCAGCAGAAGGAGGGTGCCGCGCCCGGGCAACGCGCCGAGACGCCGCGTGCTCCTCTGATCGAGATCTTCCACTCGGTCCAGGGCGAGGGGCGCTTCGTCGGGATGCCGATGACCTTCGTGCGCACCGCGACGTGTCCGCTGCGCTGCCTGTATTGCGACACGCCCGACAGCTACGTGGCGCCGGGCCGCTTTCCGGTGCGGCTCGGCGTGCGCGATCAACAGGAGGCGAACCCGGTCGGCAGCGATCGCGCGGCCGAGCTCGTGCGACAGGTGGCCGCTGCGAACGAACCGGGCCGCAAGGGCTCACGCGTGAGCGTGACCGGCGGCGAGCCGCTCGTGTTTCCCGACTTCGTGCGCGAGTTCGGCCGCGCGGTGCGGCAGCAGGGCATGCGGCTGCACCTCGAGACCGCGGCGATCGATCCCGATGCGTTGGCCCGTTGCGTCGAGCAGGTCGACCACCTGAGCGCCGACTTCAAGCTGCCCGAGACCTTGGGAGCGCCCGCGAAGGCGGAACTGGCGCTCGGCCCGGGGGCCAGCTACGGGGCGCAACATCGCCGGTGTTGTGAAGTGGCGCTGCGCCGCGGTGCCTCGGTCGACGTGAAGATCGTGCTCACCGATCGGGTCATGGATCCGAGCTTCGAGCAGGCGCTCGCGGAACTGCAGCCGCTGCGCGAGAAGATCCTGCTGATCCTGCAACCCGTGACGCCGTTCGGGTTGGTGACGAAGCCCTTGCCGCGCGCCGAGCTCGAGCGCTTCCTGTGCACGGCCGTGCGCCAGCAGTTCGACGTGCGCGTGCTGCCGCAGGCGCACAAGATGATGCAACTCCCTTGAGATGGCGGTAACGAGTTGCTGCAGCCGACGCGCAACGCGCGGCTGAGCAACCCAGCTTGTTACCCTCGCCGTGGTCGCGCGCTACCCTGTTGCAGATGGTTCCGATCCGCTGGTTGCTCGTTGCTCTGCTGCTGCTCGGCGCAGGTCGTGCCCAGACACCGCCGGTGATCACCTGCCGCGACTGCATGAACCACGGTTGCGTGCCGTGCACAAAACACGGCAAGTTCCTCGCGCAGGAACAGGCCGCTGCGGGCACGCTGTTCTGCAGCTTCGCCGCCGAGTGCAAGTCCTGCGCAGGTGCCCTCACGACGGACTGCCGCATGTGCGTCAACGCCCACGTGGAGGGGGAGATGCAGCGCCGCAAGCAGCTCGTGCGCGAATGGCTCGAGAAGCAGCGCACCGACGTCGACAAGCTGGTCGCCGAGCACGAGCCGTTTGCGCACCTCTCGAGCACGCACTGCGAATTGACGTTCGCGATCAAGTCGCTGACGGTCGGGAAGGAGAAGCTCGAGACCCACGCGCTGATGCACCTCTACGCCGAACGCATCGAAGCGCTGTGGGTCCTGTTCCTCACGACGCTCGAGCTGACCGAAGCGGACCTGCCGAACCGCCTCTTGGTCTACATGTTCCGCGAGGCGCGCGACCACAACACGATCGGCCCGCGCGTCACGGGCCTCGGCAATGCGAACTCGGTCGGGCTCAAGCAGATGGGGCCCGATTGCTACGCCTACAGCATGTGGCAGGACACGCGCACGATCCCCGACGACGAGGCGTTGCACCGCAACATCGTGCACATGGTGACGCACCTGCTGCTGAGCCAGATGACGCCGGCCCTGTGGCTCGGCAACCACAAGCACGGTTGGCTCGACGAAGGTGTGGCGCACTGGTTCGAGGACAAGATCGGGGGCAAGTGCACGAACTACTGCTTCGAAGAGATCATGCTGCTGGCCGGAGCCGGCTTCAAAGGCGGAAAGTGGCGGGCCCCCGTGCGCAAGCTCGTCGACGAGGGCAAGGGTCCTTCGTTCGCCACGTTGTCGGTGCTCAACACCGACCAGCTCGACTACGAGCAGCACGCGTTCGCGTTCGCCTACGTCGACTTCCTCGTCACGGCGCACGGCGGCGCGAAGTTCCGCGACCTGCTGCGGCTCGTGAAGCAGGACAAGTCGACGCGCGACGCGCTGCAGGCCGTCTACGGTTGGAACCCGCTCACGATCGATTCCCACTTCCAGCAATGGGTCAAGGACACGTACTCGCCGCCGCCGCGTTGATCGCCGCCGAGCTCCTCGGTGGGGCGTTCGCCTCGTGTGCCCTCGCGCAGGGTCCCGTGTATCGCGAACGTTGGGCCTGGCTGCACCTCGAGCGCCGCCGCGCCGAACTGCTCGAGGAGATCAGGACGCGCGCGCCAGCCGACCGCGAGCAGGTTGCGCGCATTCTCGCCGAGCCCACGGTCGGCTCGCCGTTCCTGCCCGTCGCAAGGGCCCTCGCGAACGCGCGCGGCACGACTGCAGACGACAGCTTCGTGCTGCGTGCGGCGGTTTCCGTGTATGTGCTGCCCGAGGTCGCCGATCCCGACGCAGCGAAGGAAGTCTGCCGCGGCACGAACCTCTCGGTGTTCCTGCCCTTCTCGATGCCTGCACCGGGAGAGCTCGCGTTCGACGTCGAGGTGCAGGACGAGAAGGGAACGAAGGTCTGGGCCACGCGCATCGACAGGAACACCGCAATGGAAGACTTGCGCAAGGCGCAAGCCGTCGCCGTGGTGCCAGCGGGCGAGCTCGCGGACGGGACCTACCGCGTGCACGTGCGCACGCTGATCGATGGGCTGGAAGCGCGTGCTGCGGATCCGGCGTTGTCCTGGCGGTTCCACGTGTTGCGCGGCTACCAGGCGCGTTGCGAGGGCGCCGTGCGCGACGCGCGTGCCCTGGCCGAGAAGTTGGACCAACCGGAGCGGGCCCTGCTTTCCGGACTCGAGGCGCCGGTGCTGCGCGCCTACTACGGCGAGGCGTTCGACGTCGAGAGCAACGCGGTCGTCGAGCTGCAGCGTCTCGAGCTGGCCGTGCGGAACCTGGCCGAGCACAAGCCCGTGTTGGCGGGCATGAGCGGCGAGGTGCTGACGGCCCTGCCGTCTCTCGGCAAGGATCCGCTGCCGTGCGTGCTGCGTTTGCCAGCCGGCGAGGAGCCGCGGCCCCTGGTAGTGTTCGCGGCGGGCTCGCCTGCCTACGACCTCACCGCGTATCGGCCGACGGCCCCGGCTACGCGCGGGCCTGCCTGGACTGCCCACGAACTGAGGCAGTTCGCGAGGCAGCGCGACTGGAACATCGCGTTCCTCGATTCGTCGGGTGGTGGCCGGAACTACATGCCCGACGTGTGCTCCGGCATCACGACGCTGCGCGCGTTGTTGCACAGCGGCGGGCCGGTCGTGCTCGTCTGCGATCGCGAAGCGGCCACGGTTGCGAGCTTCCACGTCGACAGTCTGCGCAAGCTCGTGTCCGGGCTCGTCCTGGTCGGAGGCGGCGCCTTGCAGGCGAAGACGCTCGATGGACCTGGCCCGCTGGCCGTGCGGCTTGCGCCGCTGCACGGTTATCCCGGGACCGAGGGCCTGCAGCGGTCGCTCGACTACGTCGCGCGACAGCGCGCGGAGCAGAAGTGGAACGGAGACGTCGAACGTCTCGCGGCGCACGAACCGCCGTGGACGATGGGTCTGCCGTTGTTGGCCGAGGACATCGAACGCTTCGCGGCGCACGTGTTCAAGCGGCCTTGAGGCTGCTAGCTCACGCGTCCTGTCGCGTGAAGGCGCGCACGACCTGCACGAGACGGCGCGGCTTGACCGGCTTTTCGAGCCACGTTCCGGGCGAGAGCTCACGATCGCTGAGGTCTGTCTGACGCCGCGGGCTGCCGGAGACCACGATGATGGGCAGGTCGAGATGCCCGCCCTCGCGCAGCTTCCGCACCACGTCGGCGCCCGGAATCGCGGGCAGCATCATGTCGAGAATCACGAGGTTCGGCAGGCGATCGCGCAACTGCCGCATCGCCTGCAGGCCGTCTCGCGCGACGTCGACGAGGTGGCCATCGCGCAAGAGGGCGCGCGTGAATACCTCGGCGGTCAGCGGCTCGTCTTCCACGAGCAGGATCCGCATGCCGCGCGCGACCGATTCGCGTGCGGTGGGCTGGAGCGCGGGTTCCTGACAAGTGGTGAGAGTGACGCGGGGCATGACTTGTACCTCCGACACCGACGCTATCGGCGCTTCGAGTACCGCGAGTCCACTCGTTTGGCGCCGTGTTCAGGGCCCGGGTTGCCGCGGGCGCTCGCACAACACGAGGGTCTGTTCGGCGACGAACCGCCGCAGCGCGCGCACGGCGAGCGGCACGAGGCCCGCCGCCCTCAGCTCGCGCAGGAACACGCCTCTCGCCACTGCGGTCCGCCCCGAACGCGAGCCACCGAGCCAACGCCGCAGGCGCCGGCGCAGGTGTTGCAGACTGCACGCGTCGAAGAAGGACACCACGATCGGCCCCCGGGTCACGCGCGCGAGCTCGCGCAGGATGGCGATTCGTTCGACAGGTGTCGCGATGTGCTGCAGCAGGCGGAAGCACAGGACCCCCGCGAACGTGTCGTCGGCGAAGGGCAGGTGGTGCACGCTGGCGCAGGCGCGTGAACGGCCTTCGCCGCAGGCGAGTACCATATCGAAGCTGCGATCGAGCTGCACGGCGGGGCCCGGCAGCTCGGCGGTCATGCGGCCCGCCCCCGACGGCGCGTCGAGCCACAAGCCCGGTGGGGTGGGCTTTTCGGCGAGCAACGCGCGCAACGCCGCCCGCTCGCGGCGGTCGGTCGAGCTGCCGCTCCCGGTGCGGAACCGCCGGTCGCGATACCGCTCGGCATAGCCGGGTTCGCGTTCGTACGAAGTTTCCTGCACCTCAGGACGATAACAATGAGTGGGCAGCGGTTTCAGTTGGAGGGCAGGAACGGCCGAAGTCATCCGAGGAGCAAGCCATGAGCCAACCCACGACCACGATTCTTGGCGAACAACGACAGGTACCGCGGCAAGAGCTCCAGGAGACCGTGACGATCGAGTTCAAGGCCGGCGCGCTCATGGGCTCGGGCCAGAACATCTCCGTTCAGGGCGTGTTCTTCACGACCTCCGATTCGCTGCCCGTGACCGTACGCATCAACGGCAGGAGCGAAACCTTGCCCGCGGAGCTCGTGCGCTACGAGACTCTCGGCGATGGGCAGGTCGGCATCGCGGTCCGGTTCCTGAAGCCGAATCCGTCGATCACGAGCTGAGCCGCTGGCTCAGAAGGTCGTGCGGACACCGCAGGAGAGAATCAGCTCGCTCGTGTCCCCGGCGTTGCGATCTTCGTTGCTGTCGCCGAGCAGCATCCAGTGCAGCGCGGCTTCTGCGTGCCACGGTCCCATGCGCGCGGGCAGGTTGGGGATCGCCGTCGAGATCACGGCACCGACGTCGAAGAAGCCGAGGAACTCGTCGTCGTTCGTGCCCGCATCCTCATAGTAGTCCTTGAGGCTGACGCCCAACGTGACGGGCACGTCGAGCGTGAACTGGCCGAACTGGAACGACGGCTTGATGCCGAGCTGCGCGTAGATGCCAGTGTTGCCCGGCGTGCCTCCGTCCAGCTGGCCGTCGAGCTCGAACGCGAGCACGACGCCTGGCTGCAGACCGCTCGCGAACGTATTGATGACGCCCTTGTCGTCGTAGCCGGCCGAGAACGCGAGCTCTTCGACGTCGTTGCGGATCCCGTTGGGTCCGTAGTACGAGGTGTAGGTGACGCCGCACGACAGGCGATCGCCGACCTCGCCCGAGACCCCGATGTAGAAGTCGCTCTCGTACCACATCGACCCGCCGCTGCCCGTGCCGGTGGGGCCATCGTGCAAGCTGTTCCACTGCCCGAACGTGAGGTTCAGGTTCTTCAGGTCACTGGTGCCTTCGTAGAGACCGTATCGGAGCTCGATCCATGGCTGCGCGATGATGCCCTGGTTCTCCTGCTGGATGCCGCGCAGGAAATACTGCGTCGTGAAGTCGAGACCGAACGCGCCGTTCACGGCCTTGGTGGCGGGGGCCTGCGCGAGAGCAAGTGGACTGAGCAGAATGCTCGCAAAGAGGAAACGCGTGGAACTCATGGGGAGTGGCTTTGGACAGGGTCCGCGGCCACTATGCCGGCCGACCTTTTTGCAAGCCACGCAGTAGCTTCACGTGTGTGCAATCGACTCGAAGCATGACAACGCTGCGCAGCGACGAACTTCGAGCCCACCGGACGCCTGGCGTCGCGATGTCATGCGACTTGCCACTCGGCTGCCTGCGGCAGAGGTTGGCTTGCTTCTGCCTCCTGGAGCGGTAACGGAGCCTGTCATGTTCGAGCTCACGACCTGGGAGATGCTGAGCTACATCGTGACGGTCATCGGCCTGCCGTTCGCGATCGCCGTGTTCCTGTGGGAACAGCGGCGCGAACGCCAGCAGGAGGACGAGGAGATCTACCAGCGGTTGTCGGACGAGTACACGAACTTCATGAAGCTCGTGCTCGAGAACGCGGATCTGCGCTTGCTGCGGCGCGAGGGCCCCGAGGTGCAGTTGTCGCTCGAGCAGAAGGAACGCCGCTTCGCGATCTTCAACGTGCTCGTGGCGTTGTTCGAGCGCGCGTATCTGCTCGTCCACGAAGAGCGGATGGACCAGCAGAGCCAGCGTCTGTGGCAGTCCTGGGAGGACTACATGCGCGAGTGGTGCCGCCGCCTCGAGTTCAGGGAAGCCCTCGAGGAGATGTTGGGCGGCGAGGATCCCGAGTTCGCCGAGCGCATCCGGCAGATTGCGAGCGAGGAATCCAAGCCACGCGCGATCAAGTCGCCGGGGTCGTCAGCTTGAGGCCGACCACGGCCACGATCAACAGCGCGAGACAGCACAGGCGTCCCGCCGAGGCCGGCTCACCGAGGCGCCAGATGCCGAACACCGCGGTGCCGCACGCGCCGATGCCGACCCAGACCGCATAGGCGGTGCCGATGGGCAGGTCGCGCGCCGCGAGCGCGAGCAGCCACATGCTGCCGGCCAGGGTGACGATCACGAAGATCGTGGGCCAGAGCCTCGCGAAGCCCGCGGTGTAGTGGATGCCGACAGCCCAGCAGGTTTCGAGCAGGCCGGCGCAGACGAGTAGGAGCCAGGGCATGCGCCGATGGTAGCCGGCGAGCTCGCGATCCCAGCGTTGCGGCGATGACAGACTACTGGATCTGGAACCCGTAGGTGTCCGTCAGCGTGAACATCGGATCCGGGCATCCGCCCGGGGCCAGGAAGTCGAGACCCTGCATGAGTATCTGCGTGCCGAACAGCGCGGGGTTGAACGGCAGCGAGAGCGTGTGCGAGGGGCCCAGCAGCAGCAGCACGTAGTCGTGACCGATGGTGCAGTTGCAGAACGGAAACCCGATCGGCGTCAGGCCGTAGCCGATGAAGCCGAAGCCGAGCGGGTTCAGCACCGTCGTGATCACATCGGTGCCGATCTGGCCGTTGCCCGTGGCGATGATGTCCATGGTCCCGCACGACATCGGGAACCGCTGCAGCGTGCTCGGCAGTGCCAGGTAGCGCACGCCGCGGAAGGCCGTGTTGAGCGCCGGCGTCACGATCGAGGTGACGATCGAACCCGGTCCCGTGTCGACGACGGTCACGAGCTGCGTGGTCGTGTTCGTGTTGGCGGTCGCCCACAGCGTCGTGACGCCGTTCTGCACGAAGCCCGTGACGCCGCGGCATCCGGTGCTCGGGAGGGCCAGCGAATACTGGAACGACCAGAGGCCGCCAGCTCGTGTCCACTTCTGGATGCCCGGCGGATTGGGCGGCAGGCTGCCGCCGCCGTCGTCGGCGAGGTAGACCGTGTCGGGACTGGCGAAGAAGAAATCGTATGCGGACGGACCCGAGGCGAGTGGGAACCCGCTCAGCGTCGTCGAGACCTGGCCGCTGCCGGTCGGAAGGCCGGTACCCACCGACGAGATGCCGAAGAACGCCACCGACGAGGCCGTGCAGTAGAGCTGTCCGTTGTAGATGCCGGCCACCCGGTTGTTCACCGGCGTCAGCGAGATGGACTGCGAGGTCAGGTCGCCGAGGTTGGCGACGTAGCGGATGCCATCGCCGCTGCCGGTCACCCAGAAGCGAGAGCCGTTGTCGCTCACGACGCTGCGGATGTTGCGCGTCGAGTACGCGTCACCGATGGCCGTCGTCGTGTCGACCACGCCGGACAGGTCGACGCGCGCGATGACGCGGCTCACGGGTGGGTTCACCGACGTCGCTACGCCCGTCGTGCCGGGACCGACCGCGTAGCCGCCAAGCAGCAGGTAGAGACCATTCGTCGAGATGCTCAGGAAACCTTCGGATGTGGCCGAGCCCGAGTTCGTGCAGGGCTGGTTCAGGCCGCTGCCGATCGTCGGCATCGGGATCGTCTGCACGAAGACGCCGGCCGCCGTGTACTCGTCGAGGAAGGTCGCCGTGGAGGAGCTCGTCAGCGCGCCGGAACCAGTGCCGACGCGCACGACGACGATGTTGCCGAAGGTCAGCGGGCTCTGTGTGGTGGCAGTCGCGACGATCAGGCAGGCAAGCAGAGGACCGAGCGTGGATGGAGTGTTCATGAGAGTCCTGAGGTGGAGGTCCGGCATCAGACCAGGAGCGGAGCGTGGTGTCGATCGCGCCAGGGCTTCATGGTGCAGTGCGAGGAAGAGCTACGCCCTGGCGCAGCGACGCATCGTCGTCCGTCCCGTTGTCTTGCAGTCAGCGTGCCGTGAAGGTTCGGCGAACGCGAGTCTTCAGCGGCTGGTGCGCACGAACACGATGCGTTCGACCGCGAGTGGCAGCGAAACGCCGTCGGCGGCACGCAGCGTAGCCACGACCTCACGTCCAGGTTCGGGCACCGACACGGCGCCGGACGGATCGGCGTCGGGGCCGACGTCCACGACGGCGGGAGTGCCAGCCGGCTCGACCTCGACGCGCCAATGACCGGCTGGCAGGTGAAACGCGCACAGGGCCGACGGCGTGCGCAGTTCCAACCGCAGGGGCCCTTCTCGCGACGGCACTGCAACTGCGTTTCGCGCGGTGAACCACTGGTGGCACACGGCGAGATGCGAAGCTCGGCGAGCCTCTGCCGCCGCATCGGCGCTCGGAGGCTGGTAGCGGCGCACCAGCGGTTCGGGCGCGTAGGCCCCGAACAACCAGGCAGGGACCTCGATGCGATCGCTGCTGCGCCGGACCCCGACCTTGCCCTCGAGTCGGACCCACAGCGGGGCGGTCAGCGACTCGAAGTACCCGGGCAGCGCTTCGCGCGGGCCCAGGTCGACGAGCACGCATCGGTAGCCGTGCAGGAATCGCGGGTCGTCTTCGAATTCCGCCGCGCTGACGAAGACCGGCAGCGGCAGGCCCGGCGGCGGACCGAACAGCATCAGATCGGGAGCCTGATCCATCACGTAGCGGCCGTTGCCTTTCAAGTGGCCCGGTGGCAGCGGCATCTCGGGCTTCATCGTGTGCAGCCAATCGGGAGACGGGGTCTTCGCGATCGTCCGGTCGCAGAGACCGAGCATGTCGAGCGCTGGCAGACGCCAGTAGAACGGCAGCGCTCCGCTTGCATCGACGGCGAGGCGCGGCCGTTCGGCTGCGAACGCCGCCGCCAAGGCCTCGCCGACCACCTTGCCTCGCCATTCCCAGATCTCGGCGCGCACTTCGAGGCTCTGCGCATCGGTGCGTGCGGAATACAGGTTTGCCGCGGCGCCGCCTGCCGCCAGTGCGAGCGCGACCAAGAGGCGCCGCCAGGTCGTGCCCAGTTCACGCGCCGCCACGGCGACGAGCAGGGCCATCGGTACGAGACTGGCCTGCATCAGGCGTCGGCCCGGGAAGTGATCGCCGCCGATCGCGACCAGATACACGAGCCACAACACGAGCGGAATGCCGGTAACGAGCGCCTGCGCGCGCGTTCGCGCGATCATCAGCACGGACACGAGGCCGATGAGAGCCAGCCACGCGATGCCCTGCAGCGCGGCAACCGCCGAGCCCACGTAGGCGACGCCGGCTGCCATCGCACCCGGAACGAACTCCACCTTCACGTGAGCCGTGTTCGGCACGAACTGGCCGTAGTAGGCGAGCCGGAACGCCAACTGCGCGAGCACCGCGGCGATCGGCAGCAGCGCGAACAACCACGTCTGCCTCACCATCGTTGGCAGACCCGAGCGCCACGCGGCGAGGCCGAGCGGGATGCCGGCACCGGCGGTCCACAGCGGGCCGTCGGGACGTGTCAGGCAGAGCAGCGCGAACGGTACGCCGCAGCGCAGCAGCGTCGTGCGGTTCCATGATGCGTCATTCGTCGCAATTGGGGCCAACTCGCGAACGAGACTGCCGAGACCCCACGCGAGCCACCACATCACCATCGGGCCCTCGAGGCCGCCGAGCGTCCACGCGAGCACGGGCTGCGTCGACGCGACGAGGATCGGCGCCAAGGCCGCGAGCAGGCACGTGCGCAGGTCGTGCGGACGCATCGCACTCGCGAGACACCACAAGGCGGCCGCCGTGCACAGTGCGCCCAGCAGACGCGCCGCGGTCAGGAGGTCGAGACCGAGGCCACCGAGCCCTGCGCACGCGAGCACCCACAGCAGGTTGCTGTAGCCCTCGACGCGTTCGCCGTCGGTCCACGTCAGGCCCTCGCCCGCGAGCAACCGTTCGGCGTAGCGCAGCGAGATGAACGCGTCGTCCGAGAAGAACGGCCACGGCCATGCTGCCTGGAACGCCGCGAGCACGATGCCCGGCGCTGCGGCGAGCAGCACGAGGGCGCGGGTGTGGTGGGGGCTCTGCGGCGGTTCTTGCACGTGCCTCAGTAGAGCAGCAACGGACGCAGCCGCTGCCACCATTCGGCGGGGGCGGCGGCCAAGGCATCGAGTTCGCTCCACGGGCGCTGGCCTTCGACGAATGCGCGGACCAGGTCGCTGCCGGCGAGGATGTCGATCGGCATCTTCTCGGCCTCGTACTCGTAGGGCGGTGGCCGCCAGCCGAACTCTCGCGGCCAGAGACCGCGTATCTCACGCAGCAGTGTCAGTGTCGTGCGGTAGGGGCGGAACGCTCCGGCATCGGTCACGTGCAGGAAGAGACCGCGGCTCGGCTCGCCGTGCCACTTCTGGAACGTGGGTTCGAAGTGCACGGGCCGCAGCGCGACGCCGGGCAGGCGCTGGCCCGAGGCCATCGACGCGAGCTGCCACGGGTCGACCCACGGTGCGCCGAACTGCTCGAACGGCGTCGTCGTGCCACGCCCCTCGCTTAGGTTCGTGCCTTCGAGCAGCACCTGGCCCGCGTAGACGAAGGCGCCCTCCCAACGCGGCAGGTTCGGCGACGGCGGCACCCAGGCGCGACCCGTGTCGGGCCAGACCATGCTTCGTCGCCAGCCCTGCATCGGCACGACCTGCACGTCGGCTCCGAGGCGCATGCTGGCATTGCAGAACAGCGCGAGCTCGCCGAGCGTGAGTCCGTGCCGCATCGGGATCGCAGCCCGGCCGACGAAGCTCGAGAAACGCAGATCGAGCAGCGGCCCTTCCGCGAGCGCGCCGCCGAGCGGATTCGGGCGGTCGAGCACGAGCACCGGAATGCGCTTCTCGGCGCAGGCCTCGAGGCAGTGCGTCAACGTCCAGACGTAGGTGTAGACGCGCGTGCCGACGTCCTGGAGGTCGACCACGAGCAGATCGAGGCCGTCGAGCATGTGCTGCGTCGGCTTGCGGGTCTCCGAGTACAGGCTGTGCACGGGCACGCCGAGGCGCTGGTCCGTGCCGTGGCCGGTCTCGACCATGTTGTCCTGCTGGCACGACCAGAGGCCGTGTTGAGGACCGAACAGCGCCTTCAGCGCGCCAGGGAACCGTTCGTGCAGCAGGTGCGCGGCGTGCCGGAAGCTGCCGTCGACCGAAGCCTGGTTGCTGAGCAGACCGAAACCACGCGAGCAACGCAGCACCTCGGGTGGTGCGGCGCAGGCGACTTCGAGACCGACGAGGACAGCATCCGCCATTGCGATCAATCGTAGAGCAGGAACGGTTGCCGCCGGATGCGGAACAGCTCGAGCTCCTTCTTCCAGCTCGCGACGATCGTGTCGGCTGCCTGGCCCGCGAGGATCGCGTCACGCGTCGCTTCGTGCTTGAGCAGCCAGTCGATTTTCTTCGTGTCCCACTGCGTCGCATGCAGCGCGCGCAGCGCCGTAGCGACGTGCAGGCCCGTGCGCACGGGCTCGAACGTGCTCCAGTCGGTGATCACGACGTTGATGCCGCTGCAGCGCTCGCCGCGGAACTTGCTTGCGGCCGGCGTGAACAACACGGGCACGAATCCGACACCGGGCAGGTTCCTGCTGCGCAGCAGCGCCGCGAGCTGCACACCGTCGCACCACGGCGCGCCGAGCACTTCGAACGGCGTGTCGGTGCCGCGCCCGACCGACAGGTTGGTGCCTTCGAGCAGCCCGATGCCCGGGTAGAGCATGGCCTGCGTGAGGCTGCGCATGTTCGGCGACGGGTTGATCCACGCGAGGCCGGTGCGGTCCCAACGGTCCGCGCGGTGCCACCCTTCGCACGCGACGACGGTGAGCTCGGCAGCGATGCCGTCTTCGCCGGTGATCATGCGCGCGAGCTCGCCGACCGTGAGGCCGTGCCGCACGGGGATCCGGTGCGCGCCGGTGAAGTCGCGCCGCGCATCGGCGAGCACGGGGCCTTCCATGCAGACACCGCCGATCGGGTTGGGGCGATCGAGCACGAAAAAGCGCAGCTGGTGCGCGGCGGCGGCTTCGAGGCAGTTCCGCATCGTCGACACGTAGGTGTAGAAGCGGCAGCCGATGTCCTGGATGTCGAACACGAGCGTGTCGATCCCCTGCAGCATCGACCCGGTCGGCGCGCGCGTCTCGCCGTAGAGCGAGTAGACCGGCAGACCCGTCGCGGCGTCCTTCGTGTCCGTGGTCTTCTCGTCGAGCACGCCGTCCGCGCCGTGTTCGGGAGAGAACAACGCGACGAGGTGCACGTCAGGTGATTCACGGAGTACGTCGGCGGTGCGGCGGCCTGCCGCGGTGCGGCCCGTGTGGTTCGTGATCAGGCCCACGTAGCGGCCATGCAGAAGCTTGCAGCCGTCGGCCCCGAGCACGTCGATGCCCGTGCGCGTTGCCGGCGCGGCCTGGGCCAGCGCGGCTTGGGTCTGGTCTTGCGCCGCTGCCGGCGAGCAGGACCACAGGACGGACACGAGTGCTGGGATCCGGCCGGCTGCCATGGGCGCAGGATGCTAGCATGGCACGAGTCAGGCTACCGCGATGCTTCGACTCGCCATGGTGATGTGTTGTGTGCTGCGCGCCATCTCGGCGCAGGGTCTGGACGCCGCCGCATTCGCGCGCGACCTCGCGGCAATCGTGCCGCAACCGGGCGAGCTCGACTGGCGCGCGATCCCGTGGCAGGCGGAGCTGCGCACGGCGCTGGTCGAGGCGAGCCGCGTGCAGAAGCCCGTGCTGCTCTGGGCCATGAACGGACACCCGCTCGGCCAGACTTGAAACAACGGCGTGATCGCCAGACGGTCCGTCTGGTCCGACCCGGCAGTGCAGGAGCTGCTGTCGTCGTTCGTCACGGTGGCCGACGAGGTCGGCCGCCTGCAGCGCGGCAAGGACGCCGAGTGCCGCACGTTCCAGGGGTTCTGCGAATCGGGTCACTACGGCGGTCGCACGGAGCCGACGGATACGCGGCAGGGGATCTACGTGGTGACGCCGTGCGGCAAGTTCCTCGCGTCGATCAACACGAACAGCGCCACGAAGGTGGCCGAGATGCTGCGCTCGTCTCTGGCCCGCTGGTCGGAGCTGCCGGAGGCCGAACGGGCCCTCGGCGAGCGGGAAGCGAGAGACCTGCAAGCGAGCAAGCGCTTCGAGGATCGATATCCGAGCGATGGCCTGGTCCTGGTCGAGTACTTGCGCGATCTTGGCCGCCCGGTCGAGGAAAAGGACTGGCGCACGCGCGCGTGGAACACCGATCAGGTCTGGTTCACGCGGGCCGAGGCCACGAGCCTCGTGCCGAAGAAACGCGAGGTCGGTGCGACGATCTCCGTGCCGGCTCGGTTGGTCGAACGGCTGGCCCGCTTCCACCTGCTCGACTCCGTGCGTGGGCAGACTCCGCCGATGCCACGCGAGGCCGTGGTCGAGGCGTCGCTGCAGAGCGAAGTCACGGGTGTGAACGGCGACGACGTGTGGCTTCTGTTCGCGGGCAAGACGCGCACGGAGGTCGAAAGCCGGTCGGTCGAGAGCGAGGCGGCCACGAATGCAGGTCACGGTGTCGCGACGGAGATGCGCGGCCATGCCCGGTGGAACACGAAGACGGGCCGGTTCGACGCCTTCGAGCTGATCGCGATGGGCACGCGGTGGGGGGCGACGCAATACAACGAGCGCAAGCGTGACCTGGAACCGACGGCGATCGGCTTCGCGTTCGTGCTCGCGGCGCCGGACCACCCGCGCGTCGCGCCGTCCTGCTGGTGGGACTACGACCTGCGCTAGCGCGCTGCTGCGCCGGCGACCGCGGCGCAGAGGAAGGGTAGATTCTGGCCCGGTAGCTGCTACATTCCCGCGCCCAACTACCCCGTGGTGTAATTGGTAGCACAGCAGGTTTTGGTCCTGTTAGTTGCTGGTTCGAGTCCAGCCGGGGTAACCAAAGACTGCTGCTCGTGCAGCGCCGCCTCCTTCCGAGATGCCCCGTGGTGTAACGGTAGCACAACAGGTTCTGGTCCTGTTTGTCAAGGTTCAAATCCTTGCGGGGTAACCACCTGCAGCGCGGGTCCAGCACAGCTGGGCCCGCGCTGCTTTTCTCGCGGGCACTCACGCTTCGGTGGCGCGGTGCAGGAAACGATCCGTCATGCCCGCGATGTAGTCGCAGATCGCGCGCTCGGGTCCGTCCCTCTGCAGCCGGCGCTGCGCACCCTCGGGCACCAGCACGGGGTTGGCGCGCAGCTCCTTGAAGAGCCGCCGGATGCGGGCGGCGCCGTCGTGCATGACCGCGAGCACGCGCGCCGACCGGTAGAAGCGAACGCGCAGGAACTCGAGCACTTCCTGCGCCAA
>DASRJH010000166.1:0-10756 GCA_035649575.1 Planctomycetota bacterium
CCATGTTCGTCAGCGTCGCGCGCTCGTCGAGCGGCAGCGCGAGCACGCCGGGGCCGCCGAACTCGAGCACCTTGCCGATGCCGCGCCCGCTCTTGAAGAACGCGTGCGACAACAGCTTCAGCATGACGTCCTTCGCGCACACGCCTTTTCGCATCGCGCCCGACAGGTTCACGCGCGCGGTCTCGGGCACGCGCACGCGCACGTCCTTCGTGAACCAAGAGTTCGCCATGTCGGTCGAGCCGACGCCGAACGCGAAGCAACCGATCGCGCCCGCCATGCAGGTGTGGCTGTCGCTGCCGATCACGAGCTGGCCCGGCTCGGCGATGTCCTCGATCACGATGTTGTGGCAGATGCCTTCGCTGCCGACGAGGTTGCCGCCGCGGTGGACCTCGCCGTAGAGCTTCACGCCGTGTTTCTTCGTGAACGCCTCCTGCACGGTCGCGAGCGACGCGGCCTGCTGCTTCAGGCCCATCTTGACGTGCGCCTCGGGCATGATGCGGTCGAGGAACGTCAGGTGGTCGCGGAACGCGTAGACCGACTCGGGATCGGTGACCTTCGCGTCGGCGCCGAGCCCCATCTTGAACAACGCCTCGGCCATCGGCGTCACGTATTCGTGCGAGAACCGCACGTCGGTGCGCACGAACAGCGCGTCGCCCGGCGCCACGGCGGGGATGCCGAGCCGGCCCGTCCTCGCATCGGCGATCGCGCGCTGGCTGATGATCTTCTCGCAGAGCGTCATCGCCCGAGCCTTGGTCGTCACCGCCGGTGGCACGGTCGCGCCGCGCAGACGCGCCTGGTTGTAGGCGAACAAACCGCCGTGGCGCACGACCTCGGCCGCGATCGGATCGAGACCCTTCGTGAACTCCTCGATCGGGATCGCCTCGCCGCGTTCGATGCGCGGCAGCAGCGAGAAGTCCGTCGACGTCAACAGACCGATGTTCTGGCAGTTCTGGCTGTAGATCTTCTCGATGTTCTTCGCGATCACGAGCTTGATGCCCGCCTTCAATTCGCTGTACGGGGCGGTCTCGCGCGAGCTGCCGCAGCCCTTGGACACGCCGCTCACGATCACGGAGAACCCGCCGTTCTTGATCGCGTCCTGCTTCACGTTGCCGCCGCGCAGGCCGACGAGGCAGTAGCGCGCGAGCGTCTCGTCGTAGTAGTAGCAGACCCAACCGGGTGTCAGCTCGTCGGTCGAGATGTTGTCGATCAGCTTGCGCTTCTCGTCCCAGGTCAGCGTGACCGCGCCCGCGAGCTGCTGCATCAGCAGCTCCTGGTCCTCGGTCAGGTGGAGCACGCGGCCTTCGAACTTCAGGGCTTTCGTCATCATCGGTGTGCTGTATCGGTGTGTCTCTTCCTCTCAGATGCGCTCGAGGATCATCGCGATGCCCTGGCCGCCGCCGATGCAGGCCGAGGCGCAGCCGAGCGCCTTGCCACCCTGCTCCATCTCGCGCACGAGCGTCAACAGGAGCCGCGCTCCCGTCGCGCCGAGCGGGTGGCCGAGCGCGATCGCGCCGCCGTTCACGTTGCACTTCTTGCGGTCGAGCTTCAGCTCCTTCTCGCAGCCGAGGTATTGCGCCGAGAACGCCTCGTTGATCTCGATCAGGTCGAGGTCGCCGACCTGGAGACCGGCCTTCTTGCAGGCTTGTTGGATCGCGGGCACGGGGCCGAGGCCCATCAGCTCGGGCGGCACGCCCGCGATGCCCCACGAACGGATGCGAGCCTTCGGCTTGAGACCCAGCTCCTTCGCGCGCTGCGCCGTCGTCACGACGAGCATCGCGGCCCCATCGACGATCCCCGACGCGTTGCCGGCCGTCACGGTGCCGTCCTTGCCGAACGCCGGGCGCAACCCCGCGAGCGCCTCGAGCGACGTCTCGGGCTTGATGTGGTCGTCCTTGTCGACGACGACTTCCTTCTTGCCGAGCTGGATCGTGAGCGGCGCGATCTCGGCCGCGAACTTGCCGGCTTTCACGGCCGCCGCCCCGAGCTGGTGGCTGCGCAGCGCGTATTCGTCCTGTTCCTGGCGCGAGATCGTCAGCTTCTTCGCGACGTTCTCGGCGGTCTGCGCCATGAAGAACTTGCAGAACGGATCGTAGAGCGCCGCGAACAGCAGGTCCTCGATCTTCGGTTCGGCGCCGAAGCGGAACCCCTCGCGCGCGCCGCGGATCACGTGCGGCACCTGGCTCATGTTCTCCATGCCACCCGCGAGGCAGAGCTGGGCCTCGCCCGCGATGATCGTGTGCGCGGCCGAGACCACGGCCTGGATGCCGGAGCCGCACAGGCGGTTCACGGTCAGCGCGGGCTTCTCGATCGGGACGCCGGACTTGAGAGCCACGTGACGCGCCCCGTAGATCGCGTCACTGCTGCTCTGCGCGGCGTTGCCGACGAACGTCTCGTCGACCATCGACGGCTGCACGCCGGTTCGCTGCAAGGCTGCCTTCGCGGCATGGGTCGCGAGGTCGATCGCACTGACGTCCTTGAACTTGCCGAAGCCGGGCGTGCCCGAGTATTCCGCCATGGCGGTGCGCGCACCGCCCACGATCACGAGTTCTGGTCGCATTGCCCAGAGCATCGAACAAGCCCCCTTGCTGCGCAAGTTCGGGGTTGCAAGAGACGACGCAGCGAGGCGGCCGGCTGTCGCGCTGCGCGGCCCGCCGCTCTAGCATCTGCCGGCATGTGCAAGCCACTGCATCGGCTGTTCGTCTGTCTGATGGCCCTGCTGCCCACGGCGTGCGCCAACCTGAACTTCTACAGCGACGAGCAACTCGAGCCCCTGAGCCTGCAGGCGTACGAGGAAGCGTGCAAGGAGCACCCCCCGATCACCTCGGGACCTCAGTACGAGATGGTGCAGCGCGTCGCGAAGCGCATCGCCGCGGCGTGCGAAGAGGACTTCCACTGGGAGGCCAAGCTGCTGAAGGCGGACGACACACCGAACGCGTTCTGTCTGCCGAATGGCCGCATCGCGATCTACACGGGCATCCTGCCGATCACGCAGAGCGAAGACGGTCTCGCGATCGTCATGGGCCACGAAGTCGCGCACGCCGTGCTTCGGCACGGCGGCAAGCGCATGACGCAGGGCACGCTCACGAGCGTGGGCCTCGCGGCCGTCGAAGCCGGCCTCGGCCTGTCGGAGATGGGCCCTGACGCGAAGGCCGGCGTGATGGCGGCACTCGGCGTAGGTGCCCAGGTCGGCGTGCTGCTGCCCTACAGCCGCGACAACGAGACCGAAGCCGACATCGAAGGGCTGCGTTACGCGATCCGCGCGGGCTACAAACCCGAGGAGGCACCGAGGCTGTGGGACCGCATGGCGAAGCTCAGCGGCAGCGGCACGCCGAAATGGCTCAGCACACACCCGCCATCGGAGGAGCGGTCGCAGAAGCTGCGCGAGATGATCCCGGTGCTCAAGGAGCAGGAGAAGAACTGGAAGCCGAAACCGCCGCCCGCTGGCGCTCCGACGAAGCAGGTCGATCCCGGCGCGATCAAGAAGTGATCAGAACACTCAGCGCTCTTCGACCTTCTTGTAGCTGCGCGGCGTGGCCCCCATGAAGATCTGCCGCGGCCTCGTGATGCGCGCTTCGGGGTCCGACTGGTACTCGAGCCACTGCGCGATCCAGCCCGGCATGCGGCCGATCGCGAACAACACCGTGAACAGCTCCACGGGCACGCCGAGCGCCTTGTAGATGATGCCCGAGTAGAAGTCGACGTTCGGATACAGCTTGCGCTCGATGAAGTAGTTGTCGCTCAGCGCGATCTGTTCGAGCTCGAGCGCGATGTCGAGCAGCGGATCCTTGCGCCCGAGCTCGCCGAGCACGCTGTAGCACGCCTGCTTGAGGATCAGCGCGCGCGGATCGTAGTTCTTGTAGACGCGGTGACCGAACCCCATCAGCCGCACGCCGCTGTCCTTCTTCTTCGCGAGCTCCATGAACTCGCGGGCCGTCCGCTTCCCGTCGCGGATCGAGATCAGCATCTCGATCACGGCCTGGTTGGCGCCGCCGTGCAGCGGCCCCCACAGCGCCGAGATGCCTGCCGACACGCTCGCGAACAGGTTCGCGCCCGAGCTGCCCACCGTGCGCACCGTGCTGGTCGAGCAGTTCTGTTCGTGGTCCGCGTGCAGGATCAGCAGCAGGTCGAGCGCGCGCGCCATGACAGGGTTCGGCTCGTATGGCTCGCACGGCGTCGCGAACATCATGTAGAGCAGGTTGCCCGCGAACGAGAGGTCGTTGCGCGGATACATGGACGGCTGGCCGATGCTGTGCTTGTACGAGTAGGCCGCGATCGTCGGCATCTTCGCGAGCAGGCGCACCGCGTCGATCCAGTTCTGCTCGCGCGTGTTCGGCGATGCCTTGTGATAGAACGTCGAGAGCGCCCCCACCGCGGCGGCGCAGACCGCCATCGGGTGCCCGGCCTTCGGCAGGCTCGCGAACAGCCGCTTCAGGTCCTCGTGCAGCATCGTGTGGTAGGTGACCTCCTGCGTGAACTGCGCGAGCTGCGCGGCACTGGGCAGCTGCTGGTGCAACAAGAGCCACATGACCTCGACGAAGTGGCTGCTGCTCGCCAGCTCTTCGATCGGGTAGCCCGCGTAGCGCAGGATGCCCTGCTCGCCGTCGAGGAACGTGATCTTCGACAGACACGCACCCGTGTTGCCGAGCCCGGGGTCGTAGGTGATGGCACCGGTCTTCGCGCGCAGTTGACGGATGTCGATGGCCACCTCGCCCTCGGTGCCGACCATCACGGGCAGGTCGATCTCGTGTTCACCGAGCGTGAGTTTCGCGATCTTCGGAATGGTCTCGTTGGTCATCGCAGCAGCAGCACCAGCATCGTTTGGGGGTCGGGGCGTGAGAGTATGCCTTGACATGGCTCGTGGATCAAAAGACACGCTTGGGACGGGCCGTGGAGGTCGGGGGGGCCCTTGGGAAACCGAAGGAAGCACGGCGACTCGTTTGCCGAGCCTGACTGTCCCTGCCTGCTTCCACGGCTGACCGCTTCCAGACCCTGACTGCTCTCCAGGCTGAGGCTCCTGCACCTGCGGCGGCGCCCCGCGACCCGCTGTGCAGGCTCGTATCCCTTCGGCAGTATGGCAGGTGCCCGCCGTGCCGCGGCGCGGGCGTGCCTCATCGCCCGAGTGGCACGTTGCCGACCGGGTAGCGGCGCCACTCCGCGTAGTCGAAGTGCCACCATTCGTGTTCGTAGACAGTGAAGCCCTGCGCCTCCATGGCACGCCGCAGCACCTCGCGACAGTGGCGCTGCCGCGACGTCCCACCCGGGTAGTCGGGGTAAGCACGCGGCGTGAACTCGTCGAACCCGCTCGGCATCGCCACCACGGCGCCGGTCGCGAGGTCGTAGAGCGTCAGGTCGACGGCGCAACCGCGGTTGTGACGCGACCCCTGGCTCGGGTCGGCGACGAAGTGGCGCAGCTCCTTCGGCGTCGCTTCGAAGAAAACCTTCGTCACGGACCACGGCCGATACGCATCGAACACGCAGAGGCCGAGACCTTTCGCCGCGAGGGCCCGGTGCACTCGCACGAGCGCCTCGGCGGCCGGACGTTGCAGCTTCGCGACGGCGGCCGGATACACCGCAGTGCCGAGGAAGTTGTCGGCCGTCGCGTAGCGCACGTCGAGCTTCAGCGTCGGGTCGAGCGACGACAGCTCCACGAGATCGAACGGCTGCAGACCGGCTGGCTGGACCGGTGGTGCCGACCTCGCCGCCTCGGCGCGCAACTCGTCGATCGGCCGCAGCGGCGCGATGCGGAAGCCGCCGGGCACCGGATCCGGGCGCCGCGGGAAGCGCGCGCCGCCGACCACGGCCGCCACCACCGACCCGTTCGCGTCGCGTTCGAACACGAGCCCATCGCCGCCATACATGCCCGGCAGAAACACGTATCGATCGCGGCCGACGCGTTCGGGCAGGTCGCGCACGACCCACTCGATCAACACGCCGAGCCGGCCCTGATCCTCGTAGACGACCAGCACGTTGTGGTCCCAGCCATACTCGCCGAGCAGCGGCAGCAGTTCGGCCGGCGCCTCCGCCGGCATGCCATCGTCGCGCACGTATTCCTCCTCGCCGTCGCTCAATCGCCCGTTGCCCAGCTCGCGCAGGCAGCGGCCCCCTACAGAGAGCACGTCATCACTCACGAACGCGCCGTCGGCCGCGAGCCGCAGACGCGTGCGCAAGCCGATGTTCGGGTCGTAGTAGAGATCGCCGCCGCGTTCACTGAGCTCGACCCAGTTCTCGCCGACGCGCCAGTGACCCTGCAGGGCCCGGGCCCGCGCGACGCCGAGTGGCACCGGATGGTTCGGCGCCGGCAGCGACTCACCGCGCCGGTTCGCCAGCGCAGCGCGCAGCGCGCGATCGGCGATCGCCTCGGCGACTTTGTTCGCGAAGTCCTTCGTCAGCACGACCGCGACGGCCAGCCCCTGGTCGGGCAGCGCCTCGAGCTCCGAAGCGAACCCGTAGACCGCGCCATTGTGCCCCACCTGCAGGTGCCCCTCGCACTGCCGCACGAAGAACCCGAGACCACAGCCGCGACCGTCCGGCGACAGCTGCCACATCGACGCGAGCGTCGCCGGCTGCAACACGCGCTCGGTCGAGTCGGGCATCCAGCTCGCCGCGAACTTCACGAGGTCGAGTGTGGTGCTGCGCAGGTTCGCAGCAGGACCGTAGCCGAACGCGAAGTCCGGAGTCGGGATCGCGCGGCCATCGTAGGTCCACATCACGCCCTTCGCCTGGCGTGCGAGGAGTTCCGGGCGCGGTGCGAAGTCGCTGTCCTCGAGTCCGAGCGGTTGCAGCACGAGCTCGCGCACGGCCTGCTCGAACGGCTTGCCCGTGACGGTTGCGACCACGAGCCCGAGCACTCCGACCGCGGGATTGCTGTATTTGAAGGTCGTGCCCGGCGCGTGCACGAGCGTCGTGCTGCCGAGGCTGTCGACGGTCGCTGCGAGCGTCGGTTCGCACGGATCGAAGTAGTGCCCGACCGGCGACTCGCGCACGATGCCCGCGCGATGGCCGAGCAGCGCGCGCAGCGTGATCTCGCCGCCGAACGGGTTGTGCGGCGCGAACGCGGGCAGGTAACGCTGCACCGGCGCATCGAGGTCGAGGCGTCCCTGTTCGACCAGCACCATGACCGCGGTCGCGGTGAACAGCTTGCTGATCGAGGCTACGCGGTGCACGGCATCGTACGGCATCGCGGTGCCTTCGCCGCGCCATTGGCCGTAGCCCTCCGCCCAGCACGCCTGCCGGCCCGTCGCCGGGTCGATGTCGATCACGGCGACGCAGGCGCCGGGGATCTGCATCTGCTCGAGGTAACGCGTCACGAACGGCCCGATGTCGGCCGCGATGCGCGCGAGTCCGGGAGTGGCCGGTCGTGGTGGTACCGCACACCCGACACCGAGCAGGAAGAGCAGACGAAGGCTGGCCCGCATGGGCGCGCAGTGTGCCCGTCGCCGTCCTTGCCTGCCAGTGACGAGCGGCCGACACAGCGCGTCGTCAGCGATCGGTGCACAGCGTCGTCGTCCCGCCGGCCTCGAGCGCGAACTCGCGCACCGCGACCTTGCCGTCGCGCTTCCACAGCGCGACCCAGCGACCGGCGGGCAGCAGCACGTCGCGCGTCCACGGCACGATCTCGTCGGCGCGCACGTCGAGGTCGGCGCGCTTCCGGTAGAGCTCGAGCCCGTCGTTGTTGTCCCTGCCCTCGATCACGAGCCGGCCGGGCGTCGCGAGTTGCACCGTGCCGAGGTCCGCCTGCGCCGTGCCGTCGACCCAGTGCTGCCCGAAGTCGCGGAAGCCACTCGCCAGCGCGCCGATCTCGATGCGGTAGAAGCCCGCCGCGAGACCGTGTGCGTAATACCCGCCGTCCTCCTGCGGATCGAGGCTGGCGCCGCGTCCCGTCTGCACCTGCCACGCGCGCACTTCGATGCCTGCCGGCGCCTCACCATCGTGGCCGCGCACGAACACGCGCAGGCCGCCGTTCGCGGCCGCCCGCTGCCGCAGATCGAACAGCACTTCGCCCGAATCGGGCAGCACCGACAGCTCCTCGGCGATCGGGAACTTCTCACCCTGCACGCCCCACAGCAAGAGGCGCGCGGGACCCGGCGACAAGTTGGCGAAGGCGAAGTGGCCGTCAGGGCCAACAGTCGCGACGTCGCCGTCGTGGCTTGGTGCTACGTACTCGACCCGCGCGCCGTTCAAGCTCTCGCCGTTGCTGCCGATAGCGCGTCCACGCAACGTGCGACCGGTCTCCAGCATCAGGTCCACGGTGACGGTGTGATCGTCGACGACTTCGATCGTGCGTGTCGCGAGGCCTTCTGGTCCCCCGCCCGCTCGCAGCGACACGGGGCCGTTGCCCGGCGTCGGCCATGCGAACCGGTAGCTGCCATCGGCGGTCGTTTGTGTCGACCCTCCCGTGAAGTCCGGCCGATTCACTTCGACGCGCACACCGAACAGCGGCTTCCCGTCCGCACCGAAGACGCGCCCCTCGATCGAGCGCTTCATCGCGCCGGGGTCGCTGGACGAAACCATCTCCACGCCCACCGTGACGTCGTCGACCGCGTCCGGGTCACCGGGCTCTCCGCTGGGATCCTCGGGCGGGATCGCGACCAGGTCCCCGAACGTCGCGTCCGGATGCAAGCCGACGCGCCACCGACCGCGCGCCTCGAACAGGCTCGCGCCGGCCATCCCCTGATGGCAGCTCCGGCAATCCGCTTTGCCCTGGCTGCAATCCGGCATCGTCACGATCTGCCGCCCGAGCTCATCGACGCGCACCTGCGCCGGCAACGGCGCGACCCCGGCGACGCAGTGCAGCTCCGCCGGCACACCGGCCGCAACCTGGACCTCCTGCAGCGAGGTATGCGGAACCGCGATCCCGACACCAACCGCGACCTTCATCGCGGGCACGCGGCCCCGCCACTTCACGGTGATGCGGCCGTCGTTGTCGCTCGGTGGTTGCACGAGGGCCAGCGCGCACCCCGACGGCGCGAGAGCCAGGGAGGCGCCGCTGATCGCCATGCCGTTCCCGTCGACGATGCGCGCGCGCAACTCGAACTCGTATCGCTGCGCGAGTGCGAGCACTTCCGGCGACTCGGAGGCGACGACCGCGCGTTCGGCACCGCGGTCCTTCTCGACGTCCGGAGTGATCGACGGCGTGGCGGACTCGTTCGCGCTCGCGATGGCAGCCGACGCCGGCGGCACGACCGCACCCGCACCAACCCACCACGTGAATGCCGCGATGGCGCACGCGGCGAGCACGACCCCGGACTTGGCGAGAGTGGACATCGACGACACCGAGAGAGCACGGAACAACCAGCCAGAACGGACGCCGAGCCCGAGCGCGGGCCCGATCGTGGCGCGCCAGGCGCGGCCTTCGCGCCGCTCGAGCTCGACGCGCAGCATTTCGAGGCCACGCTGCAACCGGCTCTTCACCGTCGCCACCGGCACGCGACTGCGCGCCGCGATGCGCGAGGGCGACAGCTCCTCGAAGTAGCGCTGCACCAGCGCGCTCTGATACGGCTCCGGCAGCGCCCACAACGCCTCGGTCACGGCGCGCACCGAGTCGCGCTGCACGGCGTCCGCGTCGGCTGGCGGGCTGCTGCCACCGCCGGCAGAAGCCTCGTGCTGCCGCCGCCGCTGCTCACCGCGGCGGCGGTTCGAGGCGAGGTTGTGCATCACGGTCGACAACCACGAGAACAGGCTGTGCGGGTTCGGCGGCGGCGCGCGCAGCGCGCGCACCGCGGTGTCCTGCACGAGGTCGTCGGCGTCGGTGCGGCCGACGAGGTCCCTGGCAAGACGCCGCAGCGCGCCGCTGTGCGCGACCAGCTCGCGGGCAACACTCGGGGACTCCGGTAGGGAGGACATGCACGGTACCACCCCGGCCGAGACAGCCCGGATGCAACGTCGCGATCATTCTGCCAGGAACGTCACCGCGATCCGGTCGCTGAGTGCGATCGGAGTAGCTGTCGTGTCCCCGCAGATTACGTCTCGATCCTGTACCCGAGTCCGCTGCGCGGCTCGCCAGGAACCAAGGGGAGTTCGCGGATCCCCCGCTGGCCACGGGGCGCCGCGCGCCTGCTCAACTACGACACGATTCGAACCGATGAGCGGCCCGGCCACGTGCGGACCCGTTCCGGGTCGCTGGCCGCGGGGAAACCAACCATGAGCTGGGGCAAACGAAAAGAAGCGCTGACCAAGGGGCAGTCTGTCGACGCCGGCACCGACCTTGCCACCCTCGACATACCGGACACTTTCTTCGATCCGCAAACGCAGGATACTCCGACCGAGGAAACCACGGACACGACAACCGACGACACCACGGCGACGACGACGGCGACGGCGACGTTCGGCCCGACGCTGTGCCTGCAGGGCGAGCTCACGGGCGAGGAGGACGTGACCATCGACGGCAAGGTCGAAGGACGCATCGAGGTGCGCGACCACACGGTGACGATCGGACCGAACGCCAACATCAAGGCGACCATCCTCGCGCGTTGCGTGGTCATCCAAGGCAAGGTCGTCGGCAACATCGAGGCTGACGAGAAGGTCGAGATCGAGGCAACGGGGTCGCTGATCGGCGACATCCGCGCCAGCCGCGTCGTGTTGGCCGAGTCAGCGCGCTTCCGGGGCAAGGTCGACATGGGCTGGGACGAACAGACCCAGACCACGACCACGATGGAGCGCACGACCACGACCCCGACGGAGCGCACGACCACGACGGAGCGCACCACCACGACCACGACCCCGACCACGATCACGACAGCGCGCGCAACCACGCGCC
>DASRJH010000167.1:0-76268 GCA_035649575.1 Planctomycetota bacterium
GATCTCGCGCTCCTCGCTCGCCGACGGATAGTCGACCTTGACCATGAACATGAAGCGGTCGAGCTGGGCCTCGGGCAGCGGGTAGGTGCCTTCCTGCTCGATTGGATTCTGCGTCGCGAGCACGAAGAACGGCTTCTGCAGCTCGTGCTTCTTGCCGCCGATCGTGACCTGATACTCCTGCATCGCTTCGAGCAGCGCCGCCTGCGTCTTCGGCGGCGTGCGGTTGATCTCGTCCGCGAGGATCACGTTCGCGAACACGGGACCCGGCATGAACTTGAACTCGCGGCGTCCGGTCGCCCTGTCCTCCTGGATGACCTCGGTGCCCGTGATGTCGCTCGGCATCAGGTCTGGCGTGAACTGGATGCGGTTGAACGACAGCGACAGCACCTTCGACAGCGTCGAGATGAGCAGCGTCTTCGCGAGGCCCGGCACGCCGATCAGCAGGCAGTGGCCGCGGCAGAACAGGGCCATGAAGAGCTCGTCGACGACGTGGTCCTGGCCGACGATGACCTTCTTGATCTCCTCCCTCATCGCGGCATAGGCCTGGCGCAGCTTGGCGACTTGTTCGAGATCCTTCGGTGCGGTTTCGTTGCTCATGGTTTCACTGTTTCACTGAATGGTGTTCGGGTGCGATCGGGATGCGTGGGGGGCAGCGGCTCGAACGCAACGGGCGAGCTCTGCGTTCGGCTCTACGTTCGGAGTGTGCTGGTGGGGGGTCGGAACCGTGCCCGGGGTGGTGCCCAGTGCCGTTGGGCCACGGACCGGCTGTAGGACGGGCGCCAGGGCCGGAAACTTCACCTCGGGTCCCGCGCCGGTGCCGGCGTCTCCCCGCGCGCTGCGTCAGGGCGGGCTGCCGGGTAGGCGGCGCAGAGCTCGGCCGGCGTGAACCCATGCTGGTCGATGGCGACCAGCAGGGCCTGCAGGTCGCGGTGCACGCGCTGGCCGACGCCGAGGCGGGCCTCGGCGATCGCGACGTCGAACTGGTCGCGCAGGTCGGCGAAATACGCGGCGTTGGCCTGCAAATCGGACCGTTCGTGCATCGCGGGCACGGCGTTCGCAAAGAACAGCCACAGCACGACCGCCAGACTCGACAACGCCACCCAGCGAGGGAAGGTCGAGGGCTCGTCGGCGGCAGTTCGGCTCATGGCGCGCAGGCGAAGATCCTAGCGGTCCGGTGCGGCACGGACTAGCCGGTCGAGCGAAGGAAACACCGCCGCGGGCCGGGAGTAGCGGGGCAACTCGCCCTCACGGCTGCACGAGGCGGACCAGTGCGGGCAGGGCATCGAGCCAGAGGCCGAGGCCCAACGTCGCAGCGGCGCAGACGCCGAGCACGATCGCCGAGGAGACCGGCACGGGCACGGGGGCTCGCTCGGGCTGCGGAGCCGGAGCCAGCACCGCGGCGCGCACGATCAGCAGGTAGGCCCACGCAAGTATTGCCGTCGTGGCGAGCAGCACCAAGGCGCCGGCCACGAGCACCGGGCCACCGTGCAACGCGAGCTGCAGCACCGACCACTTGCCGAGGAAGCCCGCGAGCGGCGGGATGCCGACGAGGCTCGCGAGGAACAGGCAGAGTGCCGAGGTCACCCACGGCTTCCTCTGCATCGCGCCGGGCAGTGCTGCGAGCGCGCTCGAACCCTGTTCGCGTTCGAGCACGGACAAGCACACGAGCGCCCCGAGCGTCGCCGCCGCGTAGGCGGTCACGTAGAGCAGCACGGCAGCCGTCGCGTCCGCACCCGGCAGCGCGGAAGCACCCAGCACGATCGTGCCGCCGTGGCCGATGCCGCTGAACGCGATGATGCGCCGCGCGTCGCGCTGGGCCAGCGCCGTGAACGCGGCGACTCCGAGGCTCGCGATGGCGACGCCGGCGAGCACCGCACCGACCTGGCCCGGGGCGCACAGGCCCGAAGGCACCGCGAGACCGAGCGCGCGCACGAGGACCGCTGCCGCCGCGATCTTCGGCAGCGTCGCGACGACGGCGACGCTCAGCGCCGGTGCCCCCTGGTAGACGTCGGGCGCGTAGAAGTGGAACGGCACGATGGTCAGCTTGTAGGCGATGCCGACGGCCGCGAGCACGAGCGCTGCGACGACGCCGACGGGCATCTCGCGCGCGAGTTGCTGGCCGATGCCGAGGAAGTCGAGGTGCCCCGTGAGCCCGTAGAGGTGGCTCATGCCGAACAACATGAGCCCGCTCGCCGTGCCGCCGAACAGCACGTATTTCATGCCCGCTTCGGCGGCGCGGCGGTCGCCGGCGAGCCACGCCGCGAGCGTGTAGCTGCCGAGCGACACGAGCTCGAGTCCGAGCCACAGCGGCACGACGTTCGACGCCGACGACACCAGCATCGCGCCGAGACCGGTGCCGAGCACGCAGGTGCTCCACGCGTCGTGATCGGCAGCCGTGCGGCGTTCGCCGGCGCCGGCCAGCAGCAGCAGCGCGAGCACGCCCGTGATCACGACGCGCGCGGCGCCCGCGATCGGATCGAGTGCCAGCATCGGTTCGAGCGCTGCCCGGCTCGGCGCCAGCGCACTCACGAACGCCGCGAGCGCCGCGGTCACCGCGATCCACAACGAGAGCCGGCTGCTGCGCCACGCCGGCACGAGCGTAGAGAGCATGCACAGCAGCATGCCCGCGGCGACGAACAGCTCGGGCAGCAACAGGCCCGGCAGCTCCGCGACCGTCGGCGTTCCCTGCGGCGCGATCATCGCGCGACTCCTTGCAGGTGGGTCAGCAGCGCTTCGCAGCTCGGGCGCATCGCATCGGCGAGCGGCCCCGGCCAGACGCCGATCACCACGAGCCCTATGCACAGCGGCAGCATCGCCGCGAGCTCGCGCTCGTCACAGTCCGCGAACCCCGCGTGCTCTTCGTGTCGCAGCGGGCCATACGCGACGCGCTTGCAGGTCCACAGCAGGTAGGCAGCCGACAACACGACCGACAATGCGGCGGCCGCGGTCAGGCCCGGGAACGGGCTCGCTGCCGTGAAGCCGCCCGCGAACACGAGGAACTCGCCGACGAAGCCCGCGAGTCCCGGCAGGCCGGCGCTGGCGAGCGCGCCGAACAGCAAGAGCCAGCCAAAGCGCGGCATCGGCCGGGCCAGGCCGCCGAAACCGTCGACGGCGCGATGATGGGCGCGGTCGTAGACCACGCCGACCAGGAGGAACAGCAGCGACGACGACAGGCCATGCGCGACGGCCTGCACGAGACCGCCGACCGCGCCGGCCACCGTGCCGCTCGCGAGGCCCAGCAGGCAGAAGCCCATGTGCGAGACCGAGGAGTAGGCGACGAGACGTTTGAGGTCCCGCTGCCCGAGCGCGACCCACGCACCCCACAGGATCGCGACCAAGCCGAGGGCGCCGAGCGCGGGTGACCAGGCCGTGGCCTCGGCCGGGAACAGCGGCCACGCGATGCGATAGAGCCCGTAGACGCCGAGCTTCAGCAGCACGCCGGCGAGCAGCACCGACACCGCGGTGGGGGCCTGCACGTGCGCGTGCGGCAGCCACGTGTGCACGGGCACCGCCGGCAGCTTGACGAGACACGCGAGCACGACCGCCAGGAAGCCGAACCCCGCGAGCGAGACGCCGAGGAACTTCGCGTCGCGCCACACGGGCCAGAGCTCGGCGAGATGGCGCAGGTCGAGGCTCTTCGGCGCGCCTGCCGGCATCGCATTCCACAGCGCGATCAGGAAGCCGAGCATCAGCACGCTGCCCGCGAGCGTGTAGACGAAGAACTTCAACGCGGCATAGCGCCGCTGTTCGCCGCCGAACACGCCGATCAGCGCCACCATCGGCACGAGCAGCACTTCCCAGCTCACGTAGAACACGAGGAAGTCGGTCGCCGTGAAGACGCCGTTCATCGCCGCGAGTAGCCCCAACACGAGCGCGTGGTAGACGTGCGGGCTGTGGGTCTGGCGCCACGCGGAGACAGTCGCGATCAGCGTGACGAGACCCGAGAGCGCCAGCATCGCAGCGCCCATGCCGTCGACGCCGAGCGCGAACTGCGACCCGAGGAACGTGCTCCAGGCGTGCGCTTCGACGAGTCGGAAGTCGGCTCCGGGCTTCTGCGCGAAGTCGGCCAGGGCCCAGAGCCCGACCGCGAACGTGTAGGCGCTGCCGAGCGCGCAGAGCCAGCGCGCGCCGCCGCGCGCCGGGCGGCTGATGGCGACGAGCCCGAGCAGCACGGGGCCGACGATGGTCCAGCCGAGCGGGCCGATCATCGCAGCAGCCCCCACAGGAGACCGGCGGCGCCGAGGATCGAGGCGACCGCGAGATAGGCGCCGACGCGCCCGCCGTGCAGCAGCGAACCCGCGCGGCCGAGGCTGCCGCAGGTGCGGCCGATGCCGTCGATCATGCCGTCGAGCGACGTGGCACCGCTCGCTCCACCGGCCGCGCTGCTCGCGGCATCGCTCTCGAGGTCGCGCAGGCGTTGTTGCGAGCCGAGGTCGAGGCGCGCCGTGATCGCAGCGAGGCCGCGGCCGAGACCGCGCGTGAACACGAGATCCCAGAGCTTGTCGAAGAACCACAGCTCGCTGCAGAACGTGTGCAGCGGCCGCAGTGCCTTCGCGAGCGGCGAAGCGAGGTCGCGCCCGTTCCGCGGTGCCCACCAGTACACGACGAGCGCGAAGGCGGCACCGCCGGCCAGCAACGATGCCGCGAGCAGCATCGCGGTGCTGTGCGCGTGATGGAGTTCCTCGCTCTGCGGCAGCGACAACGCGGTATCGAGCCAGCTGCCGAGCGTCCAGGGCAAGCTCAGCGTGAACGGTGCGAACGCGAGCAGCACGAGCTTCGCCGCAGGTGCCGGATCGTGGGCGTGGTGCAAGAGATCGTGGTCGCGTTCGCCGCCCGCGAAGATGCGGAGCCACCAGCGCAGCATGTAGGCCGCGGTCAGGAGGCTGCCAGCCGCCGCGAGTACGAGCGGACCGAGCGCGGCGCCGCCGTGTTCGTCGGCATGCGCAACCGCGGCTCCGAGCACGGCGTCCTTGCTGAAGAAGCCGCTGAATAACGGCGCGCCGACGATCGCGAGCACTGCGGCGAGGCTGCACCACGCCGTGACGGGCATCTTGCGGCGCAGGCCGCCCATGCGATGCAGGTCCTGGCAGCCAGCGGCCGCGTGGATCACCGCGCCCGCGCACAGGAACAGCAGGCACTTGAAGAACGCGTGCGTGAACAGGTGCGAGATGCCTGCCGCGCGGCCGCCCGCGGCTTCGCCCGCGCCGAGGCCCACGAACATGAGCCCGAGCTGGCTCACGGTCGAATAGGCGAGCACGGCCTTGAGGTCCCACTGCACGCACGCGATGGCCGCCGCGATCAGGCACGTGATGCCGCCCGTCCAACCGACCACCGCGAGCGCTTCGGGCGGGAACAGCGGGTAACAGCGCGCGACGAGGAACACGCCGGCGGCGACCATCGTCGCGGCGTGGATGATCGACGAGGCGGTGGTCGGACCCTGCATCGCGTCGGGCAGCCACGGATGCAGCGGGAACTGCGCGCTCTTGCCGACGGCGCCGCAGAAGATGCCGAGCGCCGCGAGCACCATGAGCTGGTTGCCCGAGGTACCGAGGAACGTTCCCGCGCGTTCGTCTGCGTGGAGCTGCAGGAGCTGGGCGAAGCCGAGCACGTCGCCGTTTCGCCCCGACGACAGCGAGAGCCACAGCAGCGCGCCGATGCCGATCAGGAAGCCCGCGTCGCCGACGCGGTTCATCACGAACGCCTTGAGCTGCGCGTGCGCAGGACTCAGCTGGTGTTCGAGCACGCCGCGCGCGCGCTTGCCCTTGTTCGCCTGGTATTCGGGATCCTCGCTCGCGGCCGGCTTGTCGAACCAGAAGCCGATCAGCAGGTAGCTGCCGAGGCCGACCAGCTCCCAGCAGCAGAAGCTCAGGAACAGGTTGTCGCTGAGCACGACGCCGAGCATCGCGAAGACGAAGAAGCAGAACTGCCACGGGAACCGCGCCGCAAGGCGGTCCTCGTGCATGTACCAGGCGTTGAACACGAGCACGAGCGTGGCCAACAGGCAGACGATGAGCGCCATGACGGCACCCATCGGATCGACGTAGACGCCGACGCCGAGCGTGAACGAACCGGCGTCGAGCCAGGTCGCGTGTGGACCGGAGAACGCCTCGCCGCTGCGCAACGACAGCACGGCCATCCAGCCCGCGAGGCCCGTCGCAACCGCCATCGCGGCGGCGGCGAACCGATGCGCGAGCGCTGCGGCGCCCCATGGCACGAGCGCCGTGAGCACGGCGACCAGCAGCGGGATGGCCCAGATCGCAATCGGCAGCCAGGGAGCCATCACGAGCGCAACTCCCGCGTCTGTTCGAGGTCGATGTCCTTGCTCGTGCGGTAGACGCCGAACAAGAGGCCCAGCGCGACCGCTGCCTCGGCCGCGGCGACGACGACGACGAAGACCGCCGCGGTCTGGCCCTGGGCATCGGGTGCCAGCGCGCGGAAGCGGCCGTAGGCCGCGAACTGCAGCGCCGCCGCGTTGAACACCAGCTCGAGGCCGATCAGCACGCCGATCGCGTTGCGGCGCGTCGTGATCGCGAGCATGCCCGCGGCGAACAGCATCACCGCCACCGCGAGGTAGCTCGCGAGGGACGTGGGGCCGAACTCACCCACGGAGCGCCTCCGCTGGCTGCTGCGGTTGCCTCGCGGGGCGGCGGAACCGCTGCACGGTCGCAACGGCGGCGACGAGTGCCACCGTGAGCAGGAAGCCCGCGGCCAGGAACGGCACGTACCACGACGTGGTCAGCAGGTCGCCGATCGACGTGCCGCTGCCGTCGATCACGTCGGGCACGCCGGGTTTGCCGCGCACGCGGTCGAGCTGCTGCGCGTTGGCCAGGACGATCTGCAGGAGCCGCACCGCGACGACCGCCGACAACAGCGCGCCGAGGCTGCCGGCCACTTTCAGCGGCCACGGCGTGCGCTGCACGAGTCCCATCACGTCGGCGCTGAACAAGGTCGCGAACAGGATCAAGACGAGGATGCCGCCGACGTAGACGACGACCTGCACGCAGGCGAGCCAATGCGCGCCGAGGAACAGGTAGAGCCCCGCGACGCCGACCAGCGAGAGCCCGAGCAGCAGTGCCGCGTGGAACAGGTTGCGCACCGTGGCCGCGCCGAGCGCGCCGACGCACGCGCAGAGCCCGCAGGTCCAGAACAGCAGCATCTCGATCACGAGGCACCTCTGGCGGGCGGAGCAGCAGGCGGAGTTGCGGGTGGAGTTGCAGGCGCGGCAGCGGGCGGAGTCGCAGGCGGTGCTGCAGGCCCGGCAGCGGGTGGTCCAGCAGGCGACGCAGGCGGCTTGGCTGCGGCTGCCTTCGCGGCCGCTTCCTTGGCGGCGGCCGCGGCGGCGTCCTTCGCCTTCTTCTTCTGCTCGCGTTCGGCGTCGACGCGCGCTTTGTCCCCGGGCGAGTAGTAGCCGAATCCGTACATGCCGATCAGATGCTGGCCGGCCGGGTCGATGCGGGCATCGAGCCAGGTGCGGTCCTCGGGGCCGAGCTGCTCGCGCGGCAGCTGGGCCAGCTGGTGCAGCCGGGTCATGTCGGCCTCGTCGAAGTGGACGTCGATCTGCGAGCTGTTGCGCATGAACAGGAAGCGCGCGCCCTCCTGTCGCGGGCTCAGTTCGAACGAGGAGGTCATCGACAGCGAGTCGGTGGGACACGCGCGCACGCAGAGCCCGCAGTAGATGCACTTGCTGAGGTCGATGTCGAACCTCGACGTGTGGATCTTGTTGTTCGCGTCGCGCTCGCCCTCCATCTTGAAGCAGTCGACGGGGCAGACGATGTCGCAGGCGTGGCAGACGATGCACTTCGCCGCGTCGTTGTAGAGGTGGCCGCGCTGGCGATTGCCGATCATCTCGGCGGGCTGTTCCGGGTACTGACGCGTGATCGCCGTGGCGCCGCCCTGGCCGCGCAGGTTCTCGACGAGGAAGTGGCCGGTCTGGCGCAGACCCGTGAAGAACGCGCTCACGCCGTCGAAGATGTCGTTGACCCAGGCGAGGATCATGCGCCGCCCCCGGTGAGTTGGCGCAGTGCCGGGTGCATCTGACCGTGTTTCTTGCGGGCCGCGCGCACGATCAGGACGCCGAGCAGCAGCGGCACGCCCCACGCGACGAGGTGGCCGAGCACGCCGAGGTCGGGGCGTGGGCGGGCCGGCAGACGCCCGTAAGCAACTCCCGGCGTGGTGCCGCCGGCGGCCAGCATCGTCAGCGCGATGCCGAACAGCGCGACCAGGCACAGCGGCACGAGCTGCAGCCAGCACAGACGCATGACCTGGTCGACGCGCAACCTAGGCAGCGTCCACCGGATCCACATCATGAACAGGAACGTCGCGAGCATCTTCGCGACGAGGATCGCGCCGTGCACGAGCGTCTCGAGCACGACCGGCAGCGCCATGATCCACTCTTCGCCGATCGGGCTCTGGTAACCGCCGAGGAACAGCGTCGCGACGAGGGCGCCGATCAGCAGCATCTCGGTGTACTCGGCCATCGCGAACATGCCCCAGCGCAGACCCGAGTACTCGGTGTTGAAGCCGCTGACGAGCTCGCTTTCCGCCTCGGCCATGTCGAACGGAGTGCGCTGGCACTCGGCGAGGCCCGCGAAGAACAGGATGGCGCCGAGCAGCAGCAGGAACGGACTCTGCAGCGCATTCCAGCCGAGCAGCGAGAAGAAGCCGGGGTGGTACTGCTGGCCAGCGATAGCGTGCAGGTCGAGCGTGCCGCTCCACAACACGACACCCGCGACCGCGAGACCGACGGGGATCTCGTAGCTGACGAGCTGGGCCACGGCGCGCATGCCGCCGAGCAGCGACCACTTGTTGCCCGAACCCCAGCCGGCCATCTTGAGCGCCATCACCGTGATGCCGGCCGCGGCGATCGCGAACAGCGCACCGACCGGCGTCTCGAGCATGACCACGTGGTGGCTGAACGGCACGACGCAGAACGGCAGGAACGAGCCGATCAGCGCGAGGTACGGCGCGAGCCGGAAGACGAGGCCATCGGCGCCCGCCGGCACGATGTCCTCCTTGCCGAGCATCTTGACGCCGTCGGCGACGAGTTGGCCGAGGCCGAGCCGGCGCGCCATGTGCAGCACAGGCCGCACGACCGGCAGTGCACAGAAGCGCGCGAGCGCCTTGTCCTGGGCCGCGCGCGGCAGGAAGAACAGCAGCGCGCGGAACAACAGGCGCAGCGGGCCGTCGAGGCCGACCGAGTTCGGACCGTGGCGGCGCTGGATCGCGGCCGCGATCTTGCGTTCAGCGATCTGGCCCAGCGCCGCGATCGGGAACACGACCGCGAGCATCGGTGCTATCCAGACCACGAGGATCGCGACCAAGGTCGCGAACCACCCGGGCTCCGGGGTTCCCGACAGCCAGGCGGCCAGCGCGTCGACCGCGTGACCCAACCCTGCGCCGCTCGTCGCCTGCTGGCTCGCGGGCGTCACCGATCGATCTCCGGGACGACGACGTCGAACGAGCCGATGATCGCGACCACGTCGGCGAGGAACGCGCCGCGCATCACCTTGTGGAAGATGCCCGCGGCCGAGAACGAACCGGTGCGCACACGGACGCGCCACGGGACCTTGGTGCCGTCGCTGACGAGGAAGTAGCCCATCTCGCCGCGCGGCGCTTCGGTGCGGCAGTGCACTTCGCCCTTCGGCGGCCTCTTGATCACCTTGGTCACGTCGGCCTGCCAGCCGCCGACGGGATCGGCCGCTTTCGCGGCCGGTGGCGGCAGGATCTTCAGGACCTCGCGGCAGAGACGCACCGACTCCTGGATCTCGAGCAGGCGCACGAGGTACCTGTCGTAGCAGTCGCCGACGACGCCGTGCCGCCCGGCAAAGGCCTGGCCCACGGGCACACGCACGCCGAGCTTGCCATAGATGCCATACGGTTCGTCGCGGCGCAGGTCGAAGTCGACGCCGCTGCCGCGCAGGTTCGGACCGACGAGCCCCCACGCGATCGCTTCGTCGCGGCTCACGACCGCGACGCCGGCACAGCGGTCGCGAAAGATCGTGTTCGTCGTGATCAGCTTGTTGAAGCGCACCATCTCGGGCTCGAACGCGTCGAGGAACGCCGTGATCTGCTCGGCCGCGTTCTCGTACAGATCGAACGCGACGCCGCCGATCGTGACGTAGTTGTAGGTGAGCCGCTGGCCGCAGAGCCGCTCGAAGATGTCGTTGACGTGTTCGCGCTGCGCGATGCCGTGCAGGAACGGCGTGTAGGCGCCGACGTCCATCGCCATCGCTCCGACCGCGATCAGGTGGCTGCTGATGCGGTTCAGCTCGGCCACGAGCACGCGGATGCACTCGGCGCGCTGCGGCACCGTCACCGCGGTCGTGGGGCTCGTGTTGAGCAACTGCTCGGCCGCGATGCAATACGCGAGGTTCGCGTTCATCGCGCAGACGTAGTCGACGCGGTCCGTGTAGGGCACGAACAGCGGCCACTCGACGCATTCGCCGATCTTCTCGATCGAGCGGTGCAGGTAGCCGTGGTCGGGCGTGCAGGTCTCGACGACCTCGCCATCGGTCTCGACGACGATGCGCAAGACACCGTGCGTGGCCGGATGGTGCGGCCCCATGTTGAGCGTCATGCGCTCGCCGCTCGGCGTGGTGGCTTCGATCGTCACGGCGTGCTCTTCTTCGGGGCCGGGGCGACCGCCGGGATGCCGGGGCGCGCGGGCACGTGTTCGAAGTGCTGGCCGTCGCGCAGGTGCGGAACGCCGTGGTAGTCGACGGGGTAGAGGTAGTCCTTGCGCAGCGGATGGCCGGTCCAGTCGTCGGGACTCATGATGCGCTTCTGGCTCGGGTGACCTTCGAAGTGCACGCCGAGCAGGTCCCAGACTTCCCGTTCGAAGTAGAGTGCCGCGGGCCAGATCGAACTCGCGGTGGGTACGCGGCAGTCTGCGCGCGGGGCCAGCACCTTGACGGTCGTCTTGTGCCGGTGCACGTGGCTCCACAGCAGGTAGACGACGACGATCGCGTCGCTCGGCGGCACCATGGGGTACTTGAGCAGGTCGTATCCCGTCAGATCCATGAGCGTGTCGAAGCGCAGGTCGCGTTCAGAGCACAGGAACCGCAGCACCTGCTGCAGGTCGCCAGGCGCCACCTGCAGGAACGGCCTGCCGTTCTCGGTTGCGAGCGGCTGGACCTGCGGGAACGCCGCGCGCGTGCGCTGGCCGATCACCTCCGCGGTGAGCGCGCTCATGGGGCTTGCTCCGGCGGCTTGTCCTTTTCCGCGTGGCTGCCGAACGGAGCATCGGCACCAGCGACGATGTGCGGCGTGGTCGAGCGATGGCCGAAAGTGCGGTAGATGCGTACGCGTTCGCGCAGCGCCATGACGCCGTCGATCAGCGCTTCGGGTCGCGGCGGACAACCCGGGATGTAGATGTCAACCGGCACGTACTTGTCGATGCCGTTCAACACCGAGTAGCTCCACTTGCTGAACGGGCCGCCGCTGTTGGCGCAGCTGCCCATGCTGACGACCCAGCGCGGCTCCGTCATCTGCTCCCAGAGCGTGCGCACGCGCCCCGCCATCTTGTGGGTGATCGTGCCCGCGACGATCATCAGGTCGGCTTGTCGCGGCGTCGCGCGAGGGATCATGCCGAGCCGGTCGATGTCGTAGCGCGGGCCACCGGCCTGCATCAGCTCGATGCCGCAGCACGCCGTCGCGAACAGCAGGTAGAACAGCGAGTTCTCCTTGCCCCACGCCAGGAACTCGTCGACCGCGGCGAGCTGTACCTGCTCGTCCTGCCGGTTGCCGGGCTTCTGGTTGCCGGGAGTCTGGGTCGGGTCGCGCGGCGCTTGCGGAGCGGGTGTGATCGGTTCAGCCACGGCGCACCTCCGGTGCCCTCGCGCTGCTGCGGTCCCAGACGAAGCCGCCGACGGCCGCGACCCACATGAGCCCGATCGCTAGCGAACCCACGAACGCGAGGATCTCGAAGAACACCAGCGAACCGCGGCCCGCGCCGAGCCAGTCGAGGCACCGCGGCAGGATCGGCCACAACAGCGCGAGCTCGGCGTCGAACACGAGGAACGTCAGCGCGACGGTCGTGAAGCGGTTGTTGAAGCGGAACCAGGCCGAGCCGACCGGCTCCTCGCCGCATTCGTAGGTGGTCAGGCGCTCGGACGAATCGCGGATGCGGTCGAAGACGCGCGTGACCAGGCGCACCACGAGCAACGCGCCGCCGACGACGGCGAACGCGAGGGCTCCGACCACGGCGACGCTGGCCCAGGCGCCGTAGGCACCCTCGGCGTCGAGGGTGGCGATCGTGCCGACGGTCGGTTGCCAGACGGAGTGAACGTGCATTTCGGGCCGATGATTGTTCGCAACGAGCGGACAAAGTCAAAGAGCAAAGAGCAGACGCCTAAACGAGCGTGGCAAGCAGCGCCACCGCCGGCGCCACGCGGATCCCGTCCGGCGTCCGGTAGTCCTTGCTCCCCGTTGCGTGCACCTGCCGCGCCGCGCAGTCGGGGAAGCGCTCGTGCATGGCGCGCAGGCTGCGATCCACCTCGTCGTCGCCGAGCTTCGCCTCGACGAGCAGCACGGGGCGGCGCCTTTCCACGACGACGAAGTCGACCTCGCGGCCATCGCGGTCGCGGAAGCCGCGGCTATTCTCGCATGGTGGCTGGTTCAGCCGGAGTCGCAGTCGGGACTCACTCGACGAGCCGCAGCACCGGATAGAAGTCCGCCGTCTGGCTCTCGAAGAAGTTCCACGACGATAACGAGTCTTCGCTCTGTGGCTCGAGCAACTGCGCCGCGAGCCTCGCGAGCGGCTGGCGCGCGGTGATGACGATCGCGCCCTTGCCCAGCTCGACCGGGGCTGATGGCTGCCACTGGCCGTCGAGCATGAGCTCCTGATGCCCTTGATAGGGGCGCTTTGGTTTCCTCTTCGCGGTCACGGCGAATCGTTCGGCGATCACACTGCGGCCCGCGTCGAGCTGCTGGAACTGGATGCCGTGGCGCCGCAGCCGCTCGACGACCTCCGGCGTCGGCTCCGCGATGGCCCAGGCCTGCGGCAACGCGAGCTGCTTCTGCGCGCGGAACGAACGGCACACGGGCATCGTCTCGGGCACGCCGTCGCCCTTGCGCACGAAGCGGTGTGTGCCTTCGCCGGTGGCCTCGATGCGATCCGCTTCGCCGACGAGCACGGGCAGCTTCTCGACCTCGCCGTATGTCGTGTCGAAGCCGAAGGACACCGGTTGCGCGGGTTTGACGAGGCGGCGGTCGGCGGCCGCGCACGTACCGAGCACCTGGTCCGCGGACCGCGCGAGACCATCGAGCAGGCACAACACGAACGCACGCGTCGCCGCGATGCGCGTCGCGAAGTCGCAGTAGCTGTAGGCCTCGCTGAGGATGCCGATGCGGTTGCGCAGGCCGAAGTAGTTGACGCCGTAGCGCGCGCGGTGGTCGTAGGAGTACCAGCCGCGCACGCCTTGCGGCGATTCGGGCGCTCCGCCGCCGTCCCAGTCGTGGGTCTCGAAGTTGCCGTAGTCGAACGTCGCGAACTTGTGTTGGTCCTTCATCGCGACCGTCGCCGCGTCGAGCATGGCGCGCGACAGACGCGCGACCTCCGGGTCCACGTTCGGCGACAGGCTCGGCGCGTAGGTCAGGTGGTAGCCGTGGAAGGAGCCGTTCGTCGTGTGCAGGTCGACGAACAGGTGCGGATCGATCTCGGCGAACAAGCCCACGAGCGTGCGCGTCTCGGGCGCGTCGAGCTTCACGAAATCGCGGTTGAGGTCGAGGCCCTTGGCGTTGGCGCGCTGCCCCGTGATCTCTGGTCCGTTCTGGCCGGGGCGGTTCTTCGGACCGACCGCTTCGTTGCCGTCGACGTTGTAGATCGGCAGGAACCAGATCTCGCAGCGCTGCAGCAGGTCTTCGTGCTCGCCGTTCGCGAACTCGCGCAGCAGCAGCTGCAGCGCTTCCTTGCCCTCGACTTCGCCCGCGTGGATGTTGCCGATCACGAGGGCCCGCACGCGCTTCACGTCCGCAAGCCGCAGCGCAACCTTGACCAGCAGCTGTGAGCGGTCCTGCGTCGTCTTGCCGGCGACGCGCACCGCGAGCCGGGCGCTGTGTGGCAGCTTCCGCAGGGCCTCGCAGAACGACTCGACGTCGGCGGCGCGCGAGGTGGCGGTGTGGCCCGTGGCCTCGGGCACGGTCTTTGGCTCGGGGGGTGCCTGGGCCGCCAGCAACGAGCAGAGAGCGAACGCCGGGAACTGCATGCAGCGCATGCGGGAGTCGTACGCACGAAGCTCCTCGATAGCCAGGGGGGCAGGTAGGCTGCGCAGCAGACCTGTCCGCGAACCTCGTGAGCGATTCCCCTGGCAAGCCTGCCGTGCCCGTCGTGATCCGCCTCGGCGATCAGCCGATCACGCGTTGGCGGAACGGCGGTGGCTCGACGCGACAGATCGCGATCGATCCCCCAGGAGCAGGCCTGGCCTCGGAGTTCCGCTGGCGCGTGAGCCGCGCGCAGGTCGCGAGCGACGGTCCGTTCTCGGTCCTGCCCGGCGTCGATCGTTCGCTCTGGCTGCTGCGCGGCAACGGCATGCGGCTCGACGTCGGCGGATCCGACGTCGTGATCGACCGCGTATGGCAGCGCTTCGACTTCGCGGGCGAGGCGACCGTCATGGCGCGTCTGCTCGACGGACCGTGCGAAGACCTCAACGTGATGACGGCGCGCGGCAAGGTCGCCGCGGATGCGCGTGTCGTTACGGTGCTGTCGCAGCAGAGCCTCGAAGTGCCGGCGGCGGCGCAGCGGCTCGTGGTCGTGCTGGTGGGGACGGTGGACGCAGAGCGTGGGTGCGTGCTCGGCGGGGGGGATGCCCTACGGCTCGACGGCCCCGGCGAGCTGAGCGTGAGGTCGATGGCGGAGCCTGCTCGATTGCTCGTGGTCCGCTTCGCTGCACTCGCAGGCTGAGCGGCGCATCAGGGCGCGCGCTCAGAGGCCGAGGACCAGCAGAGCGGCGTCCGAAGTCGGCAGCGCATCGAACGTGCATGGCGGGATGATCCCGCATTGCACGACGGTAGCGAACCACTGCGCGTAGGCGGTGAAGCCGATCAAGCCGGGAATGTTCGGCACGGCGATGTTCACCTGGGTCGCGAACGGCCCCGTCGGCGTGGGCAGCATGACCTCGATGAGCAGCGGCATGACCCACACGGTGCAACCTGCGGGCTGCAGCGGCAGGATGCTCGGTGGGATCGGCGTGGCGTCCGGCGCGAACCCGAGGGCCAACGCCGGCTGGATCGTGAGCGTCGAATGGAAGTTCGGCCCCGAGTAGGTGATCGTGAACGTCGTGCCGAGCTGGGGCAGTCCCTGGACGCCGATGGCCAGGTTCTGGCCCGCGTAGGCGCAACCGGTGCCGTAGAACGACACGCCGGCGGCCTGGGCCGGGAGCAGCGGGACGGCGGTCGACAACAGAGTCGCGAGGAGCAGGATTCGCATAACGTGGTGCCTCCGGTGGTGGAATAGCGAAGCCTACCCGCCCAGTTGCACACGGTGGACGATTTCCCGCGCGCGGGCGGAACGGGCGGGCATCGGGATCGCGTCTCGTGCTAGCGTCCGGCCAATGAGCGAGGAGCGAGCCATACCGCCTGCAGAGCCGACCCGAGCACCTGCGACGGGGGACCCGGCGCCGAGTCTCGGCGCGTTCGACGTCGGCTGCGTCGTCGTCGGCGGCATCATCGGCGTCGGCATCTTCTTCACGCCGCAGAAGGTCGCCGCGCGTGTCGACAACGCGGATCTCGTGATCGCGGCCTGGGCCATCGGCGGCGTGCTCGCGGTGCTCGGAGCGCTCGTGTTCGCGGCCCTGAGCACGCTCGTGCCCGGGCACGGCGGCATCTTCCGCTACATCCACGCCGCGTTCGGTCGCTGGCCCGCGTTCCTCTATGGCTGGGCCAACTGGCTCGTCATCCAGTCGGGAGCGCTCGGTGTCGTTGCGCTGGTCCTGGTCCAGAATCTCGAAGTGCTGTGCTTCGACAAGCCAGGCCTCTCGCCCGACGCGCAGGTCGGCATCGCCGCCGCGGCCATTTTGCTGTTCACGGCCACCAACGTGGTCGGTCTGCAGGTCGGCAAGCGCGTGCAGAACCTGCTGACCGTGCTCAAGGTGCTGGCGCTGGTGTTCCTCGTCGCGCTGTCGTGGTGCACCGTCGCGCGGCCCGAAGAGGCGCCGCCGCCGCCCAGCGGCAAGAATGTGGTGGCACAGCTCAGCAGTGCGCTGCTGCCCGTGTTGTTCGCGATCGGCGGCTGGCAGCAGGGGTCGTTCCTCGCGGGCGCCGTGCGGCGGCCCCTGCGCAACCTGCCGCTCGGCATCCTCGGCGGGGTCGCCATCGTCATCGTGACATACATCACGGTGAACCTCGCCTACCTCGACCTGCTCGGGTTCGAGGCGGCGCGCGCGAGCAAGGCGATCGGGACCGAAGCCGCGCGCGCGGGGCTCGGCGAAGCCGGCGGCCGCGTGCTGGCACTGATGGTCGTGATCAGTGCTGCGGGCATCATGAACACGATCTGCATGGCACCGCCCTACGTGCTGCTCGCGATGGCGCGCGAAGGCCTGTTTCCGGCGGCGTTCGGCCGCCTGCACGCGCGCTTCGGCACCCCGTTGCTCGGCGTGCTCGGACAAGGCCTGTGGGCCGTGGCACTGGTGTTCGGCGTGCACCTGTTCGCGCGCGCGGCCAACCAGACGACCGACACGCTGGACTTCGTCTGCGATGGCGTGGTGTTCGTGGACTGGCTGTTCTTCACGCTGTGTGGTGCCGCGCTGCTGCGGCTGCGGCGCAGGGCGGTTCACGGCGCATTCCGCCTGCCGGGCGGTGACCTCGTCGCCGCGCTGTTCGCTGCGGGTGCTTTGGGTGTGACTATCGGTGCGTTCGTGGCGCAACGCGAGGCGTCGTTGACCGGGGTGGCGATCGTTGCCGTCGGGCTCGCGATCTACGTGGCGTGCATGCGAGGTCGCCCGATGCCTGGCTCGCGGGGCTAGTAGCTCACCAGTCCAAGCCGAACGCAGCTGTCGGGAAGCGCCCCGCCTCACGCGACGTCGTTGAGCCGTCGGTCGAGGCCGAGCCGCAGGTTGATGCCATGCATCAGCCAGGCCTTCAGGCAGCACAGGAAGTAGCTCCACCCTGCCGCCTGTCCGAGGGCGCGTTGCACGCCGTCAGCATCCATCGGCCATCCGGCCTCGTGGATCGCGACCGAGGTGGTGCCGGGCTCGTCCGCGGCCAGCGTGATCGTGACACGCGTCCGCGTGCCACAGCCCGCCGACTCGTAGACGACCTTGCGGGCCGGTTCGACCTCGATCACGTCCACCGCGATCCTGGCCCCGACGTCCGCGAACTCCCATTCGACCGTGGTCCCGGCGACCATCGGCCCGCTGCCGCCGGTGATGAAGTACTGCGACATCCGGGCCGGGTCGACGATCGCGGCGAACACCTCGTCGGCGGGCCGCAGGATGCGTTCTCGCACGTTCACTTGCACGTCCATGGTTTTCTCCTGTTCCTGTCTACTTCGCCTCGCCGTCGAGGAAGGTCTTGAGCCGGTCGAGGGCGATGTCCCACTGCCGAGAGATCTGGTCGAGGTACTCACTGGCCTCGGAGAGTCGTCTCGGCTCGAGCTGCCAGATCCGTTCGCGCCCGCGTCGGCGCGCGCGTGCGAGGCCGGCCCGCGCGAGCACCGTGAGGTGCTTGCTGATCGCCTGCCGCGTGATCGCATGGGTCGCGCAGAGCGCGGTGATCGACTCCGGCCCGTTCGCGGCGAGCCTTGCTACGAGCCGGAGCCGGACCTCGTCGCCGAGCGCGGCGAACAAGGGAGCCGCACCGCGCGCCGGCGCCACGGCTGTGCTAGACCTCGACATGGCGGCGCAGGCTCTCCGCCTGGGCGTCCCATCCACCGCTGTTCATCCGGAACGCCAGGGCGCGCCGCTCGGCGGGGATGCGGTCGAACCCCGACTCGACGACCGTCAGCAGCGTGCCGCCGTCCTGCTCGGCGAGGCGGAACTCGACGAGCGTGGTCGGCTCCTTACCGTAGTCGACCTTCGGATCGATCGCGTACGGGTGCCAGCGGAACGAGAACAGCCGCTCCTTGTCCATGCGTTCGACCGTCGCCTCGAACGTCACGTGCTCGTAGCCCGGGTGCGTGATCCTGCCGGTCGTGCGCCGGCCGACGGCGAAGCCCGTGTCGAGCTTCACCTGGAACCAGCGGCCGAACTCGGCGGCGTCGGTGAGCGCCGTCCAGACGCGGGCCGTGGACGCGCGCAGGTGGATCGTCTTCTCGATGCGGTCGGTGTGCTTCATATGCAACCTCATGGTTGCATTTCTAGCCGGGCTGCCAGGAAAGGCAACCAGAAAGTTGCTCTTGTTCGGGCGCCGGGGCAGGTGGGCCGTCGGCGGGCGGCAGACCGCGTGTACTGCCGCCGCTCAGCGCCGCGCGAGCTCGATGCTGGACTGGTCGGCGCGGTCCGCGTTCGCGAGAGCGCGCATCCAGCCGGCGAACTTCGCGGCCGGCAGCGTGCCCGCCTGCAGGCGCACGCTGCGCGAGAGACGCAGATGGTCGCCGTGACGCGTGCAGGTGAGCTCGTAGGCCAGCATCGCCTGCTGGATCGAGACCGGCTCCGGGACGGCGACGAAATGCAGCTCGGAGCCCGGCGCGAAGTCGATCTGCCAGTCGGTGATCATGTCGGCGGGCAGGTGGTAGGGCAGCGTGCGTTCGGTGCGATCGCCGTAGTCCGCGACGTAGCGACCCGGTGGCATCGGCAGCGGCACGACGAACTGCTCGCCGCGAGCCTGCACGCCCGTGCGCGTGAGCTTCGCCTCGAGGCGGAACGGCCCCGTCGTAGATACGATCTGAGCGCTCTCGACGCGCCAGTCCGGGAACAGCTGCTGCGCGATCTGGCGCGCCGCGAGCTTCTGCACGTTCTCCTTGAGCTCGCGTGTCCGGTCCGCGAGGTCGAAGCCCTGCACGTCGCCGACTTCGGCCGTCGCATGCAGCTGCACGTCGTTGCCGGCGACCGTGGCCTCGCCGCGCACGTGCAGCGTCTGCACCGCGTCGGGATTGCCCGGCAGCGTCACGGCCTCGATGTCGTCGCCGCGCAGCACGTAGGCGCGGCTTCCGGCGCGGCCCGCCGGTACGGCACCGAGCGGCCAGTGGCGCGGTGTGTCGACGAACAGGAACACGCGTTCGCCGTTCCCGAGCGTGACGAGCGCGCCGGGGATGTTGATGTGCTCGGTGTTGGCAAACAGCGACTCGGCGCCCGGGCCGAGCTCGGGCCGGACTTCGGCGCACGCCATCGGCACGACGTCGATCTGTGCTTCGCGCAGCAGGGCCACGGTCAGCAGGAAGCGGCTGCCCTTCTTGCGCAGCAGGACGTCCAACGCGGTGTCGGCGGGCCCCTTTTCGATCGTGCGCTGGCAGAAGTCCCACGCCGCGGCGAGGCGTGCGCGATCGTCCGTGAGGCCGGCGAAGATCTGCGCGGCGGCGGCGGTGATGGGTGCCAGCGGCTGCGTGCGCACGCCGAATTGCGTGCAATGCTCGCGCAGCGTCGCGAACGGCGGCGTGTCCTCGCCGAACTCGGCGAACGGCAGCAGTTCGGGTGGCGGCGGCAGGTGCTGCTCCTGCGGCAGTGCTTTGATGTCGGTGCGCGTGAACACGAGCGCCTTGCGACCATCGGGCAGCTCGTGGCTCGCCGTGGGGGTGTCGAAGTCGTGCGTGCGCAGCTCGCCGCGGGTGCGCAGTTCGCCCGGACCGCTCTTGGGGAGGATCAGCACGAGCTCGCTGCGCTGGCACGGCTCGTCGGTCGAACCGAAGTAGAATGGCGCCGTCGACAGAGGAGCCGCGTCGGGGGCGCCGCCGCGCTCGCGGTAGCGCCACTCGATGAAGGCTCCGGGTTCGAGACGCTGCATCGCATACTCGCCTTCGACGCGATGCGGCACGTAGGAGCGGCCGTCGACGCCGATCGTGCGCACGAGCAGCACTTCGGAAGCACCCGCGAGTGGAGGCGCGGTGCGCCAGGCCTCGACACCTGCCAGATCGTTGATGCGACGCAGCTCGTGCGACTCCGCGAGCCAGCCGCCATCGGGTCGGAAGGCGACGATGCGCTGGTCGTACAGCACGGTCGTCGACGCACCGCGTTCGCGCTCGCCCGCCCGGAAGGCGGCGCGCACGGCGTCGACATCGACGCGGAAGCGCGCGAACTCGGTGTCCTCGGGTTGGGTCTCGCCGAGCTGCGCGAGCCAGGTGCGCACGTGGGGCTGGTCGGAGTCGAGCTCCAGCGAGCGGCGCAGACAGGCCACGGTCTGCGCGGGGGCGCCGTTCTTCGCCCAGAGCGAGGCCAGGTGGAGCAGCGTGTCGGGATCGACGTCGGGGTGGGCTGCGATCGTGTGCATCAGGTCGGGCACGGTCGGAAGGCCCCTCTGCTGCGCAAGCTCGAGCTCGGCACGCAGGTGTGCCACGGTCGGAGCGGTTCCGAAGGAAGGCGCGATCGCGGGCAGCAGCTCGGCGGCGAGATCGTGTTCGCCGACGTCGAGAGCCGTGCGGAAGACCTGCTGCGGCAGGCCCGGCTGATCGGGTCGCAAGGCAAACGCCTGTCGTTGCCAGCCGAGCACCTGACGAGCGTCGCGCGCCGAGCCGCCTTCGTTGGCCAGCGCCAGCAACGGGCGGGGGTCGCGCGGGCACGCAGCAGCCCAGGCCTGCAGCAGCGGCACGACCTCGGCGTCGAAGCGCAGCTTGCGCACGAGCGCGAGTCGCCTCGAGTACGTCTCGGGGCCGGCGAGTCGAGACTCGGCGAGCAACCGCAGCGCTTGCTCACGCTGGTCCTGTTCGTCGAGCAGGCTCGCCTTGGCGACACGGGCTGCGTGGTGTTCTGCGGGCAGCGAGGCAATGGCGCGCTCCTCGAGGGCTCGCGCTTCGGCCTTGCGCAACTCGTCGGGCAGACGCACGGAGCGCAACAGCCGCGCGAACGCGAGCGCCTCCTGAGGATCGCGCGGCGGATCCCTGCGCAGCAGCTCGGCGAGGTCGACCGCGAGATCCTGGTCCCCGTCGCGTTGGGCGCGGTGCAGCGCTGCGATGCGCACGGCGGCCGGCGCGGCCTCGGCGCGCGCGGCGCGTCCGAAGACCTCGCGCGGGCTCAGGAGGGTCTGTTGGTTCGGCGTCGCCGGCTTCGTCACCGCGGCCAACGGCTCGGTCGCCGCGACTTCGCGCAGACCCGCCGGCGAGTTGCCCTCGGCGTCGAGCCAGCGCAGCGACAGCTGGTCGTTGTTGGTCGAGCACGTCTTGACCAGCACGTGGTGTTCACCGGCCGGAAGGTGCATGCCGAGGCAGTGGTATTGCGGCTCGGTGCCGAGCTGCTGTTCCACGCGCAGCACTTCGGCCCCGTCGACGAAGACCTGGTGATCACCCTCGTGCACGACGACGAGGAACGCGTCGTTGTCGGCCGCGGCCACGACCCGGTGCAGGGCGTACCAGCAGCCGGGCCGCGGTCGGCCGACGGGACCGAGGCGGAACTGGCGCGACTCGCGTTGGCGTTCGACGACGCGCACACGCGCGACCGTGCTGCGGCCCGGCAGTTCGGCGCCGAGCGCCGGGAAACGCAGTTCGGGCGCGAACGGGACTCCGACGTAGTGATCGCCCGAGTCACCGAACGGACCGACGACGAGCAGTGAGGTCGCGTGGTTGGTGGGCGGCGGCGGCCCGGCGCGATGAATGCCCAGGATCGCGCGGTCGAGCGTCCAGCGAAGGTCCGCGAGATTGTGGGCCAGCAGTCCGTGCTGGCGTCCGGCGCCGTCGGCTTCGAGCAGTTCGCGCAGGCTCTTCGGATCCTGGAGCCAGCGCACCAGGTAGCCGGCTTCCTCGATCAGGAAGCTCGAGCCCGGCGAGCGCGGGTGCGCGAGTGCCTGCGTCACGAGGTCGCGGGCCGTCGCGTCGGGGTCGTCCGCACTCGGAGCCAGGGCCCTCGTTACGGCGGCCGCGAGCGTCTGGGTCTCGTCCTGCGCGCGAACCGGACCGGCGAGCGCGAGCGCGAAGCACCAGATGACTCTGCTCGAGGCAAGATTCATCGGTGGCTGTCCTTCGAGAGCAGCACGAGCTGCGTGTCGGCCGCGTGAACCGCGGCCGCGAAGTCGCGGAACGCCGCGTAGTCGCGCGTCGTGATGCGAGAGGCCGTGAACGCGAGGTGACGCTCGATCACGACCTGATCACCTTCGGTGCGCCACTGCATGTGGAAGCTGCCGAACGGCGCCTGCCGCTGCACGGCGGGCGGCAGATCGGCGGCATGCAGGCCGGGCGGCAGCACATAGCGCACAGTGCGCACTGCTCCGCGCGGCACGCCGAGCAGGAGCGGCGTGCGCCGTTCGGGTTCGCCGGCCAGATCCTGCAGGTCTTCTTCACCCCAGGTGCTCGGCAATTGCCAGCCCTGGGCCGTCCTGTTGCCTAGCTCGGGCAGCGAGGCCACGGCGACGAGCTGCACGGGTGCTTGCAGGTCCAGCACCGGACTGCAGTCCAGCGACTCCAGCGAGAGCTTGCCGAACGTGTGCACGAGCTGCCGTTCGACGACTTCGTTCCTCCGCGCCGGCTCGGTCGCGAGCCTCGCACGCAGATCGACCGCGAGGTTGCCGATGGGCCGATACTCGACGCGCAGCTGCGCGGGCCCCGCAGGCTGCAGCGTGATCTGGAACTCCTCGCGCTCCGCGTTCCGTTCGGGCGTCGTCTCGGGCACCGTGCGCATGACGGCGCGCCCGTTGTCGACGATCAGCACCTTCGCCCCCTGGTCCATCTCGGGCAGCGTGTCGGTCGGGTGCCAGGTCGCAGTGCCGTCGAGGAACTGCTCGGGCCGGTCGCCCGCGGCCGGCAACCACGCGATGCAGTGGTTGAACTGCTCGACCATCGCGAGCTCGAGGTCGTCGAGGCTGCGCCGATCGTCGGCGAAGATCAACACAGGGTGAGACTCGACGCCGATCTCGCCGAGCAGCGCGCAAAGCAGCAGCGCCTTGTCCTTGCAGTCGCCGTGGCGGCGTTCGTAGATGACGGGCGTGCTGTAGGGTTTGTAGCCGTGCACGCCGAACTCCCAGGCTTCGTAGCGCACGTCGGTCGTCACGAAGCGGTAGATCGCGGCGATCTTCGCGCCGGTGGTCGTGCAACCTTCGCAGAGCTGTGCTGTCTTCTCGCGCATCGCCGGCGTGACCTCGAGCTGGTTCTTGATCAGGTTCCACCACCACGAGGCGAAGTGATCCCAGTCGCGGTAGGTCGTGATGCGAACGATCGGATCGAATTCGCGTCGCGAGGGGCGGCGGATCTCGGGCACGTCGCGCGGCAGATCCTGCATGTGCCAGCGGAACATCAACGTGCCGTCCTCGAGCTTCGTCTTCGTCGGCTCCGGCGCGCCGTTGCTCTGCTGGGTGCGGTAGTTGCGGCCCGGATCGGCGAGCACGACGAGCTCGTTCGATCGCACGGGCGAACCGTCCGCTGGCTCGAACTCGTGCACGTAGCCGAAGTAGTCGCCGAAGAACGACGGACCCGTGTCGTCGATGCGGCCCTCGACCGCGACGATGTCGCCGGGCCGCAGCTCCGGCATCGCGACGCTCGCGCCCTGCAGTGCCGGCCGCTGCACGGTGCCGTCCTTGCGATAGACGGCGCAGGCCAGCAGCCGCGCGCGTTGTTCACCCTGCCACCAGGGCAGCCGGTAGCGAGCGAGCTGGCGCGCGCCCTGTTCGGTCAGCACGCGCACGATCTCGTGCTGATAGGTGTTCGTCGTGCCGTTGCCGTTGGCCCGCACGACGCGCTGGCGCAGGATCCAATGCAGCGGGTCCTTGGCCGCAGCGGCGTCGGCCGGGGGGCCCGCGTCGGCCGCGATCAGCGCAGCGGCGTCGTGCCGATACGGCGTGTAGAACGCCGTAATGACGGATTGGGGATCGCCGTGTTCGGCAGCGACCAGATACTCGAGGTAGCGCTCGTCGTCGCGGCGGTTCGGCTCGACGGACAGAGCCTGCCGCAGGAGCTCCTGCTGGCGGCTGCCGGCATCGGCGCTGCGTTCGCCGAGCAGCCGGCAGCAGCGGCTCGCGGTCACCATGACCGCGCTGTCGTCCGGTGCGATCTCCAACCACGTCTCGCAGACGGCGAGAGCCTGTGGATACTCGGCGCGCGCCAGGTGCATCGCGGCGAGTTGCTCGGAGACCTTTGCCGCGAATGGGTCGCCCTTCAGCGTCTTGGCGAGCAGATCGATCGCCGCGTCGGCTTTGCCGGTGCGCGCGAGCAGTCCCGCGGCGGCCACGACGTCGTTCTCGGTCGCGCTGACGGCAGGCACCCTCGCGCGCAGCTCGAGCGCGCGGGTCGGCTCTCGATCGTCCACGATGTCGGCAGCCGTGCGCAGCAGCTCGGGGGATGCTTCGGGCAGCGCTGCCGCGGCGAGCACTTCGACCTCGGCGAGCGCGGACACTCCCTCGTCGTGCCACGTGGCGGCTCGCAGCATCACGGCGGCTGCGTGGCCCGGTCGGACCCGCAGCGCGTGATCGACCAGTTCGCGCGCCTGCCGGAACAGGCCACTGCCCGAACGCAGCAGCTTCGCGAGGCGCAACAACGCCTCGACGTGGTCGGGGCAGAGCGACAGCGCTTGCTCGAGCGATCGCCGCGCGTCGTTGTCGTCGCGGTCGGCAGCGCTTCGCACCTGGCTCTCGCGCGAGATCGCCATCAGCACGTGGGTTTCGGGGAGCGTTGGCAGTTCGGTCGTGGCGCAGAGAGCGGCGGCCTGGTCGCGGCGGTTCAGGTCGCCATCCGCGGCGCGAGCCCGCCAGAGCCAGGCGAGGCGCAGCGCATCGGCTCCCTTCTGCTTGCCGATCTGCCAGTGCGTGCGGGCACCGAGACTCGGCAGTGGCAGCGCCTCCGCGACGACCGGCGCCGTCTTCGCGGCTGCCTGCAGGTCGTCGACGTCGGTCGAAACACGCACGCCGCCGAGCGGACTGCCGTCGAGCGCGCGCAGGCGAGCCGCGGCCTGCCACTCGACGCCCTCCTGGTGGCAGAGCTTCCACACGAGCAGGTTCGGGCCGGCAGCGAGCGGCAGCACGACCGCGTCCTGGTCATACGCGAACGTGCGCTCGACCTCCCTGCTGCCGACTTCGACGCCGTTGCAGAAGACGCGGAAGCTGCCGGTGCAGCCGATCTCGAACACGGCCGTCGTAGGGGTCGCGGCGACGATGGCAACGGCCGCGTAGACGAGCGACTGCTCGTGGGGGTGCACGATGCGCGAGAGCGGCAGCACGTGCGAGCCCGTGAGCGGCGGCAGCCGCCGCCAGCGCACGGCGCGCCGCTTGCCCTTCCACTCGGCTGCAGCGTCGAAGCCGCGCTCGGGTGGCAGCGCGCTGCGATAGCCGACACCGCGTTCGTTGTCGAACGGGCCGACGAGCCAGTATCGACTCAGGAAACCGAGTGCTTCGGCGCGGCGGCCGGCGTCTTCGCCGGGACCGGCGGCGATCAAGCCGGCGATGCCGACCCGGTCGCGCAGCAACGGCAGCGCCGTGGCGAGCTTGCTCTCGCGCAGTGCATCGAGCTGCTGCAGCTGGTCCGGTGAGCTGCGCACGCGCAGGAGGCGCGAAGCTTCGGTGGCCCAGGCTTCGACGCGCGCTGCGGCGTCCTCGTCGTTGGCCTCGCGGGCGGTGTCGGTCGCCAGGGTCAGCAGCGCTGTGACGGCGCTGCCGGTTTCTCCGGCGGCCTTGTGGCCGAGTGCTTTGGCTTCGAGCGGCAGCAGTTCCTGCGCGCGGGCCGCTGCGGCGAGCAGCAGGAGGGACAGCAGGGAGCGGCGGATGCGCCCAGTCTTGGCGGGAATCACTGACTCGTCTTTAACGCACCGGCCCTTCTGACGGCAACTGCGCAGGCGTCGCCGCCTGCGCCGTGCCGATGTCGGGGCTCGACAATTCTTGCCGGTCGAGGCGCTTGTCCTGGTTGCGGTCGAGCCGCTGCATCAGCGTTGCGGCCCAACGGCCGAGGCTCGGGTCGAGGCGCTGCAGCATGTGGGTGAGCTCGGGCTCGTCGATCGTGCTGTCGCCGTTCTCGTCGCCGACGACCGCGGGTGCCTCGGCACCTGCGAGCAGACCCGGTGGCAACAAGGTCTGGACCTTGTGCTGCTTGAACCAGGGAGCGAGCTCTGGTTCTTCGACGCGGCCCGTGCGGTCGAGATCGAGGCTGCGCAACTGCTGAATGGCTTGGGGGTTCACGAGGCCGATCCGCGCGAGCTGGTCGATCTCCGCCGGGTCGAGGCCGCCGTTGCGATTGGCGTCGAGCAGCTGCAGGAACACCTGCAGCGGCGTCGGCGCAGTGGCCTTCTGCTGCTCGGGCGCCTGCTCGACGAGACGGCGACACGGGTCGACGCGGAACGGGGCGCCGCGCTTCACCGTGGCCTGGAACTGGCGATCGAACTCGGGCCAACCGACATAGCCATCGCGGTCCTGGTCGAGACGCGCGAATCCGGCGTGGTCCTTCTTGCCGCGCAGCCAATCGAACGCGGCGCTGGCTTCGAAGAAATCGAGACGATCGTCGCTGTTGGCGTCACACGACGTGAACAGACTGCGACTCTTCGACTCCGTGTAGGTCTCGGCCGTGGCGCCGGCCGTGCCCGCGTCATCGGCGGTGGAAGCGCTGCGCGACGTCTGGGCGAGCAGCGTCGCGGTCAGGAACCACAGGGTCGCGAACTTGGTCCAAGGAGACATCGTGCCAGGGCAGCAGGCGCTTCGCGGGTCGGCGCCTCCGACTTTTTCGTCACTCGTTCTGCAGGACTATAGCGCCTCGCCGTCACTTGGGTCGCCGCAGGTCGGAAGCGTCAGGGAACGAACAGGCAGTCGCGCCCCAGCCGGCGCGCAGGGGCCTCGGTCGCAGAAAAGCCCGTCAGTTCCACGGTGTGGCCGGCGGCACGCAGCGCCGTTGCGAGCTTGCGGATCGGATCGGACGTGGGCGCCATCACGAGCACAGGGGCTACGCGCAGCAACTCGACGGCTGCTGCAGCGAACTGCACACCCGCTGAGAATCCTCCGCTCGAGACGATGAGATCGAAACCACTGGGCGCGGCACCGGCCGTCTTGGCGATGGCAAGGGCCTTGGCCACGGTGCGGCCGCTGCAGAGACCGGAGCGCAGGCGGTGCATGGCCAGCTCACCCTGCTGAGCCCGGGCTTCGGCTTGAAGGCCCTCGAGGTCGACGAGCAGGCCCACGGTCTGTGGTGCCACTGCGGGCGGGGAGGTGTTGCGTTCGATCGGTCGCACCGGCTCTCGCCCTGTGGACGCGCGCTGGGGGCGGCCTTCGCTGCCTTCGTGACGGGAACGGAACTCCGTGTGTCGCTCCCTGTGCTGCGTCTCCACTGGTGGTTCGGTTCGACGCTGTGCCGGGTCACGCTGGTGGTCGGCCGGCTCCCGGGGCGGCTGGCTCGGAATCCGCTTCGGGTCGTCGCGCCAGCGCGACCCCGTCTGTTCGGGACGTTCGTCCCGGTCGCGCCGATCCTGCTCGCGAGCAGGCCGGACCTCGCGCGGGCGTGCGAGATGAGCCGGCACCTGCTGCAGCGCGCCTGCTTCCGCGCGCGGTGTTTCCGGAAGCCCGGGAGCGACCGCCCTGGTTGCCTGGCTGGCCGCCTGAAGCGGAGACGCCTTCGCCACGGGCTCCTTCGCACCAAGCTCCTTTCTGACTGCGGCCGGCGGCGACGCCGGGCGTTCGTCCTCGGATCCGCGGTGCTTGCCCTTGGGACGGTCCTGGTCGAAGACGTCGGCGCCGAAGTCGCTCATTGCAACCGCCAAGGTTAGCCGACCCCCGCGGGGATGGCCATGGTGCTGGCTTTTTGAGCCAGGAGGCTTGTTGTGGCGGGGCGTCCACGCTTGCATCAGGCCCCAGTCCCCCTCTCTTTCGAACCCAACGACTGCGAAGATCGCGTGCCGCGCCGTCATTGGCGCCTCACGACGGGTCGCCGTCTCGACATAGGAACCAGAGTGAATCGCCCTCTCCTCACCGTCTCTGCCCTCCTCGCGACCACGTTGGCATCGTGCGGCACGCTGAACCGCGCCGGCAAGGACGCCGTGCTCGGCGTCGCCACCCCGTTGCTGATGATCTACGGCGGCGCGACCGACGGCGCGTCATCGGCCAAGAGTGTGCGCACCGGCATGGATGCCGGTGGCGTGGTCGAGGTGCTCTCCTTCCCCTTCACGTTCACCTACCACGCGTTCGAGCACTTCATGTATGGCGCGATGCACATCATCGACCTCCCGATGTGCCTGTTCTGGGGCGCCGCGGAGTTGAACCCGAACGGGCCAGAGGTCAAGCCGCTCGACATCTACCAGGGCACCTGGTTCGACACCTGGGCCGGGAGCGGCAAGAAGACGGGCACCGACCCGCAGACCGGCGAACCTGGTTCGGAGACAGGCCCCGGGTCGAAGTGACCTCGCGCCTCAGCGGATCGCGGGTGCGGGCAGTCCGAGCAGTTTCTCCGCGTAGATCGGCAGGCGCGCGACCAGAGCGAGTGCGGCCGCCGGGTCGGTGGCCGCCCTCTCGTTGACCGTGTCGCGCAGCGTGTTCAACAGGCTGCGATACTGGGATTGCTCGGGGTCGTGCAACAGGGCCTCGAGGTTGGTCTTGAACTTCTCGAGGTAGGGCTGGGGGTCGCCCGGGAGCTTCGGTGGCTGCCAGTTGGAGAACCAGAGGGCTCGCCGCGCATCGGCTCCGGTCCGCCAACCTCCGAGTTCCGCGCGCAAGATGTCCACCGCGTTGGCCTTGTTAACCCAGGAGTAGCCGTTGCCGCCGGAGCGGCGACTGTTCTGTTCGCGGTTCTTCAGCAACTCGCGCAGGCTCGGGATCTGCATCTGCGCGAGTCGCCATTCCTCGGCCACCAAGGTGATCGGGTGCAGCGGCGGCAACAGGGCCGGGTTGCCCTGCACTCGCTCTAGCAGGTCGGCAACCGGCAGTGGCGCCGAGTTGTTTTCGAACGGGGCGCGCAGCGGCTCGGGGACCTCCTTGGGGTCCACGCGCAACGTCACGTCGACGCCGAGTCGCTTCAGCTCCGCGAGTCGGGCCACGGCGACCCAGCGATCGAGGTTGGCGGGGCGTTGGTCGGCAGCCACCTTCTCATAAGCAGCAACGGCCTTCTTGATGTCGAGGTCGAGCACCTCGAAGAGCCAGGCGTCGTGCAGCGTCGGCGACGCGGGCTGGTTGGTGGGATTGGCAGGAACAAGCGCGCGCTCGGGCGGCGGAGTCTGTGCTCGTGCGTCGCACAGGAAAGCCAGCAGCATCACGCAGCACCAGGGTCGCAGGACCATCACGGTTCCTCCGAAAGCAGCGGGGACTCGAAGCGATAGCCGAGACCGTGCACGGTGATCACGTGCACGGGGTTCTCGACATCGCGTTCGAGCTTCTTGCGCAGCCGCGCGATGTGGTTGTCGACGGTGCGCGTGGTCGGCAGGTGTACGTAGCCCCAGACCTTGCGCAACAGATCCTGGCGGCTCACGACCTCGCCGCGATGCTCGATCAACATGCGCAGGATCTCCGCTTCGTAGCGGGAGAGCTGCGTTTCGGCGCCGTCGCGCACGATCGAGAACCGCTTCCAGTCGACCACGAGGTCCGGGAAGCGCATCACGCCGCCGACGGCATGACGCTCGCCGACGCCGGCCTTGGCTCCGGCCTGGGTCCGCCGCAGCACGGCCCGGATGCGGGCCGTCAGCTCGGTGAGCCCGAACGGCTTCGTGAGGTAGTCGTCGGCCCCGAGCTCGAGCCCCTGCACTTTGTCGCGGTCCTGGCCCTTCGCCGAGATGATGATGATCGGCGTCTCGTGCCCCGTCTCGCGCAGGTGACGCAGCACTTCGAGGCCCGGAATGCCGGGCAACATCAGATCGAGCAGGATCAGCGCCGCGCGACCATCGCGCGCCTTGCGCAGACCCTCGCGGCCGTCGGCGGCCGTCTCCACCTTGTAGCCCTCGAGCTCGAGGTTGTGCAGCAGGCCGGCGCGCAGGTCGGGCTCGTCTTCGATGACGAGGATGTTCGTGTCGGTCAGGTTGGTCATGTTCTCTGGGTCGGGGTCCCTTCGGTCCGTGGGCGTTCGGCGGACGCTCGGGCGGCCTGGGCAGCTCGGTCGGGTGCTGTGACCTTGGGCAAGGAGAGGCGGAAGACGGTGCCGCCGCCTTCGCGCGCAAGCGCGGTGATGTTGCCGCCGTGCGACGTGACGAAGTGGTGCACGAGGCTCAGACCGAGACCGGCCCCGCGGACTTCCCCCGCGTTGCTGGCGCGGTAGAAGCCTTCGAACACGCGGTCGAGCTCCGCGGGCGGGATGCCGCGGCCGTGGTCGCGCACTTCGATGACGACCTGGTCGGCGCGCGCAAACAGCTCGAGCTCGATCTCCTGTTCGCGGTCGCCCTCGCGCGCGTATTTGGCCGCGTTCTCGAGCAGGTTCACAACAGCGCTCTCGCACGCGTTGGCGTCGCAGTGCACGAAGATGCCCGGGGGCAGCGTCTCGACGAGGATCGCGCCGCTGGCTTCGAGGTGCGGCGTGTAGGCGTCGCAGACGCTGCGCAGCAGCGGGCCGAGCTCGATCGTCTGCGGGGAGTAATGGAGCGTGCCGGCCTGTTGTCGCGAGAAGTCGAGGATGCGTTGGATCAGCATCGTCAACCGTTCGGACTCGCGCGAGATGATGCCGCCGAACTGCTGGGCTTGCTGGCTGTCGCGGGCCCGGCCCATGCCGAGCGTCTCGCCATACATGCGGATCAAGGCGAGCGGCGTCTTGAGCTCGTGCGAGACGCGCGACACGAGATTGATCTTGAGCGCCGCGAGCTCCGCCTCGCGCGACACCGAACGCCACGACCACAGAGCGCCGCCGAGCGCCGTCACGAACAGCGCCACGACGAGCAGCGTGCGCGTGCGCGCCGCCGCTTCGGTCGACGCGATCAGCGCAGGGGCGTCCGCCGGATACGCGAGCAGCTTGAGGCCGTTGGTTTCGGTCGACGGTGGCGCGAACCCGACCGGCGTCGTGGTCGGCGGAGGCACGATCGGGTAATCATCGGGATCGAAGATCGCGAGCACGAACTCGCGCCCGGTGCCGTGGATCCGGCGGCGGACCGGCTCGAGCATCTGGCCGAGATCGATGTGCAGTCCGACGTCGGTGCACCGATCGTGTCTCTCCTTCTCTTCTGGAGTGGCGCTGCGCACGCACAGCAGCGAAGTCACTCCTGCCAGCGAGCTGATCAGGCGCTCGTCCTGGTTGCCGGCCCTCTCGTCGGGGTTCGGCTGCAGGTTGCGACGCTTGAGCAGCTCGAGCTTCAACGCGAGGTCGTAGTTCTCCGCCACGAAGGCGCGAGTTTGCGTGCGCTGGCGATTCTCGGCCAGCAGGGTCTCCTCCTCGGCGCGTCCCTCCCCGGTGCCGATCCTGGCGGCGAGCAGGCGGGCGACCGACGACAGCAGGTCGTCCGAGAGCCACCAACGTTCGCCCTGCGCGATGGCTTGCAGCAGCTTGAGCCGGGCCGCAGTCGTGCCCGTGTCGGCGAGCTTGTACTCGCTCAGCAGCACGAGCGCCTTCGCGCTGTTGCCGACACCCCTGTTCTGCCGCGCGGGGTCCGCGAGCCGCACCACTTTCTCGAACTCCGCGCGCGCCTCGGCAATCTCGCCGAGCGCGTTGTGCGCCGTGGCCAGCTCGAAGCGCGCGTGCAGCTCGGCTTCGAGGACTTCGAACCGGAGCCGGTTGTTCTGGGGCGGCGTGCTGGCGGCTTCGAGCGTCTTGAGGAAGTGGTCGAGCAGGTTGATCGCGTCCCGGTGCTTGCCGTGCAGGAGCAGCAGTTGTGCGGCGTCGACGGCGCCGACGATCGGGCGCTCGGTGCGCAGCAACGGGAGGCTCATGGTCGCAGACGCCAAGGGTGTGGGCCAGACCAGGTCCACCCTTTCGTCGAGCAGGATGATGTCGCGCAGTGCCGAGAACGCCGGCTGATGCCGCAAGGTGAGCGCGGTGAGCGCGGGCCCGCGCTTCGCGAGCATTTCCTCGGAGGCGGTCAGCATCTGCGGCAGCAGCTCCCCGAATTCGCGTTCGACCGCGCGGCTGGCACCGCGCAAGAACTCGCTCGCGGCGAGCACGAGTGCCGACTGTGCTTCCTCGCCGCTGCGCCGCAGTTCGCTCTGGCCGAGCATGGCGAGCACACCGAGCGGCACGAGGAAAGTACAGAGTGCCAGCAGGTGCCGGTGACTGAAGCGCTGGCGCGTAGGCTGCATCGATGAACTGCCGCTCGGAGCCGACCCAGTCTAACGCCGTCCTGCGATGGCGGATAGCAGCCATTGCGGCCATGGCCGCAACCAAGGTCGTGGTTGCAAGCCACGCCCAGGCGATCTCAGGCGTATCCCGACCATGGCGGGGCCGCGGCGAACGCGGCGTGGATCAGACCCACGTGCGAATAGGCCTGCGGGAAGTTGCCGCACATCGCGCCGGACGCGGGTTGCACACCCTCGGACAACAGCCCGAGCGGAGCGCGCACGCTCTGCAGGCGCCCCATGAGACTGCGCGCCTCGTCGATCCGGCCGATCGTGGCCAGCGCCTCGACGAGCCAGAAAGTGCACAGCGTGAAGGCTGTGGTCGGTACGCCGAAGCCGTCGTCGGTGCGGTAGCGGCGCAGCCAGCCGCCTTGGTCGAGCTCCTTCTGCACGACGTCCACGGTGGCGTGCATGCGCGCGTCGTCGGGCGGCAGCAGGCGCAGCGTGACCGCCTGCAGCAGCGCCGCATCGACCTCCTTGCCGCCGAAGTCGGCGACGAGGCACCCTCGCGCCGGGTCCAATGCCTGCGCCATCAGCAGCGCGCGGATCCGCTGCGCCGCGAGCTCGAACTCTTCGACGAGCCCCGGGCGGTGGTGGGCCGCGATGCGGCTCATGCGGTCGGCGGCGGCCCAACACATCACGGCACTGAAGGTCTGCGGCCGCCAGTTCTCGCGATACTCCCAGATGCCGGCATCGGGCTGGCCTGCGACGAGCACGGCCTTGCGCGCGAGCCTAGTTACGAGATCGAGCACGGGTTCCGTGACCTGTTCGCGGAACCGCGCGTCGAGAAAGAACGGCGCCAGCGCGATCACCATCTCGCCGAAGACGTCGTTCTGGCGGTGCGTCGCGGCCTGGTTCCCGACGCGCACCGGCCGTTGGCCGCCGAAGCCGGGCCAATCGTCGAGGACCTGCTCGGCCGGCACCGCCTTGCCGTCGATGCAGTAGAGCGGCGCGAGGTCGAGCTCCTTCGTCGAGCTCGCGACGTCGAGCAGGTATTGCAGGAACTGTTCGAGCTCGGCGAACTGGCCGAGCAGCCGGAACGCGCCGAGCGCATAGAACGAATCGCGCAGCCAGCAGTAGCGGTAGTCCCAGGTCCGCGTCGTGCCGGGCGCTTCAGGAATCGAAGTCGTCAGCGCCGCGACGATCGCGCCCGTGTCCTCGTAGCAATGCAGCTTCAGCGCGAGTGCCGAGCGGATGACTTCCTCCTGGTAGATCGACGGGATGTCGCACTGCTTCACCCATTGCCGCCAGTGCCGCACGGTCTGCTGCAGGAACCTGTCGCACAGCGGCTCGAGCGGTTCCTCGACCGGCGCCCCCCAGGACAGCACGAAGTGGCGGCGCTGGGTCAGCGCGAACGGCTCGCCGTCGAGATGCGCGAGCGCCGCATCGGTCGTCAGTCGCAGCTGGGCCGGATAGCCGTGCCACGCGATGTGGTGGGAGCCCATGTCCGAATGCGGCTGCTGCTTGGTCCAGCCGAGCACGGGACGGCAGTGCACGCGGATGCGCGGCGTGCCCGCGAGCGGCTCGATGATGCGGACGAGCTTGGCCGGACGGAAGACCCGCTCGTGCTGCATGAAGCGCGGCGCGAAGTCGAGCACGCGGAACTCGCCGTCGGCGGCCTTGAAGCGCGTCTCGAGCACGTTCGTGTTGCCGAGGTAGCTCTGGGTCCCCGACGAGCGGTCTGCCGGCGAGACCTCGAAACTGCCGCCATCCTGCGCGTCGAGCAGCGCGCCGAAGACCGGAGGGGAATCGAAGCGCGGCATGCAGGACCAGACGATGGCGCCGCTGCGGTGCACCAGCGCGGAGATCTGGCAGTTGCCGATGAGACCGAGGTCGGCTAGATCCACGCCGCCATTCTGCGCCTCGTCGGTCCGGTCGCAAGGCTTGCCTTCGTGGGCATGTGGGGCATGATGGATCGATGCGCCGCGCAGTGTGGTTCCTCGTGCTGCTGCTCGCGGGGCTGGGAGTGCTGGCGCTCGCCGGCTACTTCGTCCTGGCGCAGACGACGGGCGCATGGTTCGAGCGCGATCTCGAGCTGCGAACGCGTCTCGCAGTGGCCGCGGGTAGACGCAGCATCCTCCACAACTGGGAGGACCCGAACAGCCTGAGCGGTGTGCTCGAGGACATCACGCGCGACGAGCGCATCCTCGGCGGTGCCGCGTGCTCCCCGACCGGGGATCCGCTTGCCGCGACAAGCAAGTTCCCGCGCGATCTGTCGATCAAGGCGATTCTCGGCACCACGGAAGACGACGGCTCTACGCACGCCGAGTCCTGGTGGAGGATCCGGGATCTCGAACACGGACGCGTGCACATCAGCGTCAATCCGATCCGGTCCACCGAGGGCGACCTGCTGCGCGGCTACGTGATCCTCGTGCACGACCTGACCTTCGTGGCGCGACGCGAGTCGACGACGCGCCACCTGCTGCTCGCGGCGTTCTTCGTGCTCTCGATCGGCGCGGCGCTGATCACGATGGTCGCGGCTCGCCTGGCCTGGCGCCGGTGGACCGACGAACTGCGCGCGGCGCTGTCGGGCGGGCCCGCCGGCGGGTTCAAGCCGCTCGTGCGCGACGTGCGCTCGCTCGTGGCCAGGCTGGTCAGCGAGCGCCGCAGCGAAGCCGGTGCGGGGACCTGGAACCCGGCGCGGCTGCGCGCCACGCTGCGGCAGCACCTGCACGGCGAACGCGTGGTCGTCCTCGCCAACCGCGAGCCATACATCCACGAGCGCGTGAAGAACGTCGTGCACGTGCAGCACCCGGCCAGCGGCCTGGTCACGGCGCTCGAGCCGGTCATGCGCGCGTGCTCGGGCACCTGGGTCGCGCACGGGAGCGGCGGCGCCGACCGCGACTATGTCGACGACAAAGACCGGTTGCGCGTGCCGCCGGGCGAAGAGTCGTACACGGTGCGGCGCGTGTGGCTCGATGAAGCCGAGGAGAACGGCTACTACTACGGCTTCGCGAACGAGGGGCTGTGGCCACTCTGCCACCTCGCCCACACGCGCCCGGTGTTCCGCGTCGAGGATTGGGAGCACTACATGCAGGTGAACCGCAAGTTCGCGAAGGCGGTCACCGAGGAGGTGGACTCCGACGATCCGATCGTCCTGGTCCAGGACTATCACTTCGCGCTGGCGCCCAAGATGATCCGCGAACGGTTGCCGCGCGCCACGATCCTCACGTTCTGGCACATCCCGTGGCCCAACGCGGAAGTCGTCGGCATCTGCCCGTTCCGCGAAGAACTGATCTCTGGGTTGCTCGGGTCGAGCATCCTCGGCTTCCACACCAAGCAGCACTGCAACAACTTCATCGACTCGGTCGACGCCTACGTCGAGAGTCGCATCGACCGCGAGACCGAGGCGATCGTGCAGGGGGCACGGCGAACGCTCGTGCGGCCCTACCCGATCTCGATCGACTGGCCCGTGCGGTGGCTCGAGGGCATGCCGTCGGTCGCCGAGTGCCGCGCTGCGGTGCGCAAGGAGCTCGAGCTGCCCGACGATGCGCTGCTCGGCGTAGGCGTCGATCGGCTCGACTACACGAAGGGCATCGAGGAGCGTCTGCTCGCCGTCGACCAGCTGCTCGCGCGTTACCCCGAATACCGCGGCCGGTTCTCGTTCGTGCAGTTGGCAGCGCCGAGCCGCACGAAGATCCAGCGGTATCGCGAGCTCGACGAACGCGTCGCGGCTCTCGTGACGTCGATCAACGACCGCTGGGGCACGGAGACCTGGCGGCCGATCAGACTGCTGCGCACGCACCACGAGCCGCCGGCCGTGTACCGACAGTATCGCGCCGCAGATTTCTGTTTCGTGAGCAGTCTTCACGATGGCATGAACCTCGTGGCCAAGGAGTTCGTCGCCGCGCGCGATGACGAGCGCGGCGTTCTGATCCTCAGCCAGTTCACGGGTGCCGCGCGAGATCTGACCGAAGCCCTCGTGGTCAATCCGTACGACCTGCAGCAGTCCAGCGAGGCGATGGCGACCGCGCTGCAGATGCCGGTCACCGAGCAGACCGAGCGCATGCGGTCGATGCGGCGCCTCGTGGGGGAGTTCAACGTCTACCGGTGGGCAGGCCGCATGCTGATCGAAGCGGCCGAACTGCGGCGGCGCGAGCGACTGTCCGGGCGCATGATGTCGGTGTTCCGCTCGTCGGTCGCGAGCTCGTGATGACCCGGTTGCCACGGACGCTGGTGCCGGTGCTCGAGCGGCTTGCGCGCCGCCGTGTCCTGCTGGGTTTCGATTTCGACGGCACGCTGGCCCCGATCGTCGCCGACCGGACGGCCGGCCAGATGCGTGCTGAGACGCGGGCGCTGCTGGCCCGGGTCTGTTCGCTGTATCGGTGCGCGATCATCTCGGGGCGCAGTGTCGGCGACCTGCGCGGGCGGCTCGCGGGTGTCCACCCGCGGTATCTGTTCGGCAACCACGGCATCGAGCCGAGTCCGAGCATGCAGCGGTTCCGGCCGGCGATCGCGGCAGCTCGGGCACACCTCGTCGCCGCGCTGCAGTCGTGGTCCGACATCGACATCGAGGACAAGACCTATTCGCTGTCGCTGCACTATCGCGATTCGCCCCGGCCGGCCAGCGCGCGCCGGGCCATCGTTCGGGCCCTCGCCGCGCTGCGCCTGCCGTTGCGCCTCGTCGCGGGCAAGCAGTTGGTCAACGCGGTGCCGCTCGGCGCGCCGCACAAGGGCGACGTCATGTCGGCGCTCTGCCGGCGCGAACGCGTCGAGGCGGCGCTCTACGTCGGCGACGACATCACCGACGAGGATGTGTTCGCGCTCGATCGCAAGGACCTGGCAACCGTGCGGGTCGGGCGATCGCGGCGATCACGCGCCCGGGCCTTCCTGCGCGACCAGGCCAGCGTGGATTCGCTGCTCGAGCTGCTCGCGGAGCTGCGCGCGGGCGGTCTGCGCCGCGGAATTGCGCCGGCATGAGGCGTTGCGCTGCAACCGGGCGCGCGTCCGGTGCACATTGCAGCATGCACGAAGTGAACGACGAACGGGCGCCGCCGCTGCAGCACGGTCCGCGGGAGCGCATCCTCCAGCTCGGCGAACCACGTCTCAGCGATGCCGAGTGCCTCGCATTGATCCTGCGCACGGGCAGGCGCGGCGAGGGGGCGGAACAGGTCGGGCAGCGCTTGCTGCGGCGATTCGGCGGCATGCCGGGGCTCGCGGCGGCGAGTGTGCGCGAGATCGCGGCGACGGCCGGCGTGGGGCCGGTGCGCGCGGCGGCGCTCTCGGCCGCGTTCGGGCTCGCGCGCCGGCTCACGGAGGCCGCGCTGCGGCCCGGCACGGCGGTGCGGCGCGGCGGCGACGTGGCGCGCATCGTGCGCGATTCGGCCCGCGGCACGCGTCGCGAGAGCTTCTTCGCGGTGCTGCTCGACGTGCGCCACCGCGTGTTGTCGCTGCAGGTAGTCAGCACGGGCAGCGTCGACGGCGCCCCCGTGCATCCGCGCGAGGTCTATTCGCCGGCGATCCGCGACGGGGCCGTCGCCGTCGTCGTCGCGCACAACCATCCTTCGGGGGATCCGTCGCCGAGTGCCGAGGATCGCGTGGTCACCGACCGCCTGCGTCAGGTGGGGGTCGTCGTGGGCATCCACCTGCTCGATCACCTCGTGGTCGGCGCCCAGCGTTACTACAGCTTTGCCGAGGAAGCGTTCTTCCCCATGACGTGACGGTTGCTCGCGTTCGCAAGGCGAATGGGATATGGAACGCGGTGCGCGGAGCCCACTTGCCGTCATCGCATCGAGCCCTCGAGCCCAGGCACGGAGCAGAGCCGGATCACGGCGAGAGGTTCGAGCGTCACCACGTGTCGTGCCTGCTGCTCGTCACGGCGATCGCCGCCGCGCTGCGTCTCTGGCACCTCGGCGAGTGGTCGATGTGGGTCGACGAAGCCCACACCTGGCGCGACGCGACGATGCAGCTCGTGGGCGAACACGGGCTCCTGCGCGAAGACCGCGTGTTCTACGCGCTGACCTTCCTCGGGCTGCGAGGCCTGCTGAACCTCGGGTGGATCGGCGGCGACGAGTTCTCACTGCGGCTGCCGTTCGCCCTGGTCGGCATCCTCTCGGTGCCCGTGATCGCGATGTGCGGACGGCGCCTCGTCGGGGCCTGGGCCGCCGTACTGGCGGCGGCGTTCTGCGCCGTGTGTCCGTGGCACATCTACTGGAGCCAGAACGCGCGCGGCTACATCCTCGTGTTCCTGTTCGCGGCCATCGCTGCGAATCGGGCGATCGTCGCGATCGAGACGGGACGCGCGCGCGACCTGCTCGCGACGTTCGCCGCGATCGGCGTTGCCACGCTGTTCCACACGACCGGAGGCCTGCTGGCGGCCGGGTTCTTCGGGTTCCTGTTCTTGCGCCGGTCTGCCCCGCGCGGTCGCGCGGTCGCGCGCGTCGCGGTCTTTGCACTCGTCGTGGGCTTGGTGCTGCCCTGGCTCGTGCAGCACTCGCCGTTCCAGGACTTCGTGAGGTCGAAGGGGGAGGAGCTGTCCGTGCTGCATCTCGTGCAGACGACCGCGTACTACTTCCGGCCGCTCGTCCTGCTCGTCGGCGCGGCTGGGCTCTGGCTCGCGCTGCCCGTGCTGGGCCGCGACCGCACGCTGCTGCTCGGTTGCCTGCTGCTCGTGCCTTTCTTCGTGCTGGTCGCCGTAGCGGGCCAGGTCGCGAAGGTCACCGCGCGCTATGCCTTCTGCGCGCTGCCCGCGCTGCTGTGGCTCGCGGCGTTCGCCTGCACGCGGCTCGCGGCCGCAGTCACCCAGAGCAGGATCGACGGTCAGAGCAGCGTGCGCACGCACCGCGTCGCGGCAGCCCTGTTGCCCGTGCTGCTGCTCGCCGAGTATGGCCTTCACGACGTCTGGTATCACGGCTCGCAGCACGGCCAGCGCGGTCTCTGGCGCGAGGCCTGCGCGATGGCGAGAGAGCGGGCCGGCGCCGGTGCGCTGCGTGTGCTGAGCACGAACGAACCGACGTGCCTGTATTACCTGCGTCCGCGCCACTGGTCGTCCGGCAACGTGGACGAGTATCGGAAGCTCTCGGTGTGGCCGCTGGAGCGTTGGCTGATCGCTCTCGAGAAGGTCCATCCACCTGGCGGCGAACCCCATCTGCGTTGGCACATCGACCAGGCACAGCGCGACGTTGCCCAGTTCGTCGTGCTCGTGACGCTGCCGGAACTGCAGGCAAAGGACCAGGACGGCTCGGTGCTGGCCACGCTGCGGCGCGACTTCGAGCTCATCGCGCACCTGCCGTGCTGGGTCGGGCCGAAGGACGAGAGCATCTACGTCTACGTTCCGAAGGGAACCTGACGTTGCCTTGGGACCGGAAACGGCCGATCATCGCGCCCATGCAGCCGTCCGCGATCTTGTGCGCCTTCTTCACCCCGCTGATGGTGCTCGGCGCACAAGAGCCGCCGAGCGATGCCCCGAACAAGGTGCCGAGCGACTTCGCGCGCTTCGTCGCGGTCGGTGACGGCGGCCACTTCGACACCGCGATCACCACCTACAAGAAGGGTCCGGTCGAGTTGGTGCTGTTCGCGGCCGTGCACATCGCCGACCAGGCCTGCTACGCGACGCTCAACGATCGCTTCACGACCTGCGATGCGCTGCTCTACGAGCTCGTCGGCCCGGCCGACTACCGGCCGACGAAGGACCGCGAAGAGGGCTTCAATCCGCTCTCGATGCTGCAGCACGGCATCAAGAACTCGATGGAGCTCACGTTCCAGCTCGACGAGATCGACTATTCGCCGGCCAACTTCGTACATGCGGACATGACTCCCGAGGAGTTCCAGGACAGCATGGACGAACGCGGCGAGACCATCCTCTCGATCATGCTCAACATGATGATGTCGGGCATGAAGCTGCAGCAGGAGCAGGCCGAGAACCCCGACGCGACACCGCCGCCACAGCTCGACCTCGTGAAGGCGTTCCGCAGCGGCGAGGGCCGGCACCAGCTGCGCATGGTGTTCGCTTCGCAGCTCGAGGCGATCGAGACCCTTGCCGTCGGCGGCGAGAAGGGCAGCACGCTGCTCGAAGGTCGCAACGAGAAATGCCTGCAAGTGCTGCAGCGCGAGATGGAGGCCGGCAAGAGGAAGCTCGGGATCTACTACGGCGCCGCGCACCTGCCGCACATGGAGCGGCGTCTCGTCGAGGACCTCGGCTTCCAGAAGACCGGACACGAGTGGCTCGTCGCGTGGGACTGCACGAAGCGGCCCGATGCGAAGTACGACCGCGCGCTCGTGAAGCTGCGACAGCAGTGCAAGTCCGAGCTGCAGACCCTCGCGGCCGCAGCGCGCGCGTTCCGCCGCGCGCAGGACGCCCCCGCCGTGCCGACCGTGCGCGAGCTCGCCGCCGAGCGCGACCAGCGTTGGTACACCGGTCCCGTGCAGGATCCGTGGGGGCGCGACTACGTGGTGCGCAAGCGACCGACCGGCCTGCGCTGGGAGGTCATGAGCGCCGGCCAGGACGGCGCAGCGGGCACCGCGGACGATCTCGTCGCGCAGGAACCACGCGGGAAGTGAACGTCACCAGTCGGACTGCACGCCGAGCTCCTTGGGCCTGCCCTTGGCCGCTGCCACCTGCCAGCCTGTCCAGAACGCGAGCCGCGCCACGGCCTCCATGCGCACGTAGTCGAGCTTGTCCGCCGAGTCGCTGACCTGGTGGTAGTCCGGGTGCTCGCCGTCGCAGAAGAACACGACGGGCACACCCTTGACTGCGAAGTTGTAGTGGTCGCTGCGCTGATAGTACTGGTCGCCGCTGATGAAGGTGATGCCGAACCTCGCTCCGAGCGCCACGCCATCCTGCACGATCGACGAGTACTTCTCGTGCTGAAAGCTCGGCGTCACCTGCATCAGCGTCTTGCCGTCCTTCTCGGCGGCGCGCCCGATCATGTCGATGTTGATGTCGGCGACGATCTTGTCGAGCGGCCACGACGGGTGCTCCGAGAACCACTTCGAGCCCCACAGGCCGAGCTCCTCGCCGCTCACCGATAGGAACACGATCGAGCGCTCGGGACGCTCGCCGCCCTTGGCGAACGCTTCCGCGATCTCGAGCAGGCCCGCGGAACCGCTCGCATTGTCGTCGGCACCGTTGAACGCGTCGCCGTCGAGCCGTTGGCCGATGTGGTCGTGGTGCGCCGAGAAGACGACGCACTCGCTCTTGCGGCTCCTGCCTTCGAGCACTGCCACGACATTGGACGAAGTCGCCTTGTCGTCGACCTTGATCCCGATCACGAGTTTGCCGGTCACCTTGTCGTTGGTCGGCGCCGCCGCTCCGCCCTCCTCGCGGACGACTATGCCGATGCGCGCGAACAACAGCTGGCTCTGCTCGGCCGACAGCACGAACAGCGGGATTGCATTGCCGGGGTCGCCGCCGCTCGCGTCGTAGCGCAGCAACGGGTGGTCGGGCAGCAGTCCCTGGTTGTTGAGCACGTCGCCGTACGAGGTCTTGTCGTCGAGCAGGCAGACGACGCCGGCCGTGGCACCGCGGCTGCCGAGTTTCTGCGCGACGTCGGCGAAGCGGTTGGTCGCCATCGCGCTGCCGGCCAGCCCCATGGCCTTCGGCAGCTTGTGCAACACGACGAGCGGGAGCTTGCCTGCGAGATCGCTCGTGATCTGGCCGGCGGTGCCGTTGCCGCACCAGACGAACTTGCCGCCGAGCGCGATCTTCGCATCGCGCCGCGGCGCCAGCACCGCGAACCTCGTCGCAACCTTGAGATCGCCGACCTGCAGCGACGTGCTCGGATCGAGTGCCGTTCGGATCAGCGGGTAGCTCTGCAGGAAGCCCTTTTTGTCGCCGAGCGGCCTGAGCCCGAGCTTCTGGAAGTGCTCAGCGACGTACTTGGCGGTCGCCTGTTGGCCCTTGCTGCTCGTGTAGCGTCCTTCGCGCGCATCGTCGGCGAGCCAGTAGGCGTGCGTGCGCAGCCCGTTGCGCTCGACGAGCTGCAGATGCGGGGGTGCGCCTTCGGGCAGCGCCGCAGGCGCGCCGAGGTCCGGCAGCGAGGGAGCGCTCTCGGTGCCGCCCGGCGCCGGCGCCGGGGCCGGGGCCTGGGCCGACAGCACGCAGGCACAGGCTGCCACGACAACAAAGGGGATCCGCAGCATTCGTGCGATCGTAGCGCGTGTCATTGCACCGGGGTTTCGGGACCGTGCAGGTTCACGGGTTTGCCGCCCTTGCGCAGGCGCAGATTCAGGCACTCGACGCCGACGCTGAACCCCATCGCGAAGTAGACGTAGCCCTTCGGGATGTGCATGCCACAGCCTTCGCCGACCAGCGTGAAGCCGATCAGCAGCAGGAAGCTCAGCGCGAGCATCTTCACCGTCGGGTGCCTCTCGACGAACGCGCAGATCGGGTTCACGAACACGACCATCACGCCGACCGAGATCAGCACCGCGATCACCATGACCGCCAGATACTCGCTGGCCATGCCGACTGCGGTGATCACCGAGTCGAGCGAGAACACGAGATCGAGCAGCATGATCGAGAAGATCGTTCTGCCGAACGAAACCGCACGGTGGCCGCCGCTGTTCGGGTCGCTGTCGTCGCCTTCGAGCCTGTGGTGGATCTCGGTCGTGCTCTTCCACAGCAGGAACAGCCCGCCGGCCAGAAGGATCATGTCCTTGCCCGAGAATGCGTGCTCGCCGATCGAGAACCATGGCTGCGTCAGGCGCATGATGAACGTGATGGCGAACAGCAGCGCGATGCGCATGGCCATCGCGAGCAGCAGGCCGATCCGGCGCGCCTTCGACCGCTGTTCCGGCGGCAGCCTGCCGCTCTGGATCGAGATGAACACGAGGTTGTCGATGCCGAGCACGACCTCGAGAAGCGTCAGGGTCAGCAGCGCGACCCAGGCGTCGAGTTGGAAGATCCATTCCATGGCGCGGGGACGGTAGCGGGGGTGCCGCGGCGGTGCGAGTACACTTGCCGGGCAGACCTGCACCGCGGATGCTCGGCGGGGCGAGACGCCGCTACCATGCGCCCGCTCGATGCTCACGACCTTCGCCGAACCGACCCGAACCGGCTGGCGCACGCGGACCGCGTTCTTCGGCGCGCTGTTCGCCGCGGCCATCTTCGGCGCCTGCCGCCTCGAGTTCATCCTCGACGATGCGTTCATCGCGTTCCGCTACGTGTCGAATGCGCGCGACGGTTTCGGCCTGGTCTGGAACCCGCCGCCGTTCGAGCCGGTCGAGGGCTACACGAGTTTCCTCTGGAACCTGCTGCTCTGGGCGACCTGGAGCTGGTTCGGCGTCGAGCCGCCGGATGCCGCCAACGTGCTGTCGATCCTCTGCGGCCTCGCGCTCCTGGCGGTCACCGCGAAGGCGGCGTTGGGTCTGCGCGACCGACATGGCAGTCGGGTCGGTGACGCGGTCGCGTATTGCACCCGCCGCGGTCATCGGCAACCACACCTTCCTGCAGTGGATGACCGGCGGACTCGAGACTGCGCTGTTCAACCTCGGATTCGCGGTATGGGTCGTGCTCGCCTTCCGGCGACGCGAAGCGCGCGCAGGGCGCTGGCACTTCGGCTGGTCGGCAGCTGCCGCGATGGTCGCGTTGACCCGACCCGACGGCCTGTTGCTCGTGGCTGCCACGGTCGCTACGGCACTCGTCTCACTCGCGCGCGGTGAACGCAGAGCGCGCGAAGTCCTGTTCGGTCTCCTGCCGCTGCTTCTCGTGGTCGTGCACGTCCTGTGGCGGCGTTGGTTCTACGGGGCGTGGCTGCCCAATACCTACTATGCGAAGGTCGGGGCACCCTGGCCCGAAGCCGGCCTGCGCTACCTTTTCTGCTTCGCGGTCGAGAACGGCGTGTGGCTCGCAATCGGGGTGGCCTTCGGGTGGCTCGTGGTCGAGTGGAGGCGCGGGCCACGGACGTTCGTCCGCGGTTTCACTGACAACGTCCCGTGCGTGGCTGCAGTGAGCGCTCTCTGCGTACAGGTCGGCTACTACGTGCTCTGGGTCGGCGGCGACACCTTCGAGTTCAGGGTCCTGAGCCACCTGATCCCGATCTGCACGCTGGGCGCAGCCGCGATGGCGGCGCGCCTGCGGGCCGGCGCAGCCGTGCCGATCGCCACCGTGTTGGCGATGGGCCTCTTGTCGTCGACTGGCTGGATCCAACTTGCGCTCACGAGGCCGGTGGGGCCGCCGCAGTACGATGCGCTACAGCTGCACGTACCGTCGTGGGCACGGCCGCTCGTGCGCTGGTACGACCGCCACCGACTCTGGCTGCAGCTGCACTACGTCGCCGTCCGGCACGGCTGCGATCCGACGCTGCAAGAGGTGCTGCGCAACATGCCGGAACGGCGCCGGACACCGTTCGATCGCGCGGACGTGCCGGTGATGTTTCTGGGTGCAGCTGGTCTGCCCGGCTGGCTGCTGCCCGATTGCGCGGCGATCGACCTGTATGGCCTCAGCGACTGGGTCGCGGCGCGCACGCCGGCGCCCGATTGGAGTGTGCCGTGGCTGCCGAAGACCGTGCTGCAGGCCGCGCTGGGTGCGGCCGACGCGGACCGGGACGGCCGCGCGACGCGCGAGGAACTGCAGGCAGCGTTCGCGGCGCCGGGCAGTCCCGCCGAAAGCTCCGCGTGGTTCGTCGAGTACCTGCTGCTGTTGTTCGCCGACGAGCAACCCGACTCCCTGACTGCGCGCGAGGTCGCGCAGATCGAGTCGTTCTTCACGAGCCTGCGGCTCATGTCGCACGAGCGGCATCCGCCTGTGGAGTATCTGCAGGCATTCGACGCCAACGTGACCATCGAGGGTCGCGAGGTGAGGGTGCGCAAGCGCGCGGTGCCTCTGACCGAAGAACGCGTCCGGGCCATCGAACGCGAGTGGCGCGAGAAGATCCGGCGCGGCGGGTCGCCGCGCTGAGCCTGGCTACTCTGCGTCGCCGCCGGCCGAGTCGAGCAGTCGCTTGAGCCGCGCCTCGTCGAAGTGGACCGAGATGGTCTTCGTCTGTGCCGGGACGACGGCGCCGGCGGGCAGCCCCTTGGGTTTCCGCACGTGCTTGCGCTGCGTGTAGACGACTTCGATGCGGGCCTGGCCACGCGCCTTGCTGAAGTGCACGGCGAGCGTCGCGGCGTCGAGCAGCGTCTCGAGGCTCGCCGTCTTCTGCTTCGGCAGGCGCACGATCACGTGGGAACCGGCGCGGCCGCCGCCGACGTGCAGCCACAGGTCGTTGCCGTTGGCGAGGCGCATCGTGAGCTCGTCGTTCTGCTCGTTGTCGCGGCCGACGAGCACCGCGTAACCCTCGGCCGAGACGAAGTGCCGGAACTTGTCGCCGCGCGTCTTCTTCGTGCTCGGTTTCGGTGTGGCCTCGCGTCTGGTCTTGGGCAACACACCGAACGGCCGCAGCGCGCTCCGGATCGCATCGAGCCGCTCGGCATCGCCGGCATCTTCGCGCGCGACGGCGTCGAGATCGGCCAAGGCCTGTTCGAGCACCGCGACCGCAGCCGTTGCCTCGGCGTGTCGGTGCTCTGCGATCGCGCGGCCATCGTCGAGGCGGCGCGCCTTCTCGTAGAGGCTCTGCGCCTGGGCCACGACGGGCTTGCTCGGGTCGAGCTCGAGCGTGCATGTCACTCCGTCGCGCTCGGGATCCGGCACGGTCATCTGCTTCGCACCACGCTGCACGGTGTGGGCATACGCGAGCATGAGGTCGGCGCGCGCGCGCATGGTCTGCGACCGGCCCGCGTCGGCCAGTTGTTCGCCGAGCCCCTTCTTCTTGTCGCGCTGCTTCTGCAGCGCGCGCTGCGCCGCGCGCAGCAACTCGTCGTGTTCGCGCGCGGCCTCGGCGGCGAGATCGAGCGCGGTGAAGGACGCATCGACGGCCGCGAGCACGGGCGCGTCGAAACGGTTCACGGCCGCGACGCGCTCGGCCCGTCCGGCAGGAGGCCGATACGCGTCGCCGAGGCGCAGCGTGCGCGCTTCCGACTCGACGGGCCGCGACAGCGCGAGGACCCTGCCCTCGGCGTCGAGCAGCGCCAACAAACCGCGCGCGCCGAACAACTCGCAGACGAGCCGGCGTTCGCCGTGTTTCGTGCGGAAGCCGAAGGTGCAGCAGCGTTCGCCGGCCGGCTGACCGATGTGCCACAGCGTGGCGCCCAGCAGTTCGCGCTGCAGCACGTCGCGCGCGGGTCCGCGGCCGAAGTCCTCCTTGCCGAACCGCCGCGCTGTTGTCGTGACGCGCGCGCGTGCGCCGCCCGGTACGAGGTGCACGAAGCTCTTCGCGCCGCGTTCGCCCCCTCGCTGCAGCACGAGCAGTAGGTCGTCTCCGGGGGTCGGCTTCGCGAGCGGCGCGACGTCGATCACGACGCTACCGGTGAGAGCCTGCAGCTCGGCCACGACGACCGCGAGCTCGGCGGGGGACAAGCCGCGCTGAGGCTGGCCCGGCGTGGCCATGAATCGCTACTTCTTCTTCAGTTCCTCGACCGGATCGTAAATCCAGCCGTAGGCGGCGTAGTCGTAGTTGACGATGCCTTCGGGGAAGAACAGGCCGATCTCGCGCGTGGCCGCCTCGGGCCCGTCGCTGCCGTGCACGAGGTTGTAACTGCGGCTGCTGCCGAAGTCGCCGCGGATCGTGCCGGCCGCCGCATCGGCGCCGAAGGTCGCGCCCATGAGCGTGCGGCAGATCTTGATCGCCTCGATGCCCTCGAGCACGAGGGCCACGACCGGGGAGCTCGTCATGAACTTCACGAGGCCAGGATAGAACTTCTTGTCCCGGTGGGCCTCGTAGTGCTTGGCGGCCAGTTCCGGCGTGATCTTCATGAGCTTCATGGCGACGATCTTGAGTCCCTTCGCTTCGAAGCGATTCAGGACCTGGCCAACGAGGCCGCGCTGGACAGCGTCGGGTTTCAGCAGGATGAGCGTGCGTTCCATGGATTCTCGGCGAGACAGATCGTGGTCGAGGGCAAGCAAGATACCAACCTCGGGCTCTGCCGCCGCACGCATTCTGCGGGTTTGTGGCGCGGCCGCGAGCCTCGTGCTCCTGCTCGCGAGCTGCGCGACCGATCGCGAGACCACGCTGTCGCGCACAGCGCGCGGCCGCGAAGCCGGTGCGGCCCGGGCCGAACGCGAACGGCAGCAACGCGAGCTGGCGCGGTTGCGCGAGACCAGCGCCGAAACGCTCGCGGCGATCGCCGACGCGAACGCCGAGTCCGTGCGCCGCAGTTCGGAGCTGCGCGCCGTGCTGGCCGAATTGCAACACCGGATCGGGGTGCAGCAGATGGCCGAACAGGACCTCGCCGATGCCAAGGCGCGCGCGGCCGCGATCGAGCTCGAGCTGCAGCCGCTGCGCCAGCTCGAGCAGACGCTGCGCGACCGCGAACGCCTGCTCGCGGAGGCTTTCGCGCGCGACGGCGCCTTGCAGGCCGAGCTCGAAGCCGCGACGCGCGCCGTGGAGCAGAAACAGACCGAGCTGCAACCGAAGCTCGCGGCGCTGCAGCGGCTGGTCGAGTCCATGAGCCAGCTCGAGCAGGCGACGGCGGGGGCCCAGGCTTCGATCAGCGCGGCGACGAAGCTGCTGTCGCCGGCGGCACCGGCACCGGCTGCGCCCGCCGCACCAGAAGGGCCGAAGAAGTGACTACGGCCACTCGTGGTGGAAGGTGCCGGGCCGGTCCACGCGCTCGAACGTGTGCGCGCCGAACAGATCGCGCTGCGCCTGCGTCAGGTTCTGCGGCAGCAAAGCACGGCGGAACGAATCGAAGTAGCTGAGGCTGGCGCCCATCGCGAGCGTCGGCACGCCGTGTTCGGCGGCGAGTGCCACGACCTTGCGCCATGCGGCCTGGTGCTGCTGCAGGAAACCGCCGAGCTCGGGATCGAGCAGCAGGTTTCCCAGCCGCTTCTGCTTCTTGAACGCGGCCTGGATGCTGCGCAGGAAGCGCGCGCGGATGATGCAGCCGCCCTTCCAGATCCGCGCGATCTCGCCGAAGTCGAGACCCCACTTCTTGTCGGCATCGGCCACGGCGAGCAGGTCGAGCCCCTGCGCATACGAGCAGATCTTGCTGCAGTAGAGCGCGTCGCGCACCGCGTCGACGAGGTTGGCACCAGCCTTCTGCGGGTTCGGGCCACGCAGCACCTTGCTCGCGGCGACGCGCTGGTCCTTCATCGCGCTGAGGCAGCGCGCCTCCACGGCCGCATGCATGGTCGGCGCGGGCACGCCGTAGCGCAGCGCGATCTCGCCGGTCCATCGGCCGGTGCCCTTCTGGCCCGCCTTGTCGAGGATCACGTCGACCATGGGCCGCTTCGTCTCGGGATCGGTGGCGCGCAGGATGCGCGCGGTGATCTCGATCAAGAAGGACTCGAGGAAGCCCTGATTCCACTCGGTGAACGCCTTCGCCATCTGCTCGTGCGAGAGGCCGAGCACGCTCTGCATCAGGTCGAAGCACTCGGCGATGAGCTGCATGTCGCCGTACTCGATGCCGTTGTGCACCATCTTGACGAAGTGGCCAGCGGCCCCGGTGCCGACGTGCGTGACGCATGGTCCGTCGTCGACCTGGGCCGCGATCTTCTTCAGGATCGGCGCGAGCTCGTCGTACGAGCTGCGATCGCCTCCCGGCATCAGGCTCGGGCCGTGCAGGGCACCGTCTTCGCCGCCCGAGACGCCCATGCCGACGAAGCGGAAGCCCTTGCCGTGCAGCTCGCGCGCGCGTCGCTCCGTGTCATCGGGGTGCGAGTTCCCGGTGTCGATGATCATGTCGCCGGGCTGCAGCACGGGCAGGAACGTGGCGATGGTCTCGTCGACGGGCAGCCCGGCCTTCACGAGCAGCAGCACCTTGCGCGGGCGCACGAGCGACGCTGCGGCCTCCTGGACCGTGCGCGCGCCGATCATGCGGTAGCCCGGAGCGCAACGCGCGAGCGTCGCTTCGGTCTTGTCGAACGAACGGTTGAAGACCGTGATCGCAAAACCGTTGCGGGCGATGTTCAGGGCGAGGTTCTGGCCCATCACGGCCAGGCCGACGACGCAGATCTGTGAGGTTGCTTCCATGCGCTCCCGTAGAAGAGCACTGACTCTATGGGAAGCGGGGGGTGCCTCTCCAGGACGCGCCGCGTTGCCAGTTGGTTCAGCGCTTGCTCGTCGTCGGTGCGCTACCAGCAGGCGACAGGCTGGCCAACCAGCCGCCCCAGACCCGCGGGTCCGCGGGCGGATCCTGCTTCACGAGCTTCCGCAAGGCCTGCTGGTAGGTCCGCACGATCCGCACCTCTTGCACGCCGTGCACCGTGACGTCGAGCACGGTGCCGCTCTGCAGCACGTCGACCTTCGGATCGGCGATGAACGCCGCCTGCGCGACTTCGACGTCGTAGTCGCGGATGTAGGCCTGCTGCTGCAGGAACGCGACGTGCGCGCGAACGCCGTTGTCGGCGGCGGCCAGCGCCACGCCCGCGTTGGGGCCCGCGAGCACGAGCAGCTTCACGGCGTCGGGGTGGCCGAGCTCGCCGAACGCCTCCGCGGTGCGGACGCGGACCTTCGGGTTGCTGTGCATGAGCCCGGCGCCGAGGTAGTTGATGTCGTCGCTGTCGACAGTCGGGACGCTGATTTCTGCGGCGGCTTTGCGCACGTCGCTGCTGCCGTCGAGGATCGTCGTGCGCAGCACGAAGCGTTCGTTGCCGGCCAGCGGGCGGCGATGCAAGGCAGCCAGGGCGCCGATGCGGCGGCGGTCGGAGCTGTTGGTCCGCGCCTCGAGGCGGAGATCCTCGTCGGCGCTCTGTTCGCGCACGAGCAGTTCTTCGATCGCGCGCTCGCGGCCCCGGCCAGTGTCGGCGCGCAGCAGGTCGAGCAGTTGGTGGACACGCGTCTTCGTCGGCGCGGTGCGCCACTTGCGCGGCAACAACTCGGGCTCGAGCTGGGCAAGGAAGTCCTCGAGGCGCCGCTGCAGCGGGCTGCGCGCCGCGGGGCACGCGGTGGCCTCGGGCTCGCTCGAGACGGCCTGGGTCGGTTCCGTCTTGGCCGGCGCCGCGGCGACCAACTCGATGGTCCGGTCCAGGTGGCTCCACATTTCGCGTTCGAGCCCGACCTCGCGCGCTCGCATCGCGAGGTTCAAGTGAGCAAAGGCCGTATCGCCGGAGTCGCGCGTCCTCTTGGCGAGCTCGACGCGCAGGTCTTCGTCGCTCTTGCGCCCCTTCACCTGGTCCTTCTGCACGAGGACGACGCCGTCGCGCGTGGTCACTTCGAGCGTGTCGCCCTTCTCGACCACCTTGCCCACGAGGACGCGGCCGTCGGTGAGGCGCAGTTCGTCGGCCGACAACGTCGCCGCGGTTGTGGCGAACATTGCCACCGCACACAAGAGGGAGAGTCGCGAAGGAAGCTGAAGGAAGGACGTCGGGAGCGAGCGGTTCATCGAGCTGTTCATGCTGGGCGCTGGGACGACGGGCGATTCTGGAGCATCGGGATGAGGGCGGGCCCGGGTGCGGTTAGAATCAGAGCCGATGAGCACGAACCGTACCGCGATCCGGGCATGCGGGGTGGTCCTGGCCGCGATGGCCCCGGCGTGGGCCCAGGAGGCGGGCAAGCCAGCGACCCCGCCGGCGCAAAGCGATGCCATCGGTAAGATTGTGGCCGCGATCCAGGCCGCGGAGAAGGACCTGCAGAGTGCCCGGATCGAGATCGCGACGACGGGCCTCTGCGCGCCGGGCATCGAGTTCCAGACCCGCGGCGTGCTGCATGTCCTGCGAGGAGCACAGCCCGCCATTCACACGCTGGTCGAGATCTCGTTTGGAGACGGGATCAAGGCAACGATGGAGTCGGCACAGACGACGAGCGGCATCACGCACTACGAAGACCATCCCGCCATCGGGGCGATCCACCTGCACTTCGAGCCGTCGATCGTGAGCGACCTCGAATGGGCGGGCACCGTGCTCGACGAAGCGAAACTGCCGGGCATGGGAGACCGCCGCGCCAAGGCACCTCTCGGCAGCGCGATGGTGACGGAGCTGCGGCGGCACTTCGAGGTGCAGCTCGACGCGCGCACGGAGCGCAATGGCGAGGCCGGCCAGTGGCTCGCGGGCAAGCGGCGCTCGGGTCTCGAGGACGCCGATCCCGAGCTGCCTCTGGCCGACCGCGTCGAGCTGTTCGTGCGGCAACGCGATCACGCGCTGGTCGAGATGAAGCAATGGCAGGGCGACAAGGTCGTGCAGCACATCGTGGTCGAAAAACTCGAGTGCGGGCTCGAGATCCCGGCCTCGAAGTTCCTGGTCGATGGTCGCGGGCAGCCGCAACGCGAGGTGGATCAATACAAGCCGATGTGGGACCAGATCGAGAAGGTGCTGCTGCAGGCCGAGACGGAGAGCGGAGAGGTGCGTCCGAGCAAACGCAAGTGACGTGGCGCCGGTACGCGCCGCTCAGCCCATTTCCTCTTCGGTCGGCGGCGTCTCGAGCAGCTCGAGTCCCTTGTAGCGCGAGAGCGCGTATTCGATCTCGAAGTCCGAATGGAACAGCGCGACGAAGCGGCCGGCTTCGTCCTTCACGACCATCGGCAGCACGTCGATCAGCTCGTCGGTGACGTTCTTGATCCAGCGCGCGCGCGTCCAGGCCTTGCGGTCGAGCCGCAGGTCGACGTTGTATTCGTTTTCGAGGCGCCACTGGAACACCTCGAGTTGCAGCTCGCCGACCGCGCCGAGCACGGGCTCGCGCGCGCCGTGGCGCGGCCAGAACACCTGAACGACGCCTTCCTCGCCGAGCTGCTCGAGCGCCTTGCCGAAGCCCTTGGCCATCGACGGCTCGCGCGGTGCCACCTGCGCGAAGATCTCGGGCGGAAACCGCGGGAAGTTGCGCACCTCGAACGACGGGCCCGAGCTCAGCACGTCGCCGACGCGGAACATGCCGGGGTTGATGAGCCCGATCACGTCGCCGGGCCACGCCTCTTCGATCGACACGCGTTCCTGGCCGAAGAACCGGTGCGGGTGCGACAGACGCACCTCGCGCTGCAGGCGCAGGTGCTTGCACGACATGCCGCGCTCGAAGTGGCCCGAACACACGCGCACGAACGCGATGCGGTCGCGGTGCATCTTGTCCATGTTCGCGGCGACCTTGTAGACGAAGCCCGAGAAGAACGGCGCGTTCGGCGGCACCATGCCGTCCAGCGTGGGCAGCGGTCCCGGCGGCGGCGCGATCTCGAGGAAACGCTGCAGGATGTTCTCGACGCCGAAGTTCACGAGCGCGCTGCAGAAGAACATCGGCGAGATCTTCTGGTGCAGGAAGGCCTCCATCTGAAACGGTTGCACGCAGGTCTCGACCATCGCGAGGTCCTCGAGCAGCTGGGCATGGGCCCGTGCGCCGAGTCCCTCGCGCAGCACGGGGTCGGAGGGGCCGGTCGTCTGCACGAGGGCCTTGGTCGCGTTGTGGGCCGTGCGCTCGAACAGGAAGACCTGCTTGTCGCGCAGCGAGTAGACGCCGCGGAAGCCGTCCCCCGAGCCGATCGGCCAGGTCGCGGGCACGACCGTGATGCCGAGCACCTTCTCGACCTCGTCCATGAGATCGAGCGGCGAGCGCGACGGCCGGTCCATCTTGTTGACGACGGTGAGGATCGGGATGCCGCGGTCCCGGCACACCTTGAACAGCTTGATCGTCTGCGGTTCGACGCCCTTGGCGCCGTCGATCAACATCAGCGCAGCGTCGGCCGCGACCAGCGTGCGGAACGTGTCCTCGCTGAAGTCCTGGTGGCCCGGCGTGTCGAGCAGGTTGATGCAGTGGCCCTGATACTCGAACTGCAGCGCCGAGCTCGTGATCGAGATGCCGCGCTGTTTCTCGAGCTCCATCCAGTCGGAAGTCGCGTGCGCTCCGCCGCGGCGCGCCTTGACCGAACCGGCTTCGCGGATCGCGCCGCCGTAGAGCAGCAGCTTCTCGGTCAGCGTCGTCTTGCCGGCGTCCGGGTGCGAGATGATCGCGAATGTGCGCCGGCGTCGGATCTCGGTGTCGAGGTCGGCCATGGGGGGGAAGCAGAGTAGCGACGCGGCGCGAGATCTCAAACTGTCGCGCTGCGCGACAGTTTGCAGGTTTCTGGACCCACGCTCAGGCGCGGTCGGGATCCTGGCCGCGCAACACCGAGTTGCCCTCGAACGTCTCGCGCAGATTCGCGCGGGCCGGCTTCAGCAACATCGTTTCGTTCAGGCGTCCACTCTGCGCGAAGAAACCGATGGGGTTCTTCCAGACCAGCTGCTCGATGGCTTCGCGCGGCACCAGGGCCTGTTCGAGCTTCGCCACCGTGCGCGGCACCATCAGCGGGTCGCTGACGCCCCAGTCGGCGGCGCTGTTCACGATCATGTGGTCGACGCCGTACTCGAGCACGATCGAGACCATGCGCGCGGGGTCCATCTTCGTGTTCGGGTAGATCGAGAATCCCGACCAGCAGCCCAGATTGCGCGTGAGCTTGATGGTCTCCTCGTTGCCGTGGTCGAGCAGCACGCGCTCCATCGGGAAGCCGCTCTCCTTGATGATCGCGATGCAGCGTTCGAAGCCCCTCTTCTTGTCGCGGTGCGGCGTGTGTACGAGCACGGGCAGCTTGTGGCGCCTGGCCAGCTCGAGCTGCAGCGACATGAACTTCTCTTCGGTCGGGGTCTGGTCGTCGAGACCGATCTCGCCGATGCCGACACACGAGTCCTTCTCGCAGTAGCGCGGCAGGATCGCGAGCACGTCCTTGTTGACGCGCTCGTCGTTGGCTTCGCGGGGATTGAGGGCCATCGTGCAGAAGTGGTGGATGCCGAACTGCTGCGCGCGGAAGTGCTCCCAGCCGACCAGCGTCTCGAAGTAGTCGACGAACGTGCCGACCGAGGTGCGGTTCTGGCCGAGCCAGAACGCCGGCTCCAGCACGGCGCGGACGCCCGCGAGGCAGAGCCGCTCGTAGTCGTCCGTGATGCGGCTGAACATGTGGATGTGCGGTTCGAAGATCAGCATCGGCGAAGGTTCCGGGAGGAGTGGGGGTTCACGTGGCGAGACGCTGCACGAGATTCTGCAACTGGGCGCGGATCTCGGCGCGTGGTTCGCGTGGCAGCCGTTCGGCCGCGAACGGGCGCAGGTCCTTGCGGTTCAGTGCGAGCAGGCCCTCGGCCGCGGCCGCGCGCACGCCGTCGTCGCCGTGTTCGAGACCGCCGACGAGACGCGCGGCGGTGCCGGCAGTCGGCGACATGCCGATGAGCCGCCACGTGTCGCGCCAGACGGCGCGGCCGGCGGCTTCGCGTTCGGTCGCGAGATCCTGCAGCATGCGCGAGAGATCGGGGTTCGCGTGGCGTTCGGCCGCGAGCACGCGGTGCAGCGGTAGATCGAGGAACGCGAGCTTGAGCAGCAGCTTGTTGGCCCCGGCCTGGTCGAGTCCCGGCTGGCCTACCGTGCGCGCGAGCAGATCGCTGTCGCACAACGCTGCCTCGAAGTGCAGGACCATGTTCGTGCGCTGCACCTCGCCGAGCAGCCGCACGGTCGCGGGGCCCAGCGGCAGGAAATGCAGACTGCGCAGCAGCATCGCGCGTTCTTCGATGTCACCGTGCGCGTAGAGGTCCCAGAGCTCGGCGTCGGTGGCGTGGCACGAGAGCAGCAAGAAGGCCGCGGCGAGATCGCAGGTGCGGAACGCGCGCAGTTCCACCGTGCCGGGGCCGATCGCGACGCGGCCGCCCGTCTTGGCATCGCGGCCGAACCGTCGCGGCAGACCGGGGAACAGCACGGGCAGCTGGCTCCGGTCCGCGCGGATCTCGGCGAGCATGGACCCGGCGAGGTCGAGCAACTCGGGCGCGAGATGAGCGGAGAGCTCGGTGATCGTCTTCGACATCGGGGCGAGCAGGATACAGCCCCGACACGCCGTCGTCATGCGGACGGCGTTGGCGGGTGCTTTCGGACCGGTCCCGGGCTAGCCTGCTCGGCGATGCAGTTTCCCGCCTGGGACCCCGTGTTGTTCGACATCCCCGGGTTGCCGATCGACATCCGCTGGTACGGCATGATGTATGTGGTCGGGTTCGTGATCGGGCAGTGGATCCTGGTGCGGCTGGCGCGCGCTCACTTCTTCCCGGGCAAGCCCGAGCTCGCTGCCGATCTCATCTTCTATCTCGTGTTGGGCGTCATGCTCGGCGGCCGCACCGGCTATGCCCTCTGGTACCAGCCCGACCTGCTGAATCCGCTGCAATTCATCCAGGTCTGGAAGGGGGGACTCGCGTTCCACGGCGGCGTGATGGGTGTTGCGGTCGCACTGTGGTTGTTCGCGCGCCGCCACAAGCTCGGCTGGCGCCGCGTCGGCGATGCCTGCGCGCTCGCGGTCACTCCCGGCATCCTCGCGGTGCGCTTCGCGAACTTCATCAACGGCGAGCTCTACGGGCGCGTGACCGGGAAGGGCGTCTTCGGCGCGATGCAGTTCCCTACCGACCCCACGGCGGAGCACCTGCTCGGCATTTCCAACAACTGGAGCATGCGCGACCGCGAGCTGTGCATCCAGGTCGCGTTCGGCAAGCGCACGTTCGCGGACGTGAAGGATCAGCTCAGCACGGTCGACGAGCTCGGCAACAAGATCGACTGGGCTCTCGTGGAGCCGAAGCTCCACTGGGCGAAGGTCAGTTCGATGACCGACGCGAGCGGATTGCCCGTCGTCCCGTATCGCCATCCGTCGCAGATCTACGAAGGCCTCGGCGAAGGGCTCGTGCTCGGGTGTGTTCTGCTCCTGCTCTACCTGGCGACGCGCCGCCGTCCCTTGCGCACCGGCTACTACGCGGTCGTCTTCTTGTTGGGCTACGCTGCGATCCGCTGGTCGCTCGAGCTCGTGCGCGAGCCCGATGCGCAATTCCGGCATGGCAACGGCAACGGCACCGTGTTCGCCGGAATGACCATGGGGCAGACGTTGAGTCTGGGGCTCGTGGTCGTTGCGATATTGATCGTCGTGTGGCCGCGCCGCGGCGAGGGGGCCATCCCGCCGGGACTTGGCGGCAACGGATCCGCGCGTGTCGATCCTGGTGGCCGTGATCCTGGTTGCCGGGGCCGGCAGCAGGAATAATGGTGTTCAGGTCGGCGTCTTCCCGCTGCCGCGGGCCCGCCACGTTCCACTTGCTCCTCCCGATGCCGATGTTCCGATTCCAGCCAGCGTGGCTGTTGCTGCTCGCCCTCTGTGCCTCCGGCTGCGACAACGTGGGTCGGGCGTGGGATCCGATCCTCGATCCGGGCACTCCCGAACCGGGCGACACCTTCTCCGCGATCCAGGTCGTGCCGACCGGTGGGGATGCGCGCGACGGCCGGCCCAAAGTCCGCGCGACGTTCCCGTCGGAGGGCGGCTGGCCATTGAAGGTGCCGATCGTGGTCGAGTTCAGCGAGAGCGTCAACGAAGCATCGATACTGCCCACGACACCGACGGGCACCGACGCGCGCGTGATCGTGCGGGTCCGAGGAACGCCCCAGCCGATTCCGTGCCAGTACGACTTCCTCGCCGGTGGCCGACTGCTGATCATGCGCCCGATTGCCGAGCTGTCGAACGCGCAGAATCAGACCTACGAGGTCCTGCTGCTGCCCGATGCGCGCGACGTGGATGGCGTGCGGTTCCAGGTCGAATCGGGTGGCAAGCTGCTGTCCGAGTTCCAGGTCAACCAGGACGAACAGTTCACCGACGGCCGGATCCTGACGACGTTCCCGCGCGACAACGCGTCGCAGGTGGCGCGCGAGACGGACTACATCGTCGTGTTCGACCGTCCCGCGAACCCGACTTCGGTCCAGCCGACCAACCTGTTCCTGCGCCCCGCGGGCGGATCCGCGATCGCGGGTGACCGCGAGTTTCCGCTGTTGATCTTGAACCTGCCCGACCCGCGCGTCGTGGTGTTCAATCCCGACGATTCGCTGGACCCCGCGACGGGCTACGAGCTGGTCGTCGACGACACGATCACGTTTCCCGACGAGGGCGAGCTGGACTTCCGCGGCCGTACTCCGTTCGCGCGTTTCGACACGACCGCGCCCGCGGCGCCGACGTTGGTCGAGCTCGGCAATCCGCTGCCGAACTACCTGGACAAGATCAACCAGACGAACCTGGCCAATGCGATCCTGCGCGTCACCCCGCCTGCCGATGCAGCGATCGGGGACCGCGTGCGGGCCCGCGTCTACGGTTTCGACGCCGATACCACCCCGGCGGCCGACATCACCTTCGTCGAAGCCTTTGCGGACCTGACGAACGCGGGCGCGCAGCCCGTGGACCTCGACCTGTCGGGCGCGCTCGGCACGCTCGAGCATCCGAAGTTCGACGACGGCCCGATCGTGTTCGTGGCACAGATGCAGCGCGGTTCGGGCAGCTCGGGGTTCGTGCGCCATGCGCAGGGAGCGTCACCGCGGTTCGACATCACGCTGCCGACCCTGACGCGGGCGGGCCCACCGTCGGGCGGCAATGCGACGGACATCCTCTCCGACGTCGAAAACGTCTCGTTCTACGGCAAGGCCAGCGAGGACATCGCAGAGGCGAGCCTCGTCGCCGGCACGAACCCGGCTGCGACTCTGTTTGCGTCCGATTCGTCGGGCAACTTCCTGATGCGACCGGTGGCGGTCGGACGGTTGTCCACGCCGCTCGCGTATTCGCTGCACTTCACCGACCGGGCCGGCAACGTCTCGTCGGAGGTGACGGGCAACATCGTGATGCGTGGGTTCTTCACGGGGCTCGTGGCGGGTGCGCTGACCGTCGAGGCATACGACCAGACCACGCTGCTGCCGATCGCGGGGGCGACGGTCCTCGTCGATCCAGGCGCGCCCACGGTGCCTGCCTCGCCGGGGCAGGCCCCCGGCACCACGGACAGTGCAGGGCGGGCGACGTTCACGGTGTCCGGCACCGACCACACGATCACGATCGTGCGCGCCGGCTACGACCTCGTCACGCTCTATCGCACGGGCTCCGCGTTCGTGTCATTGCCGCTGCGCCCGACCGCTGCGGCGACGGCGACGCTCAAGGGAACGGTTGCCTTCCAGTCGGCGCCGGGGACCACGGTCGTGGTGGGCTCGAGTGCGCTCGATTCGCGCAATCCGATCGGTGTGAACACGACGAGCACGGCACCCAACACGATCCCCGACAACACTCCGATCGTCCCGAACCGCCCGCAGGTCATGACCGCGTTCGGCGGCGTGATCGAACCCACGGGTGCGCCACCGGCGTTCTCGTCGCAGGGCTGTCAGATGTTGGGCGCGACGCTGCAGGTGCCGACGCCGCCGACCGTGCCGGCCGGGCCGGGTGCCGAGTCGCAGCAGTCCTTGGCATTGGTGCCGACCGCGGGGTTCTTCTCGCCGGTCGCCTCGTACCAGAAGGACTTCGGCCTTGCGGCCGGCCTCAACACGTCGAGCCTCGTGGGCGGCAAGCCGGTCGTGCGCGTGACCATGTCGTTGCTCGGCTTCGAGGGACAGGTGCTCGCCGGGCTCGGCTCCGCGACCGCGCCGGTGGCCGCTTCGTACACGATCAACGCCGACCTCGGCGCGCCGGCCGCGTTGGGGCTCGCATCGTTCGGTCCGCTCGGGTGGGTAGTGGCGGAAGCGCGCGACACGGGGGAGCGCGTGAGCCGGCACCGGGCCCTGCTCGATCTGCCCACGGGCGCCGTGACCGCGATCCTCGACGCGCCTTCGATTCCCATCGTGACCGCGCCGGTCGGGGCCATCACGGGTTCCCCGGCCGTGTCGTTCGACGACGTGCTCTTCGCGGCTGCCGTTCCGGGCGGACAGGGCATGGTCGATCTCACGGCGAAGGACGGCGCGGGACGCCGCTGGGTCATCCTGTTCGTCGACCGCGACGCCGCGGGCGGCACCGACACGCTGCAATACCCCGACCTCGCCACGGCAGGCGTGGCCGGTCTGCAGACGGGAACCTGGAGCTTGCAGGCCGAGGCTCGGCTGCTGATCTCGCTGACGCTGTCGACCAGTGACGATCTGATGCTGACCGAACGGGTTCGCCAGGAGATCCTCTATTCGCGGTCTGCACCGCAGCCGTTCACGATCCAATGATTGGCACGATCCAGTGATTGGCGTAGCGCTGTTGTCGGGCGGGCTCGATTCGGCGGTTGCCGCGGTCTTGTTCGCGCGCGAGCCAGGCAATCGCCTCGCGCTGTGCCTGTTCTTCGACTACGGCCAACGGGCTCGCGAGCCGGAGGCCGCGGCCTCGCGCGCTCTGGCGGCGCGCTGGGGTGTGGCCTGGCAGAGGGTCGAGCTGCCCTGGCTCGGCGTTCTCGCGCAGCGCAGCGGGTCGCGGCTCGTCGACGGGACCGGGCCGGTACCACACGGTACGGCGGCACGGCCCGGCGACAGCGCGAGTGCTCTGGCCGTATGGGTGCCCGCGCGCAATGCCGTCTTCGTGGCCGCTGCGGCGGCGCACGCCGAGGCTCTGGGTGCTGGCTGCATCGTCGCGGGCTTCAACCGCGAAGAGGCCGCCACCTTCCCCGACAACTCGCCGCGGTTTCTGGACGCCGCGACTTCGTTCCTCGGGCACGGCACGCGAAACGGCGTCGCGGTCGTCAGTGCCACGCTGCTCATGGACAAGCGGCAGATCGTGACTACGGCGCGCGAGCTCGGCCTCGGCCCTGCTGACTTCTGGTCCTGCTACGAGGCCGGTCCCGAGCCCTGCGGCCGCTGTGAGTCGTGTCTGCGTAGTCGTTGGCAGTGAGATCCGGCTGCTGGCCGCACCGGCGCGTTCCCAGTTCACGTTGGGCCGTCTAAGCTGGGTCCATGGTGTGGACCTTCGGCATCGTCAACTTGACGAGGGATTCGTTCTCGGACGGCGGGCGGTTCCTGCGGCCCGAGGCGGCGCTCGAACACGCCGACCGGCTGCTCGCCGACGGTGCCGACGTGCTCGACCTCGGCGCCGAGTCGACGCATCCGGATGCCGAGGACGTGTCGGCTGAAGAGGAGCTGCGGCGGTTGCAGCCGGTCGTCGAGAAGCTGCTCGAGCGCGGAGCCACGGTCAGCATCGACACGTGCAAGCCCGTGGTCATGCGCGCGATGACGGCGCTCGGCGTGCACTGGCTCAACGACGTGAGCGGCTTCCGCACCGCGTCGGCGATGGAGGCTGCCGCGGCCACGCCCCTCAGGGTCCGGTTCGTCGTCATGTTCTCGCGCAGCCAGGGACCACGCGCCGACCGCCCGGACGCCGATGCGGCGCGCGTGCTCGGCGAGATGCAGGCATTCTTCGCAGAACGCCTGCAGAGCTTCGCCGCGGCCGGCATCGCGCGCGAGCGACTCGTGTTCGATCCCGGCATGGGGTTCTTCCTCGGCCACAACGCGGCGCCGAGCCTCAGGGTCTTGAAACACCTGTCCGAGCTGCGTGCGTTCGACGTGCCGCTGCTCGTCTCGGTGTCGCGCAAGTCGTTCCTCGGTGAGGTGACGGGGCGGCCCACTGCCGAACGCGGCCCTGCGAGTCTGGCCGCGGAGCTCTGGGCGCTGCGAAACGGCGCTTCCTTCGTGCGCACGCACGACGTCGCGGCGTTGCGCGCGGCGTGGGCCGTCGAACAGGCGATAGCGAGCGCCTCGTGATCCCGCTGCGCGACAGCATCCCGGCCAGCCGGACTCCCGTCGTGACCTGGGCGATCGTCGCGGCGTGCGCGGTGGCCTTCCTGCTGCAACTGCGCGACGACCAGGGCGAGCTGATCGAGCAATATGGCATGGTGCCGGCGCGCGTGTTCGATCCGCAGGCGCGGCACGTGCTGAGGGACATCGTGGACCATCGCGGCGGGTCCCACGTGCTGATGCAGGCCGCCGTGCCCGACTGGCTCACGCTGCTCACGTGTACGTTCCTGCACGGCGGCTGGCTGCACTTCCTCGGCAACATGTGGTTCCTGTGGATCTTCGGCGACAACGTCGAGGATCGTTTCGGCCGGCTGCGGTTCCTCTGCTTCTACCTCGGTTGCGGGATCGCGGCCTCGCTCGCGCATCTGCTCACGGCGCCGCAGTCGAGCGTGCCGACCATCGGCGCGAGTGGTGCGATCGCGGGCGTGATGGGGGCCTACTTGTTCCTGTATCCGCGGTCGCGCGTCGAGATGCTGTTCATCTGGGGCTTCTTCGTCGACGTGATCGTGTTGCCGGCGCCGTTCTTTCTCGGCTACTGGTTCCTGCTGCAACTCGTGCAGGGCATGGTCGAAATCGGCGGCCGCGGCGGCGGTGTCGCGTGGTGGGCCCACATCGGCGGCTTCGCGGTGGGGGCTGCGGTGGCCGCGCTGCTTCCAAAGATGCGCCCGGTGCCCCCGACGATCGTGCTCACGCGACGGCGTCACAGCTGGCCGCCGCGACGGTAGTGACGGGCCGCGCACTCAAGCAACGGTGCGACGGGCAGGTCGACGGTCGCGCGATGACGGCCTCGATCGGGAGTCCGGGGTCACCAAGTCGACACGAACGCCAGTTCGGCCTCAAGTCAGCCGGGGGGAACGTCGAATAATGCCTCGTGGTGCCGCCGAGCGGGCCATGTCTGACGCATGGAATCTGTCAACGACGTCAAGCAAGCTCTCTCCGCGCGTTCCCGGACCGCGACTCTCGACGAGTTGCGCAACGAGGGGCGCAAGCGCGTGCGGCTCATCCGCGCCGAGCACGTGGCATCAATGATCACCGAAGCGGTCAATGCGGCCGTGGAGCAGTCCGGCCTCGTCGACCCCGAAGAGGTCAAGAAGCTCGTCGACAAGAGCCGGCAGGAGTTCCGTTCGATCCTGCGCGAGCGCGAGCAGGAAGCCCAGGAGACCAATGAGGCCCAAGAGCAGCTCGAGGCCCGCGATCGCGAGATCGCCGAGCTGAAGAAGCGCCTCGAGCAGATGTCGGGCGGCAAGGCCGGGGCGTCGGTGCCGGTCAGTGGCGACCTCTCGGCCGTCCTCGCGAAGATCGAGGGCTCGATCAACGATCGACTCGAGAAGATCGGCAAGAAGATGGGCGTCAGTGCCGCCGTCGAGTCCGACACGCCGGTGGACTTCTCGGGCTTGTTCAAGGAAGCGGACAAGAAGCTCGAGTCCAACATGGAAAACATCGAAGTCAAGAAGACGGAAGGCGGCGGTATCGCTGCCAACCTCGCTCGACTCAAGAAGCTCAAGGGCGGCAGCTGACCGCTGCCGGTCCACATTGGGAAAGCAAGGCGGAGATCAATGACGAAGCAAGACAAGAAGGAACACACCGAGACGCAAGTCGCCCTGGGCAAGGGCCTGGACGTGGGAACGGCCAACTTCGCTGCCGCAGTGCAGAACGAAGACGGCGGCATCACGGTGACCGTGGAGCGCAACGCGTTCCTCGACATCCCGAGCGACGTCTACAGCAAGAACATGCTGGTCAAGCTCAAGGTGCCCTATGTCGTGCACAACAACAGGCTCGTCGTCATCGGCGAAGCGGCCTTCGAGCTCGCGAACGTGTTCGGCCGTGAGACGCGCCGCCCGATGCGCGACGGCCTGATCAGTCCGAACGAGCAGGACGCGCTGCCGATGATGAAGATGATCATCACGAAGATCCTCGGCGAGCCCCGGGTGTCCGGCGAGAACTGCTACTTCTGTGTGCCAGCCCCGTCGCTCGACGTCGACAACAACGTCGACTACCACCGCGGTCTGTTCGAGAGCGTGATCAACAAGATGGGCTACCGCGCGCACGCGGTGAACGAAGCCCACGCTGTCGTGTTCGCCGAGCTGGCCGAGCAGGATTTCACGGGCATCGGCCTCTCGTTCGGCGGCGGCATGGCCAACGCCTGCATCTGCTACAAGTCGATCCCGTGTCTCTCGTTCTCGGTGGCGCGCGGCGGCGACTGGATCGACAAGAACGTCGCGAACGTGCTCGGCTGCCCGCGCAGCAAGGCCACGCACATCAAGGAGCGCGGCATCGACATCCGCGACCCGAAGAGCCGCGAAGAGGAAGCCGTCGCGATCTACTACCGCAGCCTGATCAACTACGTGCTGCAGAACATCAAAACGCGGTTCGAGTCGGGCCAGAACATGCCGAGCTTCACGACGCCGATCGACATCGCCTGCGCGGGCGGTACGTCGCTGGTCGGGGGCTTCATCGAGGTCTTCCGCGACGAGTTCGCGAAGATCGACTTCCCGCTGCCGGTCGGTCGCATCTTCCGCAGCGAAGAAGCCCTGACGGCCGTCGCGAAGGGCTGCCTCGTCGCCGCCGCGATCGGCGAAAGCTGATCGGCATGGCTCGCACCGCCGGCCATGCAACGGCGGTGCGTCACAACGCGAGCGTCAGCCGGATCCAGTTCGTGAGCTTGCGTTCCTGTTGCCCGCTCGCGTCGAGCGAGAAGCCCGCGAAATAGAGCGGCAGTCCGGCCAGGAACGGCAGAGCCGGCACGTAGAGCGTCGGCTGAGCAGTGCCGGTCGCGCTCAGCACGCCCTGGAAGTCCACGAAGAACGGGCTCGTCGGATCGAGGCCGGCCTCGAGGATGAAGCCGTAGTTGAGCGGCAGCAGATTCCCGGCCGGCAGCACGAGGCCCGGCGAGAAGCCTTCGCTGAGGCAGAGGATGTAGCGGAGCCCCGCTTCGGTCGGCAGCGACAGCGACATCGGCACAGGTTGGCCCATCGTCGCGGTCGCAGGGCCGCGCAGCGGCATGCCGTCGAGCAGGAACGACAGGCTCTGCCTCAGCAGCCGGGCGCGCGCACCCGGATCGGTGATCGTGTCGAGTGGCAGGCCGAAGCAGACGACGCGCGCCCCCGTGACGGGGTCGAGCTTCTGGATGCCCGCGGCGAGCCCGTTGCCGTAGCGCAGGCAGACGGTGCTGTTGGCAGTCGTCGCCGCGAGCACGTCCGCGTACTCGACCTGGTAGGTGCCGGACATGCCGTCGTCGAAGCTCGTGGCCGGGACTCCGGCGCTCACGGTGCCTGGGATGCCTGGCTGCAGCGCGTAGGTGTTCGCGTCGTCGGCGACGTAGGTCGTGCCGAGCACGTTGCGGTAGAAGTTGCGGTCGCTCGCCGAGCCGTTCGCGTCGAGATCCCAGCCGACCTCGGCGCCGCTCACGAGCAGGCTGCCGCCGCCGTTGAGGAAGGCCGCGACGAGGGCCTGTTCGAGGTTGCCGAAGGTCTCGTCGGCGGTGCTCTCCTCGCCGAGCGACCAGACGACGGCTTCGTAGCTCGGCAGCTGCACGCGTCCGAGCGTCACGGCTTCGTTGCTCGCCGCGTCGAAGCCCAGCGAGTAGCTCGCCTCGCGCCGCAGCGCGTCGCCGAAGTGGCGCAGGTAGTCGCGCGTGTTGTCGGGGCCTTTCACGTGGCGGTCGAGGCGGTCGAATCCCTGTACGAGCAGGACCTGTGCTTCGCCGAGGTGGTCGGTGCCCGCGGTCATCACTTCGGTCGGAAACGATCGTCCGGTCGTGTTCCAGGCGCGCACGCGGAACGAGAGCATCGTGTGGTGCGGCAGGGGGCCGGTCGACCAGTTCGTTCCGGTCACCGAAGCTACCTCGAGGAAGCCCTTGCCGTCGGCCGACTGTTCGACGGTGTAGTGGGTTGCTCCGACAGCCGGGTCCCAAGCGACGCGCAGGCCGCGCGCGCCGTCCTGCACGACACGCAGCGCGGCCGGCGGCTCGGGCGGGAACGGGGCCAGCGGCGCGAAGTAGCGCAGCACGCCTCGCGCATACGCGCGCGCGGCGAGGTAGCGGAAATCGGGGTCGTGCAGCGAGGAGTGGTCGAGCGAGCCCGGGCTGTCGTGGAACGCGAGCTCGACGAGGATGCCCGGCATCGTGGCGAGCAGGCGCAGCTCGCCGAAGTTCGCGCCGTGCTGGCCGCGGTCGACCCACGCGGGGTTCCAGAACACCTGCAGGTCGCCGACGATCTGCGTGTGCACGCTCTGGCTCAGCGCGGCCGAGCCCGGCGTCGCGCCGCCGCTGTAGACGAACGTGTCGGTGCCGCTGCCGCCGCCGGCATTCGTGTGTAGCGAGACGAACGCGTGCGCGGTGCGCCACTCGGCGAAGCGCGGGCGCGCGGTCACGTCGTCGTCGTTGTCCTGACCGGTCGAGACCGGGTTCCAGACGGTGCTCGGGGCGCCCGCGAACTGGGCCCAGTAGCGCGCGCATTCCTTCCATCGCAGCTGGTTGCTCGTGGTGCCGCCGCGCGCGATCGAACCGAGGCCGCCGCCGAGTCGCACGGTGTCGGCGATCGCGACGCCGGGACTCGCGGACTGGTTGCTGAGCACGACGCGCGCGCCCGCGGCTGCAGAGAACCAGAAGTCGCCGAGGTGCGTCCAGGTCAGGTTGTCCTTCTGCTGGTCGACCGTCGCGGTGCCGATGCCGCCCGTGTGGTGGATGCGGTAGTTCGCGGCCGGCGTGCGGTTGGCGCTCGCGCGATAGCACGCGAACACGGGGTAGAGCCCGTCCTCGGCGACCGGGATGGTCCAGGTCGCGGTCGCGGTCTCGGTGGCTCCCGTGCTCACGAACCGATAGCCGCCGCCGTTGTAGCCCGACGAAGCCGACGTGGTCCAACTGCCGGTCTCGCTGTACCCGGGGGCTCCGGCGTCGTTGTCGACGAGGGCGTCCTGGTCGACTTCGCCGTGCTCGCGGCAGAACACGACTTCGGCGCCGAGGTTGTGCAGGAACGGGATCAGGTACTGGTTGCAGATCTCGGCCGTGTGGATGTCTTCGATGAGGCCGTCGATGAGGCCGCGCTGCGTGGTCCAGCCGAGCGTGCTGTGCCAGTAGTAGCCGTGGCCTGGCGACACCGCGATGCGCTTGCCGCTCAGCGCCCCGAACGGGCTCGTGAACGCGAACGGCGGTGGGGGTGATGGTGCTGGCGGCTGCGCGGGTGGATGGCCGAGCAGGTCGCCGAGGTCGGGCTCGCTGCCGTCGGGTTGCCGGACCGCGATGCGCACGCTGTGCACGAAGGGGGCGAGCAACGCGGTCTTGTCGACCTGTTCGATCGCGTGCTCGAGCTGACGGCCCGCGGTCGCCGTGAGCAGCGTCGTGTCGAAGACGAGATGCAGGATGCCGCCCTGCTGCCGTGCATCGACCAGCTGCGTGCCGGGCGGCACGTGGCTCGTGTAGCCCGCGGCGAGCTCGACGGGGCTCGGGCCCAGGCACAGGTGGCGGATCGCGCTCGCGACGTCGCGGTGGCGCGGCGGAACGCTCGCGAGGTTGTGGTCGCGAAAGAACAGGACTTCCTGTGCCTCTGCGGTGGCGCACAGCGTCAGCAGGACGAGCGCGTGTGAAGCCGTGGCCATGGGCTCCGCAAGCATAGAGGACTCTGTCGCGACATGCTGCACGCGAGGCCGCCGGGCCGGCTGCGAATCTACGCTCGATGGCAAGACCGAACTTGCGCGTTCTGGCTACCAGACGCCCGGGATCAGCCGCTTCGTGCGCGCCCGGTAGGCGTCGTACTCGGCACCGAACCGGTCGAACATCATCTGTTCCTCGCGCGACAACCGGCACGCGAACATGACCGTGAACGCGACGAAGCACGAGGGGCCGCTGAGCCAGTTCGGTTGCAGCAGCGCCTGCGCGATGCCGTAGAGGAAGATCGCGGTGTACATCGGATGGCGGATCCAGCGATAGACGCCGTGATCGACGATCCGGTGGCCTTCGCGCAGCTCGAGCGTCACCGACCAGTTGCGGCCCAGATCGGCGTGCGAGAGATGGAACAACCACAGCCCGGCCAGCATGCAGACGGCGCCCACCGTGAACGCGGGGGGATGCAGTTCGTACTCGGCGAACGCGAGCAATTGCGTCATGGCCGCGACGGGCAACACCAGGAATCCGAACCCCATGAGGAACAGCAGCAGGGTCTCGAGGCGACCGCGCCGGCTCTCGGCGACTGCGATGCGCTTGCCCTGCTTCTCGTACGGAGCGCGGATGGCAATGCACAGCACGAGGCCGAGCAGCAGTGCACCGTGACCGAACCAGGGGTTCATGCCGGTCGATCGCGCTCGACGATCGCCCGCGACGCGGCGAAGACCGCGCGAAAGATCGATTCGAGCGCCGGTGCCGGATAGCCGCCGGGCCTCGTCTGCTGCAGCACCTTCGAGAGCATGGCCGCCTCGCGCTCCGGATCCGCGCCGGGCAAGCCGCGCGCGCGCTTCCACGCGCCGATCGTCGCCACCAGCTGCGCGCGTTCCTGCAGCACGCTGAGCAGCCGCAGATTGCAGACGTCCATGGCGGCGCGCAGCTGGTCGAGTTCGTGGTCCGATGGCATCGCGATCTTCGGCCCGTGCCGCGCGTCGATTGCGGGCCCGGAGCGCCGCGGATACTACCTCCCTGCGATGCGCGATCGTCCGCACAAACCCGAGGTGCTGGCCCCGGCGGGCTCGATGCCGGCCCTGGTCGCCGCGCTGCATCGCGGCGCCGATGCCGTCTACTTCGGCTTGCAGGACGGTTTCAACGCGCGCGCTCGCGCGGCGAACTTCGCACTCGCAGAGCTGCCTGCCCTGGTCGGCCGCATCCACCGGGCCGGCGCGCGTGCCTACGTGGCGCTCAACACGCTCGTCTTCGAACCCGAGCTGCCCGCGATGGAACGTGTGCTGCGCCACCTCGCGGTCGCGGGCGTCGACGCGCTGATCGTGCAGGACCCCGCCGTTTGCCTGCTCGCGCGCGCGGTTTGCCCCGGACTCGAACTGCACGCGAGTACGCAGATGACGATCGCCGAACCGGCGGCGGCTGCGTTCGCGAAAGCGCTCGGCATCACGCGCGTCGTCGTGCCGCGCGAGCTCTCGGTCGCCGAGATCGCACAGTTCGCCGCCGGCACCGACCTCGAGCTCGAGGTCTTCGTACACGGTGCTCTGTGCGTCTCGTGGAGCGGCCAGTGTCTCACGAGCGAGGCGTGGGGCGGCCGTTCGGCCAACCGCGGCCAGTGCGCGCAGAGCTGCCGCATGCCATACGAACTGGTCGTCGACGGCGAGCTGCGGCCGCTCGGCGACGTCGCGTATCTGCTGAGTCCGAAAGACCTCGCGGGCGCGCGCGCCGTGCCCGACCTGCTCGCCGTGCCCGTGCACGGCCTCAAGATCGAGGGCCGCCAGAAGGGGCCCCAATACGTCGCGACGGCGACAGGTGGTTACCGCCGCTGGGTCGATGCGCTGGTCTCGGGAGGCGATCGCAAGGAGGCCGAGCGCCAGCTCGCGCAGGACCTGCTCGCGATGTCGCTGTCCTACTCGCGCGGTTTCACGGACGGGTTTCTGGGTGGCAGCGATCACCAGACCCTGGTCGAGGGGCGTTTTCCCAAGCACCGGGGCGTGTATGTCGGCCGCGTGACCCGGATCGCGCGCGATGCGGTGTTCGTGCGGTCCGATCCGGATCGGCGATGGACGGGCGGGCTCGCGATGGGCGCGCGGCCCGCGGAACCGGCCGGAACGTGCAGCGCGCCGCTGCAGGCCCCCGGTGAGCCGGCCCCGCTCGTGCTGCGGCCCGGCATGGGCGTCGTGTTCGATCAGGGCAATCCCGAGGACAAGAACGAGCCCGGCGGCGCCGTGTTCTTCGTCGAGACCGAGGGCGACGAACTGCGGCTCGGCTTCGGCGATCCGGGGCCCGACCTGTCGCGCGTGCGCGTGGGGGACCGCGTCTTCGCGACGAGCGACCCGGCGCTCGCGGCGGCCGTGGCGCGCGAGCTGCGCGACGAGGAAGCCGAGCCGGAGGGGCGCAACGCGGTCGACCTGCGTGTGCAGGGGCAGCTCGGACAGGCGTTGACCGTGCACGCGACCTGCCGCGGTTACACGGCGAAGGCAGCGACGGCCTCCGCGCTGCAGGCGGCGCGCGGTGCGGGCCTCGATACGACGCTGCTCGCCGCCAAGGTTGGAGCCTTCGGCGGCACGCCGTTCCGGCTCAGCCACCTCGACGCGGAGGATCTCGCCGCGGGTCTGCACGTACCGGCCAGCGAGCTCAAGGAGCTGCGCCGGGCGCTCGCCGCGGCGCTGCTGCCGCAGATCGAGCGCGGCCCTGTGCGCACGGTCGTTGCCGAGCCCGCGATCGCGCGCGTGCGCGCTGCGCGCGCCATGGCGCCGTTGCCGAGCACGCCTGCAGCGCTCGTGCCGCTCGTGCGCAGCGAGGAGCAGCTGCTGGCGGTGATCGCGGCAGGCTGCCGCGAGGTGGAGCTCGACTGGATGGAGTTCACCGGTCTCGGGCACGCCCTCGACCGGGCGCGGGCAGCCGGCCTCTCGGTCACGATCGCGACGACGCGGATCGGCAAGCCCGGCGAGGAAGCGCTCGTCGAGCGCATCCGGAAGCTCTCTCCCGACGGCATCCTCGTGCGCCACTTCGGGGCCTTGATGCGCTTCTTGCGGTTCCGAGCGGCCGGGGACCAGTTCGTGCTACACGGCGACTTCTCGCTGAACGCGGCGAACTCGCTGACCGCGTTGCACCTGCTCGGGCTCGGGCTGCAGACGATCACGGCGTCGTTCGACCTCGATGAGCGGCAGCTGTTCGCGATGCTCGCAAACATGCCGGCGAACCGGCTCGCCGTCGTCGGCCACCACCGCATCCCGACGTTCCACACCGAGCACTGCGTCTACTCGCATCTGCTCAGCAACGGGCGCGACTTCCGCTCGTGTGGGCGGCCCTGCGAACGGCACCAGGTCGGCCTGCGCGATCACCTCGGCCGCGAACATCCGGTGATCGTCGATGTCGGCTGCCGCAACACGGTGTTCCACCACGCGGCGCAGCAAAGTGCGGCATGGGCCAGGAGACTGCTCTCAGCCGGCGTAGAGCGGTTCCGCGTCGAGTTCGTGCGCGAGGGGGCTTCCGAAGTGTCGAGGGTGCTCTCGGCGTGGCGCGACCTGCTGGCCGGCCGCTGTGATGCCGAACTCGTGGGCCGGCGCACGGGGGCGACGAGCCAGTTCGGCGTCGCCGAGGGCGGCATGAAGTTGCTCGCGGAGTGAGCCCGGGAGGACGTGCTCTGGAAGGGCAGCAAGTCAATCGGCCGCGAACACCTCGGCGAGGGTCCGCGCGTCGAGCAGGCGTTCGCCCCAACGGTCGAGTTCGGCGATCGTGGCAGAGTGGATGCGTGCGGCGGTTTCAGTGGGTAGAGGGCCGAAACGCTTGGTCAGTAGGCGCACCAGCAGCCTGGCGCTTCCTTCGCGTCTCAGCTTCTCGGCGGTGCTCATGATGGTCTCCTCAGGTCGTTTCAGGATGCGTTCGAAGGTCACGTGCAGGTCCTCCGCAGGGATCTTTGTCACGTGCAGACAATACCACCCGATTGTGGCAACTGCCTCGCGGCCGAGCGGTGGTCCCTCGTCGCGGTCGACGGCAGACAGCAGGTCGCTCCAGCGGTCGAGCCCAGCGAGCGCTTCGACGGCAGTCCACTCGCGCAGGAAGCGAAGGCACAGGAAGGTGAGCTGGGCGAGCGGCGTCAGTCCAGCGCGACGCAGCTCGGGTTCGGTGCAGCGCTTCAGGTCGTCGATGAGCATGCGCATGCCCGGTTGCAGTGTCGCGAGCACGGCGGCTTCGGGGTCGAGCCCTTGCAGGTGGGGGTGCGGTGGTTCGGACTCCGGCCACGGGGTCTCGCCGTGGCACAACAGGATCGGCACGACGAGAGCAGGTGGTTCGCCGTCCGCACGCGTGCTGTGGCCGATATGGACTGAATAGCGAAGGATCTGGCCTGGCGCCTCGCGGTCGACGTAGCTCTTGTGCTCGGTGAGCACGAACAGGCGATGCCCGGCTCGCAGCAGTGCAACCTCGAACAGGTTGTCGGTGATCAGCAGGCGCAGCGTCTGGCCATGGACCTTGTCTGGTGCCTCACGCAGCGTCGCCCAGTCGATGGCCGCGACGAGTGCTGCGGGCATGACCGTGCGCAGCCACCCGGCCGCATGGCGGGAGTGACGGAACGTGAAGTGGAACAGAGCGTCGTGCGGGGTCGCCATGCCGGTGCAGGCAGTGGATTCCCGACCGCGCATTTGGGCAGGAAACCACCGCTGCCGCGGCGTCAGCGCTTGGCCGGAGCCTTCGTCCCCGTCATGGGCAGCAGCAACGCACAGTAGCTGGCCGCGAACGCACAGGCCCCGTGCCAGATGGCGCGCAGCCACAGGCTCGTCTCGCTCGGGAGGTAGGGCTGCACGATCCACTCCATCACGCCGCCGAAGATGGCCACGAGGGTGCCGAGAATCGAAGCCGCGAGCGCGGCCAGCGCGGCCGGGTTGGCGCCTTCGGGCAGCGGCGGCACGGGACGCTGCCGGCGCAGGCGCAACCACATCAGGTGCAGCGCGAAAGCGGCGGCCGCGAGCACGGCCCACTCGCGCGGCATCAACGCGTACTGGTGGAAGTGGACGGTGCCGGCAATCCACGACAGACCGATCAGCACGGGGCACAGCGACAAGAAGCGTCGGAACCAGCGCTCGGAGGTCATCGAAGGCGCATCGTGACGGCGTCGGCGCGGGGACGCCAGTCCGACGCGCGCGGTGAACATCGGGCTTTCCGCGCGGGGCCGGCCTCCGTAACCTTGCGCGCTTGCCTTCCTTGCCAATCTGCCCATGAAAGTCCTCGTCGTCGGCCAGGGTGGCCGTGAGCACGCTCTTTGCTGGAAGATCCGCCGCTCGCCGCTCGTGAAGCGCGTCTTCTGCGCGCCCGGCAACGCCGGCACGGCCACGATCGGCGAAAACGTGGACATCGCGGCAGACGACATCGCCGCGCTGGTCCGGTTCGCGAGCGCCGAGAAGATCGACCTCACCGTGATCGGCCCCGAGGGGCCGCTGTGTGCCGGCGTCGTCGACGCGTTCGCGAAACAGAAACTCGCGTGCTTCGGACCGACGAAGGCCGCTGCCGAGATCGAAGGCAGCAAGACGTTCGCGCGCGAACTGTGCCGCCGTCACCGCATCCCGGGTCCCGCATACTGGACGTTCGACGACTACCAGATGGCGCGTTCGTTCCTCGCCAACCGAGAGGACGGTCCGATCGTCGTGAAGGCCTCGGGCCTCGCGGCCGGCAAGGGCGTCACGGTCTGCAAGAACCGCGAAGAGGCCACGGTTGCGGCCAACGAATGCCTCGAGAAGCGGCGCTTCGGCGAGGCTGGAGCCCGGGTCGTGTTCGAGGAGTTCCTCGAGGGCGCCGAAGTGTCGCTGATCACGCTGACCGACGGGCGCACGATCGTGCCGCTCGAGCCGGCGCGCGACCACAAGGCGGTGTTCGACGGCGACAAGGGACCGAACACGGGCGGCATGGGCGTCATCACGCCCGTAGCGGTCATGCCGCGCATGCAGGCCCAGATGGAGAGCCAGATCGTGGTGCCGACCGTACACGCGATGAACCGAGAGAACCGCCGCTACCAGGGTTTCCTCTACGCGGGGCTCATGTTGACCACGCAGGGCCCGCGTACGCTCGAGTTCAACTGCCGTCTCGGCGACCCGGAAGCGCAGCCGCTGCTCCTGCGCCTGCAGAGCGACCTCGTGCCGCTGCTGCTGGCCACGGCCGAAGGCCGGCTCGAGACGCAGGAGCCGCCCGTGTGGGATGCTCGCGTCGCGGTCTGCGTCGTGGCGTGCAGCGCCGGCTATCCCGGTGACTACAAGTCGGGCGTGCCGATCTTCGGGCTCGATCGAGTGCGGACCGGCGACGATCTGCAGGTCTTTCACGCCGGTACGAGCAGCAAGGGTGGCGACGTGCTCACGGCGGGCGGGCGCGTGCTGTCGGTCACGGCGCTCGGTGTCGATGCCGAGGCCGCGCGCGCGCGGGCCTACGGCGCGCTGCAGCAGATCGAATTCGCCGGCATGCACTATCGCAAGGACATCGGCCAGCGGGCGTGAGTCGCACGCCGGCCGAGGTTATCGTCCGTTCGTGAAACTCCAGCAGGAACAGGCAGTCGTCGAGGCCTACCTGCGCCGCAACGGCTTCCGGTGGACCAGCCAGCGCTCGCTGATCGTGCGTCTGGCGCTGGCGACGCACGACCACTTCACCGCGGAGCAGATGCTGGTCCGCTGCCAGAAGCTGGATCCCAAGGTGTCGCGGGCGACCGTCTACCGCACGCTCTCGGTGCTCGAGCAGGCTGGTTTCGTCGAGGGCCTCGACACCGGCGATGGCAGCCGGCGTTTCGAGCACGTGCTCGGACACGAACACCACGACCACATGGTCTGCGAGTCGTGCGGCGAGATCTTCGAGTTCCGCGACGACGAGCTCGAGCACCGGCAGGAGGTGGCCGCCCGGCGCATCGGCTTCCAGATCGAGCGCCACAGTCTGCGCATCTATGGCACCTGCCAGAAGTGCCAGCGGACGCGCCGAGGTGGGTGACGTGGGCGGCGCCCGCGTGCTGGTCGTCGACGACGAGCAGGACCTTGCGGAGTCGTGTGCGTTCCTGCTCGAACGCGCGGGCCACGTGGCTCGATGTGCATTCTCGGCGCAGAAGGCGCTCGAGCTGATGGCGGCGGAGTCCTTCGCGCTCGTCGTCACCGACGTGCGCATGCCGCGCATGAGCGGCATGGAGTTGCTGGCCGCGATCAAGGCTAGAGACCCCGACGTCGAGGTGCTGCTGATCACGGGCTACCCTGACCTGCAGATGGCCGTCGCGGCGATCAAACTCGGCGCCTTCGACTACCTGGCCAAGCCCTACGCCGAGAAGGACCTGCTCGCGCGCGTCGAGAAGGCGCTCGCGCACCGGTCCATGAAGGACAAGAACGAGGGCCTCAAGGAACGGCTGCGTTCGGGCCGCGCCGGGCGCCGCCTGATCCACGCCTCGCCCGAGTTCGCCGACGTCCTCGCGATGCTCGAGCGCGCGGCGCAGACGGACGCGTCGGTGCTGCTGCTCGGCGAGAGCGGCACCGGCAAGGAACTGCTCGCACACCACCTGCACGACTGCAGCCCGCGGGCGGACAAGCCGTTCGTGCCCGTCGACTGTGCTTCGATCCCGAGCGAGCTGTTCGAGAGCGAGCTGTTCGGACACGGCAAGGGCGCGTTCACGGGAGCGGTCGCGAACAAGCTGGGCCTGTTCCAGGTCGCGGACGGCGGCACGCTGTTCTTCGACGAGCTCGGGGAGCTGCCGGTCGCGTTCCAGCCGAAGCTGCTGCGCGCGATCCAGGAACGATCCGTGAGGCCGGTCGGTAGCAGCGAGCAGAAGGCCGTCGACGTGCGCATCGTCGCGGCCACGAATGGCAACCTGCAGCGCGAGGTCGAGGAGGGGCGGTTTCGCGCCGACCTGTTCTATCGCCTCGACGTCGTGCGCATCGCGATCCCGCCGCTGCGCGACCGGCGCGGCGACGTCGATGCCCTCGTCGCGCACTTCCTCGAGCGCTTCGGCGCGGCGGCTGGGATCCATCGTGTATCGGCCGAAGTCCGCGAAGTGCTGCGCGGCCACTCGTGGCCCGGCAACGTGCGCCAGTTGCGCAACGCGATCGAACGCGCGTGTGCGCTCGGACACCCGCCCGAACTGCAGCTCGCCGACCTGCCGCCCGAGTTGAGCGCCGCCGACTCGCCGGTCGCGGAGGAGGCGACGCCGTCGGGGACCTTCCAGGAGATGAAGGCGCGCCGCATTGCGGCCATGGAGAGCAGCTACATCGAGGGGCTGCTGCAGAAGCACAAGGGCAATGTGACGCACTGCAGCGAAGAGGCCGGCATGGCGCGCAGTGCGTTCCAGAAGCTCATGCAGAAGTACGGGATCCGCAGCGCCGACTTCCGCGGCTGAGTGGGCTTGGCGCGGCCGGCCCCGGCTGTCCCGGGGCTCTGGCGAGGTGGCGCTACTGTGGCTCGATCACTGCGGCTTGATCACTGCGGCTTGATCGCGAAGCTGAACGGCACGCTGCTGATCGACGACAGCGAGGTCGTCAGAGCCAACCCGCCGTTCGTGGTGTTCCACGACGTGCCGTCGGTCCAGAGCGCGAACAGGTCCGAGTTGCTGTCGGAGAACAGCAGCATGACGCGGTTGCCGCTCGCGAACGTCTTCAGCTCGACCGACTCGGTGATGCCCTTGCCCGGCATCGCGAAGTCGCCTTGCACGGCCCAGCCGCCGCCGGTCCACTGCGCCCAGTCGAGCGTGCCGGCCTGGTCGTCGGCGTAGACGCAGACGGCGGTGCCGCTCGTTCCGACCCAGGCGACCGCGGCCGGGAAGTCGCCGATGGCGGCCTCGTTGGCGTTGGTGATCTGCGAGTCGACTTCGTCGCGGTTGATCCAGTTGTTGCCGTTCCAGATCGCGAGGCCCATGCGCTCGACGCCGTCGCCGAGGCCGCAGACGACGATGGCGAGCCTGTCACTGCCCGGTTCGGACGCGAGATCGACGAAGTGCGGCACGCTGGACAGTGCCTGCGACACCTGGTTGGACGCGGTCCAGGCCGACGAGCCCGCCGCCTTGGTCGAGTACCGGAAGCCGTTCGCGCCGAGGCGGCCCCACGCCACCACGAGCTCGCCGCTCGCCTCGTAGGCCAGGTCGAAGACGCGGTTGCTGACGGCGCCGGTCACCGCGTTGGTCTTGAGGTTGGTCTCGAGCACCGACGAAGTCGCCGCGGTCCACGTGGCGCCGTCCCAGACCAGCACGGCGAGGTCGGCGTTCGCGTCGCTGTAGGCGAGCCCGATCTCGTTGTTGCCCGGCCGGGCCGAGAGCTGCACCCACTGCACGACGCCCGACAGCGGCGCCACCGGCAACGCGAGCTCGGCCGACCAGAGCCCGGCCGTGCGCGCGCGGTAACGCGGCGTGTTCGTGTTGTTCGAGTAGACGACGAGCGCGTCGCCGGAGGTCTGCTCGTAGGCGACGTCGAAGCCGCGCTTGCCGCTCTGGCCCGGCGCGATCGCCCCGGCGCTCCAATCGAGCGACCACGCGAGGCCGTTCCACCGCAGCAGGTTGAGCTTGGTGGCCGAGCCGCTGTCGGACAGTACGCCGAGCAGCTGCTGCTGTGTGAGCTGCGGCGCAACCTGGTGCACGGTCCATCGGATCGTGCTGCCCGCCGGCGCCGCGAGGCCCTCCGCGGACCAGCTCGAGCCGAGGTCGTTCCAGGTGCGCACGCCCGGTTGCGGGTTGTTGCCGACGCCGTAGTAGACCCGGGCGTCGTTGATCGAGAGGTCTGGCAGCAAGGGCAGCGTGGGCGCGTAGTGGTAGCCCATGTTGACCAAAGCACTGTCTGGCGCCGAGCCGTCGAGCACGTAGTCGGTGCGCGAGGTGCGGTCGGCCAGCGTGCTGCCGTCGGTGAACGCGAACGTCGACGCTGCGGCCGAACCCGCATCGAACCCTGGGCTCGGCATCGCGAGGTTGAGGTGGAACCGGTCGTCGGCGCCGTCGCTGCCACCGAGCAGGTTGTCCCAGCCGTCCGGATCGTCGAGGAACGGGTTCGTGCTGATGTCGCCGGTGCCCATCGGCAAGC
>DASRJH010000168.1:0-12103 GCA_035649575.1 Planctomycetota bacterium
CGTTGTCGGGGCTCGCCGCCAGCGCGGCTCGCAGCGACCGGATCGTGGCGTTGGCGTCCATGGGTGGGCATTGGGCCAGAGATCGGATGGTTGGGCAAGACCCGCCGCAGGGCGAACGAGGTGTGGCTCACGGACGCCTGCCCGAGGCGACGATACGATTCGCGGCGGCACGGCGGCCCTGTCCCCGGCGCCGAGTACGGTCCTCACTACCCCTCAGAGGAGTCCACATGTTCCGCTCGTTCGCCGGCGGTCTGCTCCTGGTGTCGGTCGCTGCGCTGTGCTTCCCCGACGTCGCGAAGTCCCAAGACGAGCCGCCACAGGGCACGCCCGGAGCGGCGTCGATGCTCGCGACGAGGCGCTTTCTCTTCGTCGTTCACGATGGGGTGTTGCACCAGTTCGACATCAACACGTTGAAGCTGCTGCGCTCGGTCCGCCTCGGCGCCGAGCCGTCGGCGCCGGTCGCAGAGCCACCACCTCGGGAGCCAGTCGCGGTTGCGCCCGTGAGGCGGCCGGCGGCGCGCGCCGAGCCGGAGGTGAACGTGTCACCGGCCGCGATGACGAAGGTGGCTGCGAACGCGGTGGCCTGGCTCGTCCGGCACCAGGACGAAGACGGCAGGTGGGACGCGGAAGGTTTCATGAAGCACGACAAGGAGGGGGCGGCGTGCGACGGTGCCGGCAATCCCACCTACGACGTCGGCGTCACGGGGCTCGGCCTTCTCGCGCTGCTGGCCGAAGGCAACACCGTGCGTGCGGGACAGTACCGGGAGAACGTGCTCCGAGCCGTGCGATGGCTGCAGGAGCAGCAGCAGGAGAACGGGCTGTTCGGCACGAACGCGGGGGCAGACTTCATCTACGGGCACGCGATCGCGACCTACGCGATGTGCGAGGCCTACGGTCTGTCCGATCACCGGCCGATCAAGCCCGTGGCCCAGAAGGGGCTCGACTACATCGCATCACACAGAAACCCGTACGGCGTGTGGCGCTACCAGCCGCGCGACAACGACAACGACAGCTCGGTGACGACCTGGTGCGTGCTCGCGTGTGCGTCGGGGAACTTCTTCGGCTTGCAGGTCGACCCGGCCGCGCTCAAGGCAGCCAGCGTCTGGTTCGACTCGGTCACGGGCCCCGATGGACACGCGGGCTACCTGAAGGTCGGCGATCTCAGTTCGCGCAGAGCAGGAGCCGAGAAGAGATTCCCCCCCGAGCTCGGCGAGGCGATGACCGCGGCCGCGCTGCTGTGCCGCTACTCGCTGGGCAGGACTCCCGAACAGAGCGCCGTGATGGAGCTGTCCGCCAACCTGTTGGCGAGCAAGCCCCCGTGCTGGGATCAGGCGCAGGGGTCGATCGACGAGTACTACTGGTACTTCGGCACCAAAGCGCTGTGGCATGCGGGCGGGCGCCAGTGGGCCGAATGGCAGCGCAAACTCGGCGACGCCCTGATCAAGACCCAACGGCGCGACGGCAACTTCGCGGGTTCGTGGGATCCGGTCGGCGTCTGGGGCGAGACCGGCGGCCGCCTCTACACGACCGCGTTGCTCGCGCTCGCGGCGCAGACCGCAGGACGTGCCAGGCGCTGAGCGCGCGACTCAGAACGAGCGGACGCGCTCAGCGCGGCTGCCAGGCGGCCTGGAAACCCGCGAGATCGACCGCGGCAGCGGCGGCCTCGGCGGTGGCGCTGCAGCGACCCTCGCGCTGGAACTGCCGCCACGCCGCGGCAGCCGCCGCGACGGCGCCGTCGTCGGCGTCGAACGCGGCGAGCGGTAGCGCCTGGGTCCAGAAGAAGTCGCCGCCGAACAGCGTCGCCGGGCCGCGCACGATCTCGACCTCCTGGCCGAACGGGCACCCCAGCGGGGCGGCCATGCGCGGCTTGCCGGCGCGTTCCTCGTCGTCGATCGAGGTGATCGCCATCACGACGCTTTGGGCCACGCGCATCGGCACGTCGGTGTGCACCAGCGAGGGATCGAAACGCTGCCATCGCTCGTCGGCGAACCACTCGACGATGCGGTGCATTTCGAGCCGCTGGCCGGTGGTCGGCACCACCGCGAGCGAGCGCGCCGGCACCGAGCGCTGGCGCAGGAGAGCGACGCCGAGGTTGGCGTTCATCGTGCAGATGCCGTGATTGCCGCTGGCCAGGAGGCCCAGCGCATCCAACGTCTGCGGCCGCTGCTTGGGCGCCTGCCGTGGCAGCCATTGCTGCAGTGCTTTGGCGAGCACCGTCGGGGCGGCGTCGGCGGGCGCGAGCTGCGCCGCGAGGGCGCGGATCGACTCGTCGTTCGCCTGCGCGCACGGCGTCGCGGCCAGGAACGGCTTCGCCGTCTTCGGCGTCGCCGGTTCGGGCCGTTCGGCCAGCAGCACGACGGCGTTCCACTCGATGGCGACTTCGGTGCCGTTCTTGCCTTGCACGGTGGCGACCAGGGTCGCGCCGGCGGCGTCGCGGCGCAGCACCAGCGAGTGCAGCGCCGCGGCAGGCTTGGCCAGAGCACCGAAGAGCAGCGGCACCTGTCCATGCGTCTGCTGCGGCACCGGCAGCTGCAGCGTCGCCGGGGCCGTACCGAGCAGCTTGACCGTCGTCGCCCCGCGCACACCACACGAACCGCCGGCGGCAAGCGTCACCGGTGTCGCGGCATCGAGGCGCGCCGCGACCGTCGCGTGGTGGCGAGCCAACTCGGCGAGGTCGAGCACGACGTCGCCCGCAGCGGCCGCTCCCTGCTGGGCCGCGAGGGAGGACGACAAGCAGCAGGCGATGGCGAAGCGGATGCGTGGCAGCGCGCGCAGGCTCGGCATCGACGCATGATACCGCGGACTGCGGCACTCCCGCGGGGTGGCTGCCAACGGACTCGGCTGGTTCTGGCCGTTCGTCGCAGCGGTGACCGCGACCGCCATCGCGCTGCAATCGCTGTTCACACGCCGCGTGCGCGTCCGGCGCTGGCGATGTCGCCGGCGTTCCCGCGTGCTTCGTCCCACGCGCGGGGCTAGCATGCCGCCCCGTGAAACTCGGCAAGACCGTCGGAATCAGCATGGCTGCCTGGGCCCTGTGCATCTCGGCCCTGCACGGCACGTTGAACCTGCGCTGGTTCCAGGGCTCGGCAGCGATGGCAGCGGGCCAGGAGCGCTTCAAGGTCGGCTTCATCCCCGTGACGTGCCACCTCACGTGCCCGGTCACCGACTTCATCAACAAGCAGCTGCACGGGCAGGGCACGTTCGACCCCGTGCGATTCAACGGCTTCCCCGAGCTCAAGGAGGCGTTCCTCGCGGGCTACATGCCCGCGACGTTCATCCTCGCACCGCTCGCGATGGCGCTGCGCGAACAAGGCGTCCCGATCAAGATCGTCTATCTCGGGCACCGCGACGGCACCGCGGTCATGGTGCACAAGGACTCGGGCGTCTGGCGCATGCAGGACCTGCGCGGCAAGCGCGTCGCGGTGCCGAACCGCTACAGCAACCAGCGCCTGTTGTTCTTCCGCGCGCTCAAGCAGGCCGGCATGACGTTGTCGGACATCGAGATCGTCGAGATGCCGCCGCCGGACATGCCGGCCGCGCTCTACGCGAAGGCCGTCGACGCGATCACGAGCGGCGAGCCGTTCATGGCGCAGACCGAGCTCGACGGCTACGGGCGCGTGCTCTGGCTCACGAAGGACGTGTGGCCGAACTTCATCTCGTGCGTGCTCGCGGTGCACGAGGACATGATCAAGCAGAACCGCGAAGCCGTGCAGCAGCTCGTCGACGGCATCGCGAGCAGCGGCAAGTGGATCGACCAGAGCATGGACCACCGCATGGACGCGGCGGAGTTCGTGTCGAAGCACTACTACAACCAGCACCCGCGCCTGCTGCGTTACGTGCTCAGCAAGCCGCCCGACCGCGTCAAGTACACGAACCTCTCGCTGCGCAAGCCGGACTTCGAGGAGATCGAGCAGCTCGGTCTCGAGTCGGGCATCCTGCAGGGAACCGCGCACTTCGAGGACTACACGGACGCGTCGTTCGTGCCCGACGATTCCGTCGTGAAGCCCCACGCGTGGGAAGGGCTCAAGAAGTGATGCAGGAGGTCGTCGTCGGCGCGATCCGGCCCAGGCCGGCGAGCAGGAATGGCGCGCGCGCGCGCAGCATCCTGCTGCCGATCGGCACGGCCGGCATCCTGCTCGCGCTGTGGCACTTCGGCGTCGTGGCCACGGGCAGCGACCTGTTTCCGACGCCGGTCCAGGCCGTCGGCGGCATCGTCGAGCTCGCGCAGAAGGGTCTGCTGCTCAAGTACGTCGTCGCGTCGTTGTTCCGCGTCACGATGGGCTTCGGGCTCGCGGTGCTGATCGGCGTGCCTCTGGGGCTCATGCTCGGTTGGTTCCGGCCCGCGTTCCTGGCCTTGAACCCGCTGATCCAGGCGCTGCGGCCGATCTCGCCGATCGCGTGGATCCCCGTCGCGATCCTCTGGTTCGGCGTCGCGGACGCTGCTCCGATCTTCCTGATCTTCCTCGCGAGCGTGTTCCCGGTCACGGTCAGCGCGATGGCCGCCGTGCAGAACATGCAGCAGGTCTACCTGCGCGCAGCGCAGAACTTCGGGCTCGTCGGCCTGCCGCTGTTTGCCCGCGTGATCCTGCCGGCTGCGCTGCCGCAGATCATCACGGGCATCCGCATCGCGCTCGGCGTGGCCTGGCTCGTGGTCGTGGCCGCCGAGATGATCGCCGTGAACTCGGGCCTCGGTTACCTGATCATCGACGCGCGCAACGCCGGCAAACGCTACGACCTCGTCGTCGCCGGCATGGTGATGATCGGGTTGATCGGGTTGTTGCTCGACCTGCTCGTGCGCCGGCTCGAGCGCTTCGACGAAGTGCGGTGGGGTTATGGACAGCAGTAGTGCTCTCATCGAGGTGCGCGACACCTGGATGTCGTTCCCGGGCAAGCAGGGACAGTCCATCGACGTGCTCGAGCGCGTGAACCTGCAGGTGCGGGCCGGCGAGTTCGTCTGCATCGTGGGCCCATCGGGCTGCGGCAAGTCGACGCTGCTGAACATCCTCGGCGGCTTCCTCGTGCAGGGGCGCGGCGAAGTGCGCATCGAGGGCGCGCCGGTCGTTGGTCCGGATCCGGGCCGCATCTTCGTGTTCCAGGAGAACGGCGTGTTCCCGTGGCTGACCGTCGAGCAGAACGCCGGCTTCGGTCTGTGGCGCAGTCCGCCCGCCCAACGCGACGAACGCGTGCGCCACTACATCAAGATGGTGGGGCTCGTCGGCTTCGAGAAGGCGTATCCGCGCGAGTTGTCGGGTGGCATGCGCCAGCGTGTCGAGATCGCGCGTGCGCTGGCCGCGAACGCCCGGGTGCTGTTCATGGACGAACCGTTCGGCGCGTTGGACTTCCTGACGCGGCTCAAGATGCGCGCCGACCTCGTGCGCATCTGGCAGGCCGAGCACAAGACGATCGTGTTCGTGACGCACGACATCGAAGAAGCCGTGCAGCTCGCGGACCGCGTGCTCGTGATGACGAGACGCCCCGCGACGATCCAGGCCGAGGTCGTGATCGACCTGCCGCGGCCGCGCGATCTCGACGCACCGGGCTACCTCGCGTGCCGCGACCGCATCTTCGAGCTGATGGGCATGGATGCCCACGGCGCTGAAACTGCCGCGTCGCGTTGACCTCGGCGCGCTCAGCCGGCGGGTCCGGCTGTCGCTGGTTGACGCAAGAGGCGCACGAGCACCACGAACGCGGCGATGAGACCGAAGCCAACCAGGTTCTCGTGCAGGCTCGGTGGGAAGACGAGCACGTAGCCGGCGTCCTTGACGAGCGCGGCGAAGCTCGAGACGCAGAACGGCATCAGGTAGAGGCGGAAGATCTGCCAGCGGTCGAGCTGGGTCGTGCCCGAGCTCGACGAGCGTGTGCCGATCAGCAGCGCGGTGCCAATGATCGCGCTGAGCCCGAGCGACGTTGCCCAGAGCCTGATGTCCGTGTCGAAGTGGTGCGCTATGTTGACCGCGTACCAGATCGCGTAGCACCAGAGGATCGTGCGTCCGGTTGTGAGCCGCGCAAGGTAGGTCGGGAATCGAGGCATGGGTGAGGTTGGAGAGCTCGACTAACGCGACACGCGCCCGGCTTCGTCGAAGCGCACGACCTGGCCCTTGCGCAGCGTCTCTGCGTCGCGCGTGACGTCGGCAGCCAGTCGACATCCGGCAAGCCGTCCGTTGCCGTGCAGGTGGACCGCATCGTGCGAGCTCGCGACGCAGGGCACCCCGTCGATCGTCAGGGCGTCGCGCGCGAAGAACGAGCGCAAGCTGCCGTCGGGATGGAACGTCGTGGCCGTCTTGAACGGTCCACCGCGGCACCAATAGCCCGCGATCAGCGTGTCCTGCGCGAGGAAGCAACTGCGCAGCCGGCCCTCGTCGTCGAATACGAGGTAGGTGGCCGCGGGCAGCCGGTGGCCTTGGATCGCCGCCTCCTCCGCGAGCTCGCAGGTGCTCAGCTTGCCGTTCTGATGGAAGCGGACCCAGCTGCGACAAGGCAGTCCCTGGATCGCCGCGGGCTCGGCGAGCAGGGCCACGGCGATGCCGCCGCCGTCGTGGTGTTCGATGGTCGCGGGTCGATAGCGGGCCGGCGCCGGCTCAGCGGCACTCGAACACGAGCCGCTGCCGAGACCGCCGAGCAGCACCGCGATGCACCAGCCGGCCCGTTTCGAGCTGGCCCGTTTCGAGAAGGGCCTGCCGTCGGTGTGAGGGGCTGTCTGCATGCTGGGTTCGGCCGGAGGCAGCGCAGGCTTGCCTCTGCGGCATCCTGCCGGCTTCCAGCCGCGGCGGGAAGTGGCCGATAGCCCGAAAGGAGGCAGCACATGGAATCCATGGCTCCGATCCTGAGGGCCGATGCGCATGTCCACCGGCTCTACGCGGACTACTCGGGCTTGCCGTTCGGCGTCGTGACCGAGTGCGCGCAGCGCTCGGACACGTTGACGCAGGCCGTCTGGCAGCAATGCGAGGGGGATTCCTGGCGCGACAAGGCCAGGGTCTTCTACGAACGCTACGAGGAGGCCATGTTCGACCTGTTGCGGCACGACACGAGCCGCGCGCAACGCCGCTCGGACTACGAGAAGGACGGCATCTGGTCCTGGCTCGCGGGTGCCGGCGCGTCGGTGCTCGACTTCGGTGGTGGGCTCGGACTCACCTCGTCCTTGATGTGCGAGATCGGCAAGCAGGTCACGTATTGCGAGGTCGATGGACCCGCGCTGCGGTTCGCCAGGTGGTACTTCGAGGGCAATGGCCAGCGCGACATCGAAGTCGTGCGCACGCCGTCGGCAACGCCTCAGCTTCCACTGGACCGCCGGTGGGACCTCGTGCTCGTCGAATCGGTGCTCGAACACGTCGCGGACCCGGTGGCCACGATCGAAAACCTCGCGTCGGTCGTCAGTTCGGGCGGCTTGTTGTATCTGGCGATCGCTCGCACCGAGGCCGCGTGCCCGCTGCGGCAACCGGTCGCGGTGGCGGATCTGATGACCGGCTCGGCGGCGCTGCGCGCGATGGAACGTGTGCTCGAAACGAGCGACGGCCGCTGCGTCTTCCGCGCGGCCTGAACACCCATCAGATCGCCAGGTGGTCCGTCCACAACTTGACGCCGCCGCTGAGACCGGCACTGTTGTCGACGATCGTCACGTCAGGAGGCAGCTTGCAGTCGAGCTTCTTCGCGTTGCCGCCGCCGACATACAGATGATCGAAGTGCGTCATCCGGCGCAGATTGTCGATCGCCTTGAGCACGCGGTTCTGCCACTTCTCGTGCCCGACGCGTTTGCGCGCCGCGTTGCCAACCTGATCGTCGTAGGTCTCGCCCTTGCGGAACGGTTGGTGCGAGATCTCGAGATGAGGACTCAAGCGGCCGTTCTCGTAGAGACCCGTGCCGAAGCCGGTGCCGAGCGTGACGACCATCTCGATGCCGCGCCCCTGGATGACCGCGAGTCCCTGCACGTCGGCGTCGTTCGCGATGCGAACGGGCCTTCCCAACGCCTGCTCGAGTGCTCTGCCGAGCGCGTAGCCGCTCCATGCGTCGTGCCCGAGATTCGGTGCGGTGCGCACGATGCCGTCGCGCACCATGCCCGGGAAGCCGACCGCGATGCGTTCGTAGGGCGGCAGGTCGCGCACCAGGTCGGAGAGCAACAGCACGATGGCGTCAGGATGCGCGCCGACCGGCGTGTCGATGCGCACGGCGTCGCAGATCATCTCACCCTGCGCGTCGAGCACGGCGGCCTTGAGACCGGACCCGCCCACGTCGATTGCGAGCGTGTTCACGGTGATACAGGGTAGTGCGTGGCAGGCGACGAAGCTCGGTGAGTGCATCGGATTTGCGGCCCGGTCATCGACTGCTCGCGGTCCTGGGTTGAGCGGACGAGCAACGCCGCGCTGTTGCGGATCTAGGCACGCCGTGAAACTGCCATCGCCATGAGGTCTGCCGCGAGCAGCACCTCGCCCTGAAACCGCGCGCTCGCCATCGCGCGCAGGTCGTGTCCTTCGCATTCGGGATAGAAGTGCGTCAGCACGAGCTGGCGGGCCCGCGCACGCTGCGCGTGATCGGCGGCCAGTCCCGGCGTGAGATGACCGTCGAGCTTCTGGCCATCCGGCGTCGCGGCGTCGCAGACGAAGACGTCGACGTCGCGCGCGAGCTCCACGAGCTCGTCGCACTCGTCCGCATCGCCCGAGAACGCGACGGTCCCGGCGTCGGTCTCGATGCGGTAGCCGAGGCTCTGGGCCGTATGGCGGATCGGCACGGCCGCGACCTGCGCCGAGTCGAGCGCGAAGGACCTGCGCGTGATCTCCGTGAGCTGCAGCTCGTAGCCGCGTGGTGCGAGCCAGGGCCAGGCTTCGGTCAACCTGTCGACGAGCCGCTCGAGCCCGGGCGCGCCGAAGATGCGCATCGGGGCACGGCCTGCGAAGTGCGGCGAACGCAGCGCGAACAGCAAGGCGGCGAGGTCGGCGCAGTGATCGGTGTGGTAGTGCGTGAGCAGCACCGCATCGAGCCGATCGAGCGATACCCCGGCGGCGGCGAGGCGACGCAGCGTGCCGGGGCCGCAGTCGACCATGGCAGTCGTGCGCCCGAACTGGAGCAGGTAGCCGGCGGGAAACCGATCGGCCACCGGGATCGCGGTGCCCGAGCCGAGGACCGTGAGCTGCATGGGGACAACGTATCGCCACGATGCCACCGGCGTCTCGCGCTGAGACAGGGCGCGAACGCGAACGGCCGGCGCGACGCCAGGAACGAGGGCCGAACGGCCGATGAAGCCCGCGAGCCCTGCGCCGAGAAGCCACAGCCATGCAACTTTGTACTGCACCCCGGTCGTCGTTCCTTTGTCTCTTGATGCTGTGTCTCCTGATGGCTGGCTGCACCAGCTCGACGCAGGCAAACGCGCCGGTGCGCGTCGACGCCATGGTCACCTGGATCGAGCGCGTGCACGTCGAGGCCGAGCGCTCGCGTCAGGCTGTCGGCGATGCGTTCGAGCGGCTCAATGCGCTCGCCGCCGGCAAGTTCGGCAAGGAGCCGGCGAGCACCGTTTACGCGCGCTTCGTGCAGTCGACCGACCTCGCCGAGCAGCAGGCGAAGCGGTTCCGCGACGTCGTCGGTCCGATGGTGGCCGCGGCGACGCCGGTGTTCGCCGAGCGGCAGCAGAGCCTCGCCACGATCGGCAACGAACGCATGCGTCAGCGCAGCGAGCTGCGCTACTCCGTCGACAAGCAGCGTTACGAGGCCATCTCGAAGGTTGCCGTGCCGACGCAGGATCAGTTGGACGCGTTCGTGAAGTCGCTGCGCGACCACGCCGCGTTCCTCGCCTACGACCTCAATGGCGGCGCGATCGACGAGATCCGGGACGAGGTCAAGCTCGTCGCGAACGAGGCGCGCGACCTCGACCACAACCTCGAGTCGTGCCAGAGCGCGGCGCGCGCCTACGTCGATCAATTGGCGCCACCCGCCGAGCCGGCCCGCTGACAGCGCTGTAGCGGGGGTCCATGTCGCTCCTCCTGGTCGGCCTGATCGTCGTGCTCGCGCTGGCGTTCTCGGCCTCGTGGCATCGCCGGGCCGATCTGCGTCATCAACGCGAGGTCGTCGAAGAACGCGCCCAGATGGCGCTGCGCGGCAAGGACGCGGCGCCGCTGCAGGTACCCGTGATCGACCTCTCCACGTGTCTCGGCTGCGGCGCCTGCGTCAGGTCGTGCCCCGAGGACGGAGTGTTGCAGCTCGTGCACGGCCAGGCCGCGGTCGTGAACGCCGCGGCGTGCGTGGGACATGCGAGGTGCGTCGCGGAGTGCCCGGTCGGCGCCGTGAGCCTGACACAGGGTGATCTGTCGGCGCGGACCGACGTGCCCGCGCTCGACGGCGAGCTGCAGGCCGTCGGCACCGAGGGGTTGTTCCTGATCGGCGAGATCACGGCGCGTTCGTTGATCCGCACGGCCACGGTGCAGGGCACGCAGGTCGCGGCGACGATCGCAGCGCGCCTGCGCGCGTTGCCACGCGCGTCGCGCGCGCCCGACCTCGTCGATGTCGCGATCGTCGGCGCCGGACCCGGCGGTCTCGCGTGTGCGTTGGCGTGCAAGCAGCACGGCCTCGTTTTCGACCTGATCGACCAGGAGCCCGTGATCGGCGGCACGGTCGCGAAATACCCGCGGCGCAAGCTCGTCGTGACCGACGCGGTCGAGCTGCCCTTGCACGGCCGGCTCGAGGAACGCGAGTTCGAGAAGGAAGAGCTCATTGATCTCTGGCAGCGGCTCGCGCGCGTGCACAAGCTGCCGTTCCGCGGCGGCGTCACGTTCCATTTCGTCGAGCGCCGGCCCGATGGCGCGTTCGCGGTCCACACCGACGCGGGCATCGTGCGCGCCCGGTATGTCGTGCTCGCGGTCGGTCGCCGCGGCACGCCGCGGCGTCTCGGTGTCCCGGGCGAGAACCTGCCGCACGTCGCCTACGGCCTGCTCGATGCGGCGGCCTACACGGGGCAGCACGTGGTCGTCGTCGGCGGTGGCGACAGCGCGATCGAGACGGCGCTCGTGCTCGCCGAGCAGCCCGACAACCAGGTGACGATCGTCTACCGCAAGGACGCGCTCTTCCGCATCCGCAGGAAGAACCGCGAGCGCCTCGAGGCGCAACTCGCGGACGGGCGCATCGAGGTCATGTTTGGCACCGAGATCACCTCGATCGCTCGGGGGCACGTGGAAGTGAGCCAGCACGGGAAGAGGCGCGTGGCGCTACAGCTGCGCGCCGACCACGTGTTCGTGATGGCGGGCGGCATGGCACCGTTCGCGCAGCTCGAGCAGAGTGGCGTGTCGTTCGATCCGGCGAAGCGGCTGCCGGAGGGGGCGCCTGCCGCAGCGGCGGCGCCTGGTGGCGGCCTGCTGCCGGCGCTGGCCATCGGGCTCGCACTCGCGACCGTGGCGCTCTGCTTCGTGCTCTGGCACTACGACTACTACACGAAGCCCATGGCCGCGCGGGCCGCGGATCCCAAGCACGCGTTGCTGCGGTCCGACCGGAGCCTCGGCCTCTGGTTTGGCCTCCTGGCCACGGGCGCGATCGGCGCGAACCTCGCCTACCTGCTGCGCCGGCACCAGCGGTGGGGTTTCCGCTTCGGACAGCTGTCGACCTGGATGACCTCGCACGTCGGCACCGGTGTCGTCGCGGTCCTGTTCGCAATGCTGCACGCGGCCATGGCGCCGCGCGAGACGCCGGGCGGTTATGCGTTCTGGGCGCTGCTGCTGCTGCTGGCGCTGGTCGCATACCGCATGTGGGCCGGGAACCTGCTGACGACGCAGCGCATCGACATCCCGTACACGCGCTTCGTGCAGGAGGTCGAGAAGGGCAACATCGACCGCGCCACGTTCGTCGAGGAGACGCGCACGGTGCTGGGCGAGTTGCGCCAGGAGGGCACCGAGACCGTCGCCGGACGGCAGGTGACCGTGAAGGCGTTCAAGACCAACTTCCTCGGCGATGGCGCGCTGCTGGCCGAGAAGACGCGCGCCACCAACCCGAATGCCCAGCTCACGGTGCAGGCACCGGGGATCAACTGGCTGTCGGTGCTGTTCACGTGGCTGCCGCTGTTGCTGTTCCTGGTGGCATGGATGTTCATGCTGCGCCAGATGCAGAGCGGCGGTTCGGCCGCGATGCGTTT
>DASRJH010000169.1:0-20301 GCA_035649575.1 Planctomycetota bacterium
TCTTCGCGGAAGGCGCCCGACTGCACCATCTGGCGCAGGTCGCGGTTCGTGCTCGCGACGATGCGCACGTCGGCCGGCACGTCTTGCACGCCGCCGACCCTGCGGAACGTCCGTTCCTGCAACACCCGCAGCAGCTTTGCCTGCAGCGTCGTCTTCATCTCCGCGATCTCGTCGAGGAACAACGTGCCGCCCGAGGCGACGGCGAACAGTCCGTCCTTGCCGTCCCTCGAGGCACCCGTAAACGCGCCGGGCTCGTAGCCGAACAGCTCGGCTTCGAGCAGCGCTTCGGTCAGCGCGGCGCAGTTGACCGCGACGAACGGCCCATGGCGCCGCGCGCTGCGCTCGTGGATGCAACGCGCGACGAGCTCCTTGCCCGTGCCGCTCTGACCGGTCACGAGCACCGTCGTGTCGGGCGCGTGACAGACCTGGTCGATCCGGGTCTGCACGTCGCGGATCGCCGGCGACAGCCCGACGAGCTCGGTGGCAGTCAGCTCGCGAACGCGATCCTGGAGCCAGCAGAGCTCGTTCCTGAGCTGTCTCGTCTCGAGCACGCGCCGCGCGACCGCGAGGATGCGATCGGACGAGAACGGCTTCTCGACTACGTCGCTGGCTCCCTTGCGCATCGCCTCGACCGTGTTCGCCACGGTGCCATAACCCGTCAGGATGACCACGTCGGCCGGCGGCGTGGTCTGCCGCAGCCTGCCGAGCATCGACAGACCGTCGTCGCCGGGCAGATTGAGGTCCAGGAAGATGATGTCGAAGCTGCTCGCTTCGACGCGACGCACGCCGTCCTCGGCGGTGCCGGCAGTCTCGACTTGCAGACCTTCGCGCTGCAGCATCTGGCGCAGGCCTTCGCGCACACCTTCTTCGTCGTCGACGATCAGGACGCGGGGGAGTCCGGGGAATCGGAGGTTCTTCATGTGCCGACCTCGTGTCAGTTTTCGCGCCAGCCGGAACGATCCGGCGGGCAGGAACGGTGGATGACCTTGCCATGGGGTCTTTCGGCGCGTACGGCCGTCGACCTTTTGGGCAGTTCGCGAGAAATGACGGGAATCCGGTCTGTGCCGGCCGGCCCCTGTGCCACGTGCCGCACCGGCCGCTCAAGGGCCGGCGTCCTTCTCCGGATCATCAATCTCACTGTTTCCGCGGGGCATCCCCGGCGGATCGGAAGGTCATGGGTCTACGAGTCCACGCGAACGTCGTCTCCCCCCACGCGCAGCAGGCGCGCGTCGAGCAACGCCCGGGCCGGAGCTTCCGTCGTCTGTCGGCGGGCCTGCGCTTCTCCACTGGCGCGGACGCGTTCGCGGAACGACTCCGCGCGCAGATCCGCTCGATCGAGAACGTCCAGCACGACACAGACGATTCTGCTTGCCTGGTCCAGACGGCCGAAGACGCCCTCGACGAGGTCAGCTCGTTCCTGTCCTCGCGGCGCGAACTCACCACGAGGCCGAGCACCGTTCGGGCCCGCGATCCTGACCGCCGCGGCCGCCTCGCCGGATCGAACCGTGTGCTGGACATCGATGCGGCGATCCACACGCTGCTGATCACCGACGAGAACCACAGCACCGCCGAATCCCGCATCCGGGACGTCGCTGTCGCGTGCGAGACCGCTCGACGCACACGCGACTCGATCCTGCAACAGGCCAGCATCGCGTTGTTGTCGCAGGCCAATGCGCTGCCGCGTTCGGCGCAGCGCCTGCTCGGCTGAGCGTGCCGAGGAACCAGATACACGAGGAAACCCGACTTGGCCTACCCACGAGCCGCCGTCACCCGCCACCGCAACGCCGTCCTCACCGCGTCTCCCGAAAAGCTGATCAAGCTGCTCTACGACGGTGCAATCAAGCACCTCGAGACGAGCCGCGCCGGCCTCGCCGACAGCAAGACCGCGCGTTCCGCGGGAGTCGGACGATCGCTGAGTCGCGCGATGGGCATCCTCGGCGAGTTGCGCGCGAGCCTCGACCACGCCGCCGGCGGCGAGGTCTCTCGCGACCTCGATCGCCTCTACGAGTTCGCGCTCGATCAGCTGAGCCAGGCCAACCTGACCCGCACACCGACCGGCGTGAACAACGCGCTGCAGGTCACCTGCACGCTCAAGGAAGGCTGGGACGGGATCATCCCCGGCTGATCGCGAACCGCCGCCGCGCGCTCAGTGCCCGTTGCCGAGGTTGAACGCCGCGTCGGCCTGGTTCGGATCGAGTTCGAGCGCCTTCAGGAAGCAGACCTTGGCATCCGCGACGCGGTGCATCTTCCACAGACAGACGCCGCGGTTGTTCCACGTCTGCGCATCTTCGGGCTGGATCTCGCTCGACCGGCGGAAGCAGTCTTCGGCCTCCGTGTACTGGCTCTGGCCGAACAGGACCATGCCGAGGTTGAACCACGCTTCGCAGCTGTTGCCGTCGGCGATCAACACCGCGTTGAACGCGTCGATCGCACTGGCGTCGTTGCCCGTCACGTAGCGCACGAAGCCGAGCTGCATCTGGAGCTCCGGCTCGGCCGCGCCGAAGGCCACCGCGGCCTCGAGGTGCGGCAGGGCCCGTTCGTATTGGCCCTGCACCAGATACGCCTCGGCGACGCTGCGGTGGACCTCGGCCACCTTGCCATCGAGCTCACCCAGGGCCTCGCGGACCGCGACCTGCTCCTGTCCGGCGGCCGGCTCGATCACGAGCGGGGGCACCAGGGGCTCGCGAAGGTCGCGGATGCGCGTCGGAATGCTCCGCATTCCCGGGCGCTGGGGGACGGCCGACGGAAGCGTGGGCCCCTGGTTCTTCGTCATCGTTTCCTTTGCCTGCGTGGACCACACCGTCCAACGCCTCCACACCATCGACCGAATTGGACGCGCAACTTCAATCGACGATGATGTGGGCCTTCCGCCGCATGCCCGAGGACGCCCGGATCGAGACCCTGTTGTGCGAACGCACGCGCTTTTGCCGCCTCGTGCACGTGGTGTCGTGTGTCTCGACACAAGAGCTCGCCGCCGCCGACACGCAGGACGGCGATGCCGTCTACTGGGCCGACCATCAGACTCGCGGTCGCGGCCGGCAGAGGCGGGAATGGCACGACGAACCCGGGGCAGACCTCGCGGTGACGTTCCGCGTGACGGCGCCGCTGCCGCAGCCACTGGCCTTGCCCGCAGCCGTGCCCGTGGCCGTCCTGCAGGCCTGCCAGCCATTCGCGGGGCGACGGCTCACGATCAAGTGGCCGAACGACGTGTTCCTCGACGGACGCAAGTTGTCCGGGGTGTTGATCGATGCGGGCGTCGGGAACCCCGACACCTACCTGATCGGCATCGGCGTGAACTGCAACCGCGTGCGCTTCCCACCCGACCTCGAGACGGTTGCGTGTTCGCTCGCGGTGGCGACAGGACACGAAGTCGATCGCGGCGCTCTGCTCGTCGCGATCGCGATCCAGATCGAGACCCTGTTGCGCGACCTGACGCTGCGCCGGCACGCTGGCCTCGAGGCGGTGTTCCGCGACCGGCTCGGGCTCATGGGGCGGCGCGTGCGCGTCGACTCTGCCGAGGTTCACGAGGGCGTGCTGACCGGCATCGACTTCGAACGTCTCGTGCTGGATGGCCGGTTCGCGGTGCCGTTGGCGATCGTGCGCGCCATCCGCTGATCGACGGCGGTGGTCGCGGCTGATGCTCAGTCGGAAACGCCGACCGCCGACAACAGGCGCGACTCGAGTGGCAGGATCTTGGTCGGCGGCGGCCCGTTCGCGAGGCGTGCCAGGAACTGCCGATCCTCGTCGTGCGCGCTGAGCAGCGGATACCCCTTCGTCTGCAGCCACGCATTCATGCCGAGCCAGGCGATGATCGCGTTGAAGTCCGAGAACGGAGCGATGCGCAGGAACCGCCACAACAACCGGAACCCCTGCCGCACCGGATGCAGCGCATGGAACGCGGGGGCGACATCGCGGTAGCAGTGTGTGAGGTCGAAACGGTCGATCAGGAAGCGCAGCTGGTCCGGCGTTGGATGGGACACGTGGAGCATCGCGTCCCAAGGTGGCCCGCGGCGAAGATCGATGTTGCGGAAGCGCGGCAGGTCTCGCGTCATCGTCTTGAAGAGATCGACGAGGAACCAGCCGTCAGGCGGCATGCCCGCCAGAGCACGTTCGCGCGTGAGCCGCAGGCACTCCCGCATGCCGAGCAGCAGGCGGTGCTCCTGCGTGGTTGGGGAAAGACGCCCCGGGCGTCCTTCGACCACGTCCCTGGCGTCCTGTTCCTCGACGACGAACCCGCGCAGCCGCAGCAGTCCCGCCATGAAGGCCGCATCGCCCGGCGACGGCCGCCGGACCTCGTCGAGGAGGATTTGCGAGGTTGCGAGCGGTTCGTGGTTGTCGGACGCATTGGCGAGACGGGTGGCCAAGACGAGATCGACTCGCTCGAGCAACGATGTCGCGTGCGTTTCCTCGTGCCTCATCAAGGCGCCTTTTCGGCATGATGGGGCCACGCATGGAAGTCAGCTCTCCGCGAACCGACCCGACGACGGTCCCCCCCATGCCACGGAAGCGGCGGCGGTGGTGGCGCACGGCTTTTGTCGTGCTCGTCGCGCTGCTCGGTCTCGTGCTCGCAGCTCCTCACGCCATCGCCATCGATGCAGTGCGCGAACAGATCGAAGCGCAGCTGCGTCGTGAGCTCGGCGTGCCGTGCCGCATCGGTCAGCTCGGCTTCTCCTGGTTCACGGGTCTGGCCGTGGTGGGCCTCGAAATCGGCAACCCACCGGGGTTCGCGCCGGAGCGGCCGTGCTTGCGCTGCAAGCGCGCGGCCGCGGATCTGTCGCTGCTGCCGATGCTGCGTGGGAGATTCGGGCTCGACGCGGTCGTCGACAACCTCGAGATCTACGTCGAACAAGACGCCGACGGCACGACGAACTTCGAGCGCCTGTTCCGCCTTCGATTCGGCTCGGGCCACGGTCGCGAGGTGTCCCTGGCGAAGGGGCGACGCGACCTCGGTGCGTGGCGCTTGCATCTGCAGGCGCGCGAGTCCGTGCTGCAGTTCCGACGCGAGGGCGAACTGCTCGAGTCGCTCTCCGACATCGTCTGCAGCGTGAAGAAAGGGTTCGACTCGCAGCGTGTGGCGGTGGATCTCGACACGAAGCTGATGCCGATCACGTCCGGGGTCGAGCTCGGCAGGCTGGGTCTGGAGGTCGCCGTCGACGCCGGCACCGGGGCTGTCGACGCGGTGCTGAGCACCGCGGGCCTCGACCTTGGCCGCTACGAGCCGCTGCTGACCGCGCTGTTCCCGGGCCAGGTGACCGGTCTCGCCGGCGTCGCGAACGGCGCCATGACGGTGCGACAGCCCCGCCCCGAACTGATCACCATCGACGGCAGCCTGTCGGTGTTCGGCCCGCGCGTGTCCGGCGACCTCGTGGCTGGCATGGACGTGCACAGCGAACGCTGGACGCTGACGCCGGTGCTGCGCCTGCGCCGCTCGGGCACCAGCTGGCAAGTCGTCGACGCCGACCGACTCGCGATCGATCTCGGCTGGTTTCATCTGCGCGGTCTCGCGGCGACGACAGCGGCGCCGGTGCGGCCCAGCCCCGACGCGCTCGCGTTCGCCTACGAGCTCGATGTCGATGCGCTCTCAGCACTCGGGGGTCCCGTGCCGGGCTGGCTCGAAGGCACGGGCAGCAAGGTGCACGGCGAGATCGGCATTCCTCGGACCTTCGACCCATCCAAGCTCGACGGGAAGCTCGGCGGACTGCTCGAGCACTGCGCCGCGACTGTGCACGTGACCGCCGAAACGATCGCGGTCGCCGGTCTCTTGCTCGGCAAGCTCGAGGGCACCGGCAGCCTGCGCGATCGACAGTTCCGCTTCGACGTCAGCGAGGCGGTGCTCGACCGCGGCGCCGTAACGCTGGGCTTGCAGATCGATCTGCGGGGCGAGCGATGGCCGAGTGCGTTCGCGATGCGCTGGAGCGGCGGCCAACTGCAGCCTGCCGGCGTCGAAGTGATGCGCTACCTGGTGCCGATGTTCGCGGGCCTCGACTCCGGCGTGCCCGATCTCTCGGGCCAGTGTGATCTGCAACTCGCGCTGCAAGGCCCGGCCTGCGCCGCTCCGGGCCAGAACTGGCTGCATCTGCTCGATGAATGGGCCGGCAGTGGCACGCTGGGCCTGCGCGGGGCAACGGTGACGCCGGCACCTGCGCTGGCCGGTCTGCTCGCGCCGTTCGGCGAGCTCGCAGGCGAGCCCGGTGACGCGGGCACGCTCGCGATCGACAGCTTCGAGGCCCCGTTCCGCCTCGAGCGCGGTGCGATCGCGATGCGCGCGGCGAAGTGGCTGCGAAAGGGCAAGCAGATCGGCGTCTCGGGCGTGACGCGGCTCGACGGTCAGCTCGACCTCGGCTTCGAGCTCGGTGCGCTGCTGCGCGGCCACCGCGACGGCGAACGCATGCTGCAGGTTGCCGGCGGCGCGCTGCCGGCGGCACGTCTCAGGGGAACCGTGGACTCGCCATCGCTCGCGCTGCCCGACATCGGCGATCTGCTGCAGAAGGTGCTGCAGCGGGACCTCGAGGAGCAGGCCAGCGATGCGCTGCGACGCGTGCTCGACAACCTGCGCAAGCGCAAGACGTGAGCTGCACCTCCCAGGAACGTCGCCGCTATTGCTCGCGGTATCGGTGTGCCACGGGCATGCGCCGCCCGGCCCAGCAGCGATCGCTGACCTTGAGCGTCGGCGGATACTGGCTGCGCTTCCATTCCGCGGCATGCACCTTGGCCGCTGACTCGGCGACGCGCGCGCGCGTCATGCCCGTGCGCGCCGCCGTTTCCTCGACCGTCAGGTTGTCTTCGACGAGGCAACGCAGCACCGGATCGAGCTCCAGATACGGAGGCAGGCTGTCGGTGTCGAGCTGGCCGGGCCGCAGCTCGGCGGACGGCGCCTTCTCGATCGAGCGCCGCGGAATGCGTTCCGAGTCGCGGTTCAGCCATCGGCTCAAGGCCCAGACCTCCGTCTTCCAGAGGTCGGCGATCGGCGCGAGCGCCCCGTTCGTGTCGCCGTAGATCGTGCAGTAACCGACCGCGCATTCGCTCTTGTTGCCGGTGGCAAGCACGAGGTGGCCGTGCTTGTTCGCATACGCCATCAGCAGCGCGCCGCGGATGCGCGCCTGCAGGTTCTCCTCGGCGATGCCCGCTGCGGTGCCTGCGAACACGGGCTTCAGCACGTCGGCAAAGGTCACCTGCAGCGATTCGATCGGCAACACCTGGAAGCCGATGCCGAGGTTGTGCGCGAGCTGGCGCGCGTCGGCGAGGCTGTGCTCGCTGCTGTGGCTCGATGGCATCGCGATACCCATCACGTTCGCGGGCCCGAGCGCATCGGCCGCCAGCGTCGCGACGAGCGCCGAATCGATGCCGCCCGACAGGCCGACGACGACGCGTTGGAAGCCGAACTTGCGCAGGTAGGCCGCGATGCCCTGCACGATCGCAGCGTGCTGCATCGCTTCGATCGGCTGGCGCAGTGGCGTCTCGGTCCACGGGGCCTCCGTGTCCACGAGCACGAGGGCCTCGCGGAACGCGACGGGCTGGCAGGCAACGCCCGTCGACTTCACGGCCAGCGAACCACCGTCGAACTGCAGTTCGACGTCGCCGCCGACCATGTTGACGTAGATCATCGGCACGCCGTGCCGCGCCGCTGCCGCCGCGACCATGCGATGTCGGAACACCTCTTTTCCGGCCGCCCACGGGCTCGCGCTTAGGTTCACGACGATCTCGGCGCCCGCGCGCACGACGCGCTCGACGGGGTCCGTCGCGTAGCTGCGGCGATCGAAGAAGTGTTCGTCGTTCCAGCCGTCCTCACAGACCACGATCCCGACACGCCGGCCGCGCAGCGTCACGATGTTGGTCTCCGGCGTGCGCCACGGCTCGAAATAACGCGACTCGTCGAACACGTCGTAGGTCGGCAAGAGGCACTTCTTGGCGACGATCCGGTGTTCGCCGCGCTGCAGCAACGCGACCGCGTTGTGCAGCGGACGGCCTCCCTGCGCCGCTGCGGCCGCGTTCTCGGTCAGACAACCGACGAGGATGTCGAGGCTGCGCGGGACGCGCCGGCTCAGCTGCGCGAGCGCTTCGTCGTGCGCCTGCCGGAAGCCGCTGCTCAGCAGCAGGTCTTCGGGTGGGTAACCGCAGATCGCGAGCTCGGGGAAGACCGCGACCTCGGCGCCGCGGGAAGCCGCCTGCTCGGCGTACTCGACGATCTTCGCGCTGTTGCCGGCGAAGTCGCCGACGGTCGTGTCGATCTGGCCGAGCGCGACCCGCATCGCGTCAACGCACCTCGTGAGGCAGCATGAACTCGATCATCTCCGGGATGCCGTCGATCTCCTCGACCGAAGTGGCACCGAAACCGCGCAGGCGTTCCACGACGGCCGAGACGCTGCTCTCGGGGGTGCTCGCTCCCGAAGTGATCCCGACGTTGGCGACGCCTTCGAACCACTCGCGCTGCACTTCGGCAGCACCGAGCACGAGGCGCGCCGGGACACCGGACTCGGCCGCGATCTCGCGCAGCCGGTTGCTGTTGCTGCTCATGCGATCGCCGATCACGACCCACACGTCGACCTTGCCACGCAGGTTCTTGACCGCCATCTGGCGATTCGTCGTCGCGTAGCAGATGTCCTCCTTGCGCGGCGTCGCGAGGTTCGGGAACCGGCGCCTGAGCACGTGCAGGACCCGCATGGCCTCGTCGACGCTGAGGGTCGTCTGCGTGAGCACGGCGATGCGCTTGGGGTCCGGTACCTGCACTCGTTCTGCTTCCTCGGGCGTGGCCACGACGATGGTCTGTTCGGGAGCCTCTCCGACCACGCCTTCGACTTCGACGTGATCGGCGTGACCGATCAGGAGGATCGTCATGCCCTTGTCGGCGAAGCGGCGCGCTTCGACGTGCACCTTGGTAACGAGAGGACAGGTCGCATCGATCGCATGCAGCTGCAGGCGGCCGGCCTGGGCGAAGACCGTAGGCGCGACGCCGTGGGCACTGAAGATGACGTGGCTGCCCGGGGGCACCTCGGCGAGGTCGTCGACGAAGATCGCGCCCTTCTGTTCGAGGTCCCTCACGACGATCTTGTTGTGCACGATCTCGTGGCGGACGTAGACGGGACGGCCGAACTTGGCGATCGCGCGTTCGACCGTCTCGATCGCGCGTTCGACGCCGGCACAGAACCCGCGCGGGCGGCAGAGGAAGACCTTCATGAGGAACGCCTCAGTCTCGGCTCTGGCCATCGCGCGGGCAAGGGATCGCCCGGCCGCATCCTGTTGGCGCCCGGCTGCGCCCCCGCAGGGGCAGAGCGGCTGCACCCGCGGCGCGCGAAATGCCGATCGCATGGCGAGGACCAGCACGCTTGCCGCGTCGGGCCCCGCGCGGGCCGCGACGAGATCCTGGCATGGGACAGGCGGGGGTCAAGACCACGGCCCTCCGAGCCGATGAATGGCTCGCCGCAGTGTCCGAAAGTCCGACAGAAAAGGAGAGATCCGTGGAAGTTGAAAGTCATGCCACTCCGACCGCTGAGTCACCGGAACAGCGATATGCGAGCATCCACCGGGCGATCGAGCGCGGCCTCGAGTCCGACGAACTCTGGAAGGACCTCGCACTGGTGAGCGCCGAGCTCGGCCACAACGAAGAGGCCCTTCGTTGTCTCGGGAAGATCGTGAACCCGCACGTGCTCAAGACGGTCGAGCATCGTCTGAGGCGCCAGGGTCTCGTGAACCCCAAGAAGGGTCAAAACAACGCTGCGGCCGCCCGGATGGCCAGGACGGAGAAGAGCACCTCCGCCGACACCGCGCACCCGGGTTACACGCTCGGTGATCACGTCATCGACGCGTGGCAGTATCTGTTCCACCAACACATGCCGATGATCGTGCTGGTGACGACGCTGGCGTTCCCGCCGCTGATGGTTGCCGGTGGCATCCTCACGGGCGGAGGATGGATGCTCGCCGCGGTCACCGTGGTGCCAGGTCTCTGCGTGCTCGCGGTCATGGGAGCCATGGGGCGACAGATCCTGATCGCCAGCAGCGAAGGCGTCGGCGACGTGCCACCGCTGCCCTCGTACCAGCAGATCGTCCTCGACGCGCGCCGTTTCGCGCTGGACGTACTGGTCGTCTTCACGCCGCTGCTCGGGCCGGGGGTGCTCGCCCTCGCTCTCGGGGCCCCGATCGCGACCTCGCTGCCACCTCTGCTGATCGGCGCGTTCTTCGTGCCGCTCGCCTGGTCGTTCCGGACGTTGCGTGGCGACTGGACTGCGCTGTCCCCGGTCAGGCTGCTGCGTGGCGTTACCCGAGGCGGGAAGTCCTACTGCGGGATCGCCGGTGTGGCCTGCGGGCTGTTCGTGCCCGCCGCGCTCGTGATCTGGTTCACGATGGAAATCGTGAAAACCTACGTGTGGGTGCAGATCGCGGCCGCCGGCCCGCTCTGCGTCTCGCCGCTGTTCATCGCTTCGCGCCTGCTCGGCACCTGGCTGGACAGCAACCGTGAGGCACTCGGCAACGTGCTGTTGACGGATGCCAGCGCCGCGGCGGCCCAGACGGCCCCGGCGTCCGCGCCAGCGGTTCGTCCGTCCAACCGCGCCGCGCCAACGCGCAAGCTGCCCGAGAAACGGCGGACGCCCGGTGCCCGCAAGGCGAGCCCTGGTGTGACGCCAGGCCAGCCAACTGCCCGGACGCCGCAACCGGCGCGGGCCATCGAGGGTCGCGAGCCACAGCGCCCCATCACGGCGGATCAGCCCGACCTGAGCAACATTCCCGGAGCCCGCGTGCTGTCCGGCACCGAACGCGAACGCAGCGGCGCCGCCGCACAGGTCGGCACGACCTCTGCTGCCCCTCCGCTGGAGCGGCAGCCACTTGCCCGGACGCAGGCACCTGGCCGGTCGCAGCAACCCGCCAAGGCGATCGAGGGCCGTGAGCCGCAGCGCCCGATCACCGAGGATCAGCCCGACGTGAGCAACATTCCCGGAGCCCGCGTGCTGTCCGGTACCGAGCGCGAACGCAGCGGCGCCGCCGCATCTGCCGCCCCCGGCACGCCGAAGAAGTGAGGGGGGCGCAACCCTCGCGCTTTCTCGGCTGCCGCGGCAGGATAGCCACATGGACCTAGCGAAGTTCTTGCGCGACGTGCCCGACTTCCCGAAGCCGGGCATCGTGTTCAAGGACATCACGCCGCTCCTGGCATCACCGAAAGCGATGGTGGTCGCCGTCAGTCGCCTCGCGGCATTCGACTTCGGCCGCGTGGACAAGGTCGGCGCCGTCGAGTCCAGGGGCTTCTTGTTCGGCGTCCCGCTGGCCATGCGGCTCGGAGTCGGCTTCTTCCCGTTGCGCAAGCCCGGCAAGCTGCCTTGGAAGACGAACCGCGTCGAGTACGTGCTCGAGTACGGCACCGACGCGATCGAGATGCACCAGGATGCGATCCAACCCGGCGAACGGGTCCTGCTGGTCGACGACCTGCTGGCGACCGGCGGCACCATGGGCGCAGCGTGCAAGCTGATCGAAGGCTGCGGTGGCAAGGTCGCTGCGTGCGCCGTAGTGGTCGAGTTGTGCTTCCTGAAAGGCCGCGACCGTCTCAGCCCCCACCGTGTCGAGGCGCTGGTGCCGGTGCGCTAGGCTCCCGCCGGGGCAGGTGTTTTTCTGCATTCACAAGCGCATGTGATGTGGCGACTTGTGAGTTTCTCTCAAGAAACAACTCAACCGGCGCAGAGCTCGCGCCGATCATGGGCCACTGTCGTTCTTTTGGTTGCTGAGTTCTCAGAGTAGAGAGAGCTCAGCAGTGCTTCTCGAAAAGGCAAACCCGACGAAAGTCGGTGACGCAAAGCCATAGGGCCTTCAGCCGGTTCCCGCCGGTAATGGCAGCCTGGTTCCCGAAATGAAGCGAGGGTTCGCTATCGCTCCCGCCGTGTTCGCCGATCGGTTCGCCGGTCGGTTCGCTGACAGACTCAGTACGGCTCCAGCCTCGCAACCCGCGGTCGACTCCAGCCACCCGACGCCCAGCCACCAAGAGCTGGGTCGAGGTGTCGAGGGGAAGGGAATCCAGGAATGGCTCCGCCAGACGACGCGCTTGCCGACCGCGTCGAACACCGCCAACCGCACGCCGCGGTCGGCTCCGATTCCTTTCCTCCCGTCCTCAGCAACAGCTCCGCTGGAGTCTTGATCATGGCAAAGTCCGCTGCGCTCCCCACGTCCTCCCGCCCGGCAACCCCCACCCCGCGCCTCAAGGCACTGACACGCGAGACCCGGAATCCACGCAGCACGACTGCAGCGCAGCCGAGCCAGAACGCCGCCGTGTCAGAAGTGGATCTCGAGGTGATCTGGAAGACCTACAAGCGGACGCGCGACGAGAACCTGCGCAACACGCTCATCGAATACCACATGCCGCTGGTGCGGGCCATCGCGGAGCGCGTGCTGCAGACGCTGCCGAAGTCGATCGAGCTCGACGACCTGAGCTCGGCCGGCACGTTTGGCCTGATGGACGCGATCAACGGCTTCGATCTCTCGCGCGGGATCAAGTTCAAGACCTACTGCACGACACGCATCCGCGGTTCGATCCTCGACGAGCTTCGCTCGCAGGACTGGGTGCCACGCCTCGTGCGACTCAAGGCGCATCGGCTCGACCGCGCCATCCGACAGCTCGAAGGCGAGCTCGGCCGCGCGCCGAACCAGGCCGAGATCGCCGCGACGCTCGGCATCACTCTCGAAGAGCTCCAATCGCACGAGGCCGAGGCCAACGCCAAGACGATCTTCTCGCTCTCCGAGAAGTGGGACGACGGTGACGAGGAGAAGGAGATGGAGAAGGTCGAGATCCTCGCCGACCGCAAGTCGGTGGATCCCGTCGACACGATCCAGCAGCACGACGCGCTCGAGACGATCACGGGCAGCCTGACCAAGAAGGAGCGCCTGATCATCCTCATGTACTACTACGAGGGGCTGACGATGCGCGAGATCGGCGAGATCATGGAGCTGACCGAGTCGCGCGTCTGCCAGATCCACAGCAACGTCATGGCGCGACTGAAAGCCCAGATGGATCGGCCCCAGAACGTGGTCGGCTGATCGAAGTGTCGCGTGGGCTCGCTCGAGGGAGCCCTCGCCCGCCTCGACGCCAACACGGCCATGGCAGCGGATGCGCGCGCGCATCGCCGTCGGAGCCGATTGGCCGCAAAACCACTGAATCCCGCGCTCCTCTGCGGCCGATAGCCCGAGCCTGCGCATCTTGGCCATGCACATCCTCACCGTCGACGACTCGGCAAGCATCCGGAAGCCCATGATGCGGCGCATCGGGCACGCCGGCATCGCGGACGCAGGATCGACCGAGTCGCGCGATGCCATCGAACGCAACAGTGCGATTGCACTCAGCAGGGCCATCGAGTCGCGCACGTTCGACTTGATCCTCGCCGATGTCGACGAGGGCAACCTCGAGAAGCCATTCACCCCCGAAACCATCCAGAGCACCATCGAACCCTTCCTGAAGTGACAGGCGGGTCACGACGATCGGACCAAACGACGCCGCGCTAGCAATGTCGGGCACAACTCTCAAGCAGGGAACTGGCGAGGAACTCAAGCGGCTCTTCGCGATGCTCGGCGGATCGATCAGCGGATCTCTGGGACCGCTGGTCGGACGCGAGATCGTCGTCGAAGCGCTCGAGCCCGAGATGATCGAAGTCGCGTCGCTCGTCGCGGGGATCGAGAAGCCCTGCGCGCTCGCACGCGGCATGATGGAAAAGGGCTTCGCCGGCAGGGTGCTCTATGCGCTGTTCGATCTGCCGGATGCCGTCGCGATGGCCGGGCATCTGATGCTGGCAACCGACGAAGTCATCACGGAGCGCCGCACGAGATCCACGTTCGAGACCGAAGACGCGCAGGCCTTCGGCGAGCTCGGCAACGTACTGTTCGCGGGTTTCGGCAACGTGCTGCGCGAGCAGCTCGGCAACATCGACGTGCGCATGCAGGATCACGGCGTCGTGCAGCCTGGTCTCGACAAGGGTCTGTTCAGCACCGAGCCGCTCGTGGTGTTCAGCTTCAAGCTGAAGGTCGGTGAACATCCCGAGTCGATCGGCAGGCTCGTCGTCGATCGCGCCACGGCCGAGGCCTGGAACAAGGCTCCGCTCGAGTCACACGACGTCGCACCAGATGCGCGCGGCGCGGCGATCAGCGCGAGTGCTCAGGCCAAGGACGACGAGGGGTTCGAGAGCATCCCAGCGGCGCCGATCCGCGGCACGATCGCGGCGTTCGTGCTCCAGCCCGAAGTGTTCTCGACGCTGCGGCGCAGCTGCCGGCGCATCGGCTTCGACCTGCGGCGGCACGGCCGCGGCGAGATCCCGAACCCCGCCGCGCACAAGAACGAAGTCGTGCTGCTCGACGTGCCGCCCGGCGAGGATCGGCGCTTCGATTGGTGTCGCCGGATCAAGGAGCTGTCCAGCTCCACGAGGGTCGTGCTGCTGATCCACCAGCCTTCGCGCCAGCGCGTGGTGATGGCGTTCATGTCCCATGCGGACGTGATCCTCGGGTTTCCCTGCGAGGAGGCGGATCTCTCGCTGAAGCTCGGCTCGATCCTGCCTCCCTTGCCTCGCGCCGTGCCGACAGCTTGATCGACCGGCTCAGCAGTCTGTCGACTGCTCGGCCGCAGCGCGCAGGCGCACGACGTCCTCCCGCGTTCGGTTTGCCGACTCGACGATGTGCGCCACGGCATTCACGTGGGCAGGCAGCGTGCCTTCGCTGCGAGCCAGTTCGGCCTGGATCTCGATCGTGCCGAGAAGGTTGTTGATGCGGTGCACGAGTTCGTCGAACGCGGTGCGAGCCATGGCTCGATCAACGTAGCGTGCGCCTCCAGTGGGCGCGCCGCATCGTCGTACGATCCAGCGACGAGTGTTGCGCCTGACACCGCGGCGGTCCGCTGCAGCGCGCTGCTTGGCACAACATCTGGTGGTTCAGCGCCTGGCACGTCGGGTGCTGAGGGAGAAGTGAACCCACCCATGAAAGCGATCCCCAAATGGCTCCTGTTCCCCCCACTCGTGGCCGCGCTCGTCATCCTCGGCCCGCTGTCGATGCAGTCCACGGCGCCCGCTTGGAGCTGGCCTGACCTCTGGCAGATGACCGCCGCGCTGGTCGGCCTCGTGCTGCTCGGCTTCGTCGTGCTCGGCGCCGGCGGACTCGTGCCGCGGCTGCGGCAGCGCGGTCAGCCGGCGCTCGGACCGAAGCTCGTGACGCTGCGACAGACGCTGCGGTTGTCAGCGCAACAGTCCGTGCACGCGATCGAGTTCGACGACCGCATCCTGCTCGTCGGGGAACACGAGCGTGGACTCGTGCTGCTCGAGAGTGGCCCCGTCCCGGCAGGCGTCGACGAGATTCGGCCGCTGCCGATGCCGAGGCTCCGGTCGCCGGAAGTCCCGGCCGCGCGCAGCCATGGCCTCGACGACTTCAGAACGCTGCTGCGCGCGCGCGTCTGAGCCACCGCTTTCCGTCGCGAACGCGCCAACAGGAGAACTCATGCTGCTCGAACGAATCGAAGCCCGGACCTTGCCGGAGGCCCTCGACCGAGTGACCCGCGAATGCGGGCCCGATGCTCTCGTCGTCGAGACGAAGCAGACCCGGACCGGCTACCTCGTGCTGACGGCCCGCCGGCCAGCGCATCGCAAGCGCGACCAGGCCGGTTCCAGCAGTTTCCTGTCGAGTTGGACACACGGCTTCCGGCCCCTGGCCGAGCTCGCAACCTGGTTCGGTGTGTCCCTCGCCGTGCTGCGCGCGGTCGAGCGCGCCTTGATCAGCACGCGTGTCGACTTGTCGCGGCCAGACAATCCTGCGCTGCCGGCGCTCGCGAGCCGCGTCTTGAGCGCGCTCGTACACACCGAACCGCGCGTCGAGACCGGCGAAGGCGCGTTCCGCACGCTCGCGGTCGTCGGCCCGACCGGCGTCGGCAAGACGACGACGCTCGCCAAACTCGCCGCGCGAGCCAAGGCTCGCGGCGAACGCGTCGCTCTCGTGACGCTCGACACCTACCGCGTTGCAGCCGTCGAGCAGCTGCGTGCGTTCGCGGATCTGATCGACGTCCCGTGCGAGGTGGCCGTCACCGCCGCCGACCTGCACCGCACGATGCAACAACACGCCGACTGCGATCGCATTCTCGTCGACACCACGGGCAGCAGCGCCCGCGCGACGATGCCGCTGCTCGAAGCCGACCTGCGTGCAGGCGCTTGTAGCGCGCTCTTGTGTCTCGCCGCGGGCACACGCGCGCGCGACTGCAGGGCTGTCTTCGACGCCTATGAACCGCTCGGCATCGCCGCGGTGTGTCTGACCAAGTGGGACGAGACCGTCGCACCAGGGGAGTCCCTTGCGGCCGTCGTGGAGCAGGACCTGCGGCTGTCGCACCTCTGCATCGGGCCCCAAGTGCCCGCCGACATCGTCGCCGCCGATGCGCTGGCGATCGCGCAGGCCGCGTTCGACTGCGAAGCCGCGGGGGCGCCATGACCCAGGCGAAGGGACTGTTGCTGCCGCGGCCCGCGGCGACGCCGTGGGTCGCCGTCGCCGGAGCCAAGGGCGGCGTCGGCAAGACGACGCTCGCGGCGAATCTCGCGATCCTGCTGTGCCGCGCCGGCTATCGCACGCTGCTCGTCGACTTCGATCCGGGTTGCGGGAACGTCGCCGTGCACCTGCGGATCGGTGGCCTTCGCGATCTCGAAGACGTGGCCGCCGGCCTCTGTCCGATACGCGAAGCGCTCGTCGACGGACCAGGCGGCATCCAGGTGCTGCTCGGACGCTCGGGGTCACCCACTCTGGCCGGCGGTGACCAGGGTCTGCTCGACCATGCGCTGATCGCGATCGGCGAGATCGCGAAGGACTTCGACGTCGTGGTCTGCGACACGGGCGCCGGCATCGGGCGGGCGACACTCTCGGTCGTGGAGCGCGCGAACCTCGTGCTCGCAGTGACGACGTCGGATGCAGCGGCGCTGACGGACACGTATGCGCTGTACAAGGTGCTGCAACTGCGCGGGCGGCCACTGCCGCACCTGGTCGTGAACCGCGTGCGCAGCAGGGAGGAGGCGATGCGAACGGCGCGCAAGCTCGGCGCCGTGGTCGAGAAGTTCCTCGGCTCGGAGAGCAGGCTGTGTGGCTGGGTCGCGCAAGACGCCTTGGTCGATCTGAGCATCGCGGAACAGCGGCCGATCGCGCTGTTCGGACAGGGGCCGGGGCTCGAGGACCTCAGGAGCCTCTGTGCGGCGGTGCTCGCGGAGCTGCCGGCGATGACGCGCGGTCTCGTGGCGACCCTGCCCGCCCCGCCGATGGTCCGGCTGCGGCCCGGAGCGAAGTGAGCGTCGAAGAACCCGACAGTTCACGGCAGTCACTGCGCTCATTCCCGGATCAGGTCACACAGAGACTTCGGGAAAGCTCCGATCCCGCCGGAACATCGGCCGCTCGCCCTCAGTCCGGCCCCGCGGCTTGCCGATGAGCCGGCGGGCAAGCGACATGAAGTTGGGAAAGGGCAGCCAGGAACCGACGACCGAGGAGAGCAACGCGTGAGTACCCGCGCGACCAAGCTCACGCGTTCGACCGCCGAACGCGATCGGCTCGTCGAGCAGTATCTGCCTCTGGTCCGCTACGTCGTCGCGCGGCTGCCGGTCACGATGCCCGGCTCGCTCGACCGCGAGGACTTCTACTCGGTCGGCGTGATCGGGCTCATGCACGCCGCCACGACCTACGATCCGTCCAGGGGCGCCTCGTTCAAGACGTTCGCCTACACGGCGATCCGCGGCGCGATCCTCGACGAAGTGCGCAAGCACGACCCCGTGCCGCGCAATCGCCGCGACCGCTTGCGCAAGATGGACCGCACGAACAGCAAGCTCAGGGCTCAGCTCGACCGCGAGCCGAGTCTCGCCGAGCTGGCCCTTGCGATGTCATGCACGGAGCTCGAGCTCGACGAGGACCTGCAGGCGCTGCACACGACGCGCCTGCTCTCGATCGACGAGCAGCACGGTGGCGACGATGACGCCAGCGCTCTGTCGAACCACCTCGCGGACGGCGGCACGATCGATCCCGGCGACCACGCCGACGGCCGCGAACGCCTCGAACGCCTCGCGAAGGCCATCGCCGAGCTGCCGGCCACCGACCGTCACGTCGTCGTGCTCTACTACCACGAGCAGCTCTTCTTGAAGGAGATCGGAGAGATCTTCGGCGTGACCGAGTCGCGCGTGAGCCAGATCCTGACACGCGCCACCGAACGCCTTCGCCTCAAGCTCAAGGAACAGGAATAGTCAGCCGGCGACGAAGCTCCGTTGCGAGCGGGACTACAGCCGCGCCGGCTGCCGAGCCGAAGAGAAGCCCGTCATGTCCCCCACGCCGAGCCGCTGGCTTGCGACCCTGGCACTGCTGCTGCTGTGCGGCTGCCACGCTGCGGAGCCGCGCAAGCCCGGCGATCCGCCCGACCACCTCGCGCGAACCTCCACCGACACGGAGATCTACTGGGGTCCCAAGCAGAACCTGCTGTTCACCGAGTACAAGACGCTCCAGGACATCCACGTCCAGGTCGGGAAGCGGGCCGATCAGCTCGCGGCCGAGAACCAGAACCTGAAGGCGCAGCTCGACCGCGATGGCAGCAACCTGCAGAAGGAACGCTCGCTGCGCACCCAGGCCGAGGCCGAGACCGAGTCGCAGCGGCAACGTTGCCGCGAGCTCGAGGCTCGCATCGTCGAGCTGTCGATCGAGAAGGCGAAGCTCGAGCAGCAGATCCTGCTGGCCAAGATCGAAGCGCTGCGCCAGTTGCTCGACGAGCAGCCCGCCGCAGCGCACGCCGCACCGGCGCAGCCGAACGGTCGCTGATCACGTTCCGTTCGCTGGCGAGGCGCCGCTGACGTATCCTGGGCGGCACTCCGTTACCTTCACCCGCGTGTACTCCGTCATCCTCTGCAGTGTGTTGGCCCTGTTCCTGGGCTTCGGCGGCTTCCTCCTCGACTGGTGGCCATGGGGCTGGGCGATCTTCTTCTCGCTGATCTTCTTCGTCGTCGCCTGGATCCTCTTCACGCGTCGCTTCGGCTCGCGACTGCAGCCGGCGATGGCCGCCGTGCAGAGACAGATGCAGGCAGGCCAGTGGGATCTGGCGATGCAGAGCCTGCAGGACATGCTGCCGATGGGAAAGTGGATCCCACTGCTGCGCGGCCAGCTGCTCGCGCAGATGGGCCTGCTCGCGTACCACTCGGGCAAGAAGGACAAGGCGATGGATCTGCTCGAGGGCGCGTCGGTGCGAGCAGCGGACGCGCGCCTCTTGCTCGCGTGCATCCACTTCAAGAACGGCGACCACAAGCGCGCCTTCGAGATCCTGCATCTCGCCGCGGCGGTCAACAAGAAGCACGCGCTGCTGCACAACACGTACGCGTGGATGCTGCACAAGCTCGAGCGCAGTGACGAGGCCCAGGCTCTGCTCGCGAAGTTCTTGAAGCGCGACGCGAACAACGCGCCGACGAAGGACAACATGCTCCGCCTGCAGAACCGAACGAGGATGTCGATGCAGGCGTTCGAGATGCAGTGGTATGCGCTCGGTCTCGAACAGCCACCGCAGTCGATGGGCCAGGTGCGCCGCGCCCCGAAGGGCTTCCGCGAACCACCGAAAAGACCCAACGAAACAAAGGGCGAGGTGCGCCGCGCCCCGAAGGGCTTCCGCGAACCACCGAAGCAACGCGGCGGCTGAGACGCCATGGGCGACGCGCAGCCGGTCGTGCGACACAAGGTGCCCGAGGCCCACTGGCCGACCGCCGACGAGGCCGCACGCTCGCTGCTGTTCTCGCCCGTGCGTCTGGGTCCCGTCACGGCCAGGACGCGCACCTGGGTGCCCGCGATGGTGCCGTGGCGCGCGACCGAGGACGGCTTCGTGACGAAGAACGTGCTCGACTGGTATGGCCGTTTCGCCGATGGCGCTCCCGGCGTGCTCGTCGTCGAAGCGACCGGCATCCGCGACGTGCCGAGCGGCCCGCTGCTGCGTGTCGGCCACGACCGCTTCGTGCCGGGTCTGCGCGAGCTCGCCGCGACGGTGCGCGCGCGCAGCAGCAGCCGCACGCTGCTCTTCCTGCAGATCCTCGATTTCGTCGCGATCCGCCGCCGTCCCGAGAAGGCGAAGTTCTTCGCGCGGTTCCTCGAGATCACGGCGCGACATCGCGACGCCGTGCGCGAGCGCTTCGGTGCCGCCGTCGCTGCCGACGACGCGAGCCTGCGCACGCAGCTCGCGAGCTGCGACGACGACGCGCTACGCGCGATCCTCACAGCGCGCGAGTTCCGCGACTACGCGTTCGGTCAACGCGAAGAGGTGAACGACCTGCACCTGCCGCACATCCGCGAGCTGCCGAGGGTGCTGCCGGCCCT
>DASRJH010000170.1:0-7109 GCA_035649575.1 Planctomycetota bacterium
GCTCGTCGACAGCACGCGCGCGCACGAGCTGCAGCGCCTCAAGGATCGCTTCCTCACGAACGTCTCGCACGAGCTGCGCACGCCGTTGACGAACATCTGCGCCTTCGCCGAGATCCTCGATGCGCTCGTGCCGAAGCAGCACCCCGAGATGACGGAGTTCGCGCACGTGATCCATCACGAGGGTCTGCAGCTCAAGGGGCTCATGGACCAGATGTTCGACTACCTGCAGCTCGAGAGCGGCGAAGCCGTGTTCGCGAGCGAAGAGGTCGACGCCGCGGCACTCGTCCGGGCGTTGGGCGAGGAGGTCACGCCGGCCGCGAGAGAGCGCCAGATGAGGTTCGCGATCGAGATCGACGAGAGTGCGCCACGCGTGCGCGTCGACCGCGAGCGCCTCGAGCAGGTCGTGCGCAGTCTGCTCGACAACGCGATCAAGTTCACGCCGGTCGGCGGCCGGATCAGGGTCGCGGTCACGGGCCGCGACGGTTGCTGGGAGCTGCGCGTCGAGGACTCGGGTCCCGGCGTGCCGGCCGAGGACCGGCACGCGGTGTTCGAGAAGTTCCACCAGCTCAGCGACAGTCTCTCGGAGAAGCCGGCTGGGACGGGTCTCGGGCTCGCGACGAGTCACGTGATCGTCGTGCGCTTCGGCGGTCTGATCTGGTGCGAGGACGCGCCGGGTGGTGGCGCGTGTTTCGTCGTCGTGCTGCCCGAGATCGGGCGGCCACCGCTGCTCGGCGCGGCTGCGGCAGCGGCCGTCGCCGCGTCGACGCCAGAATCCGTCGCTTGATCCAGCCGCCATCCGCGGTATGGCAATGACATGGCGGAAAAGCAGCACGCACCATTGCTCGACGAAGCACCGAGCGCCCCGGACGGACTCCGCGTGATCGAGTCGAATGGCCGCGGTCGCGGTCTCGTGGCGGCGCGTGCGTTCCGGCGCGGGGAAGTGATCGAACGTGCGCCCGTGATCGTCGTCGCGAGGAAGCTGCTGCAGACGCAACGTGGCAGCGTGCTCGACGACTACTGGTTCTGGTGGGACGACGAACACAACGCCTTCGCGCTCGGCTGGGCTGCGCTCTACAACCACGCGTGTCCCGCCAACACGCGGTTCCGGGTCGAGCGCGCGGTGCGGTTGATCGTGTTCGAAGCCGCCGCCGACATCGAGGCCGGCGACGAAGTCACGATCAACTACCACGGCGAACCGGACGACCCGAGTCCCGTGTGGTTTCCGGCGCGTTGAAGTGCCCGCTCACGTCGCCGAGTCCTTGCGCCGCCGAAACCAGCCCGCGAAATCGTCGAACAGCGTGTAGGCGATCGGCGTCACGAGCAGAGACAGCAACAGGCTCAACGCCTGGCCGCCGACGATGACCTTCGCCATGTCGGCGCGGTTCGCGGCACCGGGGCCCCTGCCGAGCGCGATCGGGATCATCGCGGAGATCAACATCAGCGTGGTCATCAAGATCGGCCGCAGCCGGACGCGGTTGGCTTCGTGGATCGCCCACGCGCGCACGCGCTTGTCCGCGCGCTGCCGTGCTAGCCAGCGCCGGAAGCGCGCGCCATGACGGCCGAGCTCGCCGCTCTGCCACTCGGCCGGGACCGCGGCCGGATCCTCGGCGGCCTGCCGGCGCAGCACGTTCGTGAAGTCGATCTGCAGGATGCCGTTCTTCTTCACGATGCCGAACAGCAGGAACAGGCCGAGCACCGAGAACAGCGTCAGCGGATTGCCGAGCGCGAGCAGCGACACGAGTGCGAACGGGATCGTCAGCGGCACCGCGAGCAGGATCACGATCGGGTGCACGTAGCTCTCGAACTGCGCCGCGAGGATCATGTACATGAGCACGAGCGACAGCAGGAACGCGAGGAAGAACGCGGCGATGGCGTCCTGCTGGTTCTTGGCCCGGCCGACCGCCGTGAAGCGGTAGAGCGGCGGCGCCTCGAGCTTGTGGAAGGCGGCGTTGAACTGCTCGAACACGGTGCCCATCGGCGAGCCGGCCAGGTTCGCGATGATCGAGATCTTGCGCTGCCGCTGCGCGCGGTCGATCTGCGAAGGCCCGATCGCTTCGCCGACCGTCGCGATGCTGCCGAGCCGCACGAGGTCGCCGCTCGCCGAGCGCAGCGACAGGTCGCCGAGCACGGCGGCGTCGTCGCGGTCGGTGCCGATCGCGCGCAGCCAGACGTCGTAGTTCTCGCCGTTCACGTCGTCCTTGTAGTCGGTGACGATCTCGCCGCCGACCAGCGTGCGCATCGCCGAGGCGACGTCGGCGATCGAGACGCCGAGGTCGCTCGCGGCCAGCCGGTCGACGTCGATGCGCACCTCGGGCTTGCGCGCGCGCAGCGTCGTGTCGACGTCGGCCATGCCGCGGGTGTTGCGCAGCACGGCCATGATGCGCTCCGCGTATTGGTCGAGCGCGCGCAGGTCTGGACCGAGCAGCTGGAACTCGACGTCGGCGTTGGCCGTGCCGATCGAGACCACGGCCGGCACCTGCACGCTGGCGCGCAGCTCGGGCCAGTCCGCCATCATGGCGCGCGCCTCGAGCATGCGGTCCTGCTGCGTGAACGGGGTCGTGCGTTCGGCGATCTCCTGCAGGCGCACGTAGATGCTGCCTTCGGCCACGGGGCCTTCGCCCGGTGACTGCCGGCCGCTCGTGTCGCCGATCTGCGTGAGCACGTGCACGACGCCGGGCAGCGCCGCGAAGCGGCGTTCGATCGCGGCGAACACCCCGCTCGTGCGCGCGAGCGTCCAGCCCTCGGGCGCGCGGATCGAGACCTCGAACTCGCTCTGGTCGTCCTTCGGGATGAAGTCGAAGCCGACCATCGCGAACAGGCCGCGGTAGCCCACGGACGGGAACGGCAGCAGGCTCATGACCGAAAGGGCCGTTGCGATCACGACGGCCCAGCGGTGGCGCAGCGACCAGCGCAGCGCGAGCAGGTACGGCCGCTCGAACACGAGCGAGTAGAAGCCGCCGCCCGCGTGAGTGGTGTGGCCCGCGGCATCGGCCTTGCCCTTGCGCAGCAGGCGCGACGACATCATCGGCGTCAGCGTCAGCGAGACGAGCAGCGACACGAGGATCGCGACCGCGCAGACGATGCCGAAGCTGCGCAGAAAACGGCCGACCGTGCCGCTCATGAACGCGATCGGCAGGAAGATCACGAACAGCGAGAAACTCGTCGCGAGCACGGCGAGCGTGATCTCTCGCGTGCCCTCGATCGCCGCCTGCACCCTCGGCAGCCCCTTCTCCTCGATCCAGCGGAACACGTTCTCGATCACGACGACGGCGTCGTCGACGACCACGCCGATCATCAGCACCATGCCGATCAGCGTGATGTTGTTCACGGTCAGGCCGAACGCGCGCATGACCGGGAACACGGCGATGATCGACACGGGGATCGTCACCGCGGCGACGATCGTGGGCCGCCAGTCGCGCAGGAACATCAGGATCGTGAGCACGACGAGCAGAGCACCGAGCAGCAGGTGGATCTCGACTTCGTGCATCGAAGCGCGGATGAAACGCGACTGGTCGCGCGTGACGGTCATCGTGACGTCGCCCTTGCCCTCGCTGTCGAGCGTGCCGCGCAGCACCGCGAGCCGCGCCTTCAGCACGTCGATGACCTCGACCGTGTTGCTGCCGCTCTGTTTCTGCACGACGAGCGACACGGCGTTCCGGCCGTCGAAACGCGCAAGGGCGCGGGGCTCCTCGACCGTGTCTTCGACATTCTGCTCGACGTTGCCTTCGGGGCCGAGGTCGCGCACGCGCACGGGTTGGCCGCCGCGGTCGGCCACGATGAGGTCTTGGAAGTCGCGCACGTTGCGCATGCGACCAACTGTGCGCAGCACGAGCTCGCGCCGCTCCTGGGCGACGCGGCCGCCGGGCAGCTCGAGATTCTGGCGCGCGAGCGCCTGCTTCACGTCGGTGATCGCGAGGTCGTAGGCCTCGAGCTTGCGCGCGTCGACGGTGATCTGCACGGCGCGGGGCCGGCCACCGGCGATGCTGACCGAGCCGACGCCCGGCAGGCCGCTCAGCTCGTCGCCGATCTGCCGGTCCGCGATGTCGGTCAACTCGCGCAGGTCGCGCTGCCCGGACACGACGATGGTCAGCACGGGCGCCGCGTCGATGTCGAACTTGTCGACGATCGGCGTCTCGGTGCCGGGTGGCAGCAGCGACAGGATCGTGTTGACCTTGCCCTGCACTTCCTGCTGGGCCACGTCGCGGTCCTTCTCGAGCACGAACTGCACCGTGACGAAGGAGCGCCCCTCGGTCGTGGTGCTGCGCAGTTCGTCGATGCCCGAGATCGTGTTGATCGCGTCCTCGACGAGCTTCGTGACGCCGGTCTCCATCTCCTCGACCGAGGTGCCGGGGCGGTTCGTCGTGACCATGACGACCGGCAGGTCGACGTTCGGGAACAGGTCGACGCCGATGCGCAGCATCGTGAAGAGGCCGAGCACGACGGGCAGCAGACACATCATCACGGTGAAGACCGGACGACGGATGCAGAGCGCCGGCAGGCTCACTTGCCGTCTCCCGCCCTGGCCGCCGTCCTGACGGCCACGCCTTCGGCGAGACGCGCCGCACCGCTCGTGACGACCTGGTCGCCGGGCGCGAGATCACCCTTCGTCACCTCGAGGAACGCGCCGTCGTGCACGCCGGTCGTGACCTTGTGCTCGACGGCCTTGCTGTCCGTCACGGTGAACACCTTGCTGAGGCCGAGTGCTGTCACGACCGCGTCCTGCGGCACGAACACGACCGCGGGATCGACGTGCGTCGCGATGGCGCCGCGCGCGAAGCCGCCGGGCAGCAGCTGGCCAGCGGCATTTTCGATGCGGATCTCGACCTCGAAGGTGCGCTTCTTTTCGTCGGCCACGGGAGCAATGCGGTCCACGACGCCGGCGATGGGCTCACTGGCCGAAGGGACCTCGACCGCGACCCGCTGGCCCTTCGCGACCGCCGCCGACCAGCGCTCGTGCACGTCGGCGCGGAACTTGATCGGATCGGGATCGACGACGTGGAACAGCGCCTCGCCCTCCTTCACGTAGTCGCCCACCGCGACGAGGCGCTTGCCGATGCGCCATGGTCCGCCCGCAGGCGCCGCGACGGCCGTGTCGGCCAGCGCTTTCTGGCTCTGCGCGAGCTCCGCGGCGCGCACGGCCGCGAGCGCCAACCTGGCCCGCGCCTCGGTGACTGCGAGCTCGCGCGACGCGACGGCCGACAACCACGCGGTCCTGAGGTCGGCGTGCTCCTGCTCGGTGATCAGCGGCGGTTTCTCGGCGAACATCGCCTCGGCGCGCTGCCAGCGCTGCTCGGCGTTCTTGGCCTCGATTTGCGCCTTCTGCACCGCGGGCACCTTCTCGACGTCGAACTCGCGGGCCGGCAGTGCCTGCAGGCCGAGCTCGGCCAGCGCGGCCTGCAGAGCCGCCTGCTTCTGCACGACCGCGAGCTCGTAGTCCGCCGTCTCGACGCGCGCGAGCACCGCGGCCGGTCCGACGTTGTCGCCGACGTCGTGTTCGATCACGGCGATGCGGCCCGGGACCTTGGCCGCGAGCACGGCTTCCTCGTCGCCGTAGAGCGTGCCGACCACCTGGACCGTGCGCGTCATGGGCTGCACCTTCACGGGCTGCAGCGACACGAGCACGCGCGTCTCGGCCGTGACCGCGGATTCCTGCGCCTGCCGCTTGCATGCAGTAACGGCGGCGAGCCAGAGGATCAGGAACGCGGACGAGTTCTTGCGCACGGCGGGGCCTCGGGACAATACTGGCCGGTCGGTATTGGCCGAAACCGTATGCGCCCCGCGGGCGCCCTGCAAGCAAGCAGCAAGTGCAACGACCCGACGATCGGAAACGGCGCGAGATCATGCGCGTCGCGGCGCGCATGTTCGCGCGGCGTCCGTTCCACGAAGTGCGCCTCGACGAGATCGCCGCGGCGACGCGGCTCGGCAAGGGCACGATCTACGTCTACTTCGCGAGCAAAGACGACCTGCACACGACGTTGATCGCCGAGGGCATCGACCAGCTCGTCGTCGAGCTGCAGGCCACCGAACGCGACACCGAGGCCGCGTGGCCCGCGGTCGAGCGCGTCGTCAGAGCGCTGCTCGCGTTCGCGAACCGCTTCCCGCACCTCTACACGCTGATGCGCAGCGGAGCGCCGCCGCAGGGCAGTCTCGCGGGCAAGCGCCGCAAGCTCGCGAACGCGATCGCGCGCGTGCTGCGCCACGGCGTGAAGTCGGGCGAGCTCGAGGACCCGCATCCGGAGCTGACCGCCGAGTTCGTGTTGAGCTTCGTGCGCGTCGCGCTGCTGTTCCCGCCCGCGAACCTCGGCAAGCAGGCGATCGGCCGCCACATCCTGCGCGTGCTGGGCCGCGGCGTGCTCGTCACAAGGAGGCAGAGACGATGATGCGATCCGACCACCTGCGTTCCTGGCTCCTCATGGCGCCGCTGCTGCTCGCGGCCTGCGCGACCGACCAGCAGGCCGACGTGGACAGATGGCGCGGCGTGGTCTCGCTCGGCGACCCTCCGGTTTGGACGCCCGGCACGCCGCTCTCGCTGGCCACGGCCGTGCGTCTCGCGAACGAGCAGAACGAACGGATCGCGATCGCCGGCGAGGACATCGTGCAGGCCCTGGCCGAGCGCGCGCGCGTCACGTCGAGCTTCCTGCCGCAGGCCGACGTCGAACCGACGCTGATCTACCGCGAGCAGACGAGCTCGGGCATCACGTTCCTCGACTCGGACTCGCTGCTCGACGTGCCCTTGCACGCACAGTGGAGCCTGTTCGAGGGCTTCCGCAACGCGAACCTCGCGACGGCCGCCGATCTGACCGTGGCGCAACGCGAGTCGTTGCTGCTCGACCTGCGCGAGACCGTCGTGCTCGACGTGGTCCAGGCCTACTACCGCGCGCTGCGCGCCGAGGAGCGCGCTGCCGTGCTCGAACAGTCGCTGGCTTCGCAACAGCAGCGCGTGCGCGAGTTCGCGGCGCGCGAACGCATCGGCACGGGCCGCGCGCTCGATCGGACGCAGGCCGAGGCGCTGCTGTCGCGCACGATGCTCGAGCTGTTCGACACGAGGAACGAGGCGCGCAGCGGGCGCGTCGCCCTGCGCCTGCTGACGGGCGTCGACGTCGGCGCGA
>DASRJH010000171.1:0-20809 GCA_035649575.1 Planctomycetota bacterium
CCATCACCTTCTGCACGAGCTCCGCGAAGACGCGGACGGCGAACTTGAAGACCTTCGTGCCCCCCATCTTCATGTAGTGCAGGCGCTGGTTCACGGTCTCGGCCGAGGCCGGGTGGCGGCTGCCGCCGCCGGGCTGCGCGAGCACGCCTTCGGAACCGCCCTCCATGGAGATCGAGCCGCCGAGGAACTCGCCGCGACCCGCGCGCTCGATCGACGTGAACAGCGCGGCGCCGGCGCCGTCGCCGAACAGCACGCAGGTGTTGCGATCGGTGTAGTCGAGGATCCGGCTCAAGATCTCCGCGCCGACGACGAGGACGCGCTTGAACTGCCCCGACTGGACGAAGCCCGCACCGACCTGCGAAGCGAACACGAATCCGCTGCAGGCGGCGGCGATGTCGAAGCCGCCCGCGTTCTTCGCGCCGAGGTCGAGACCGAGCCGGCAGGCGGTCGCCGGGAACGGCTGATCGCCGGTCACCGTCGAACAGATGATGAGGTCGAGCTCCGACGGATCCATGCGCGCGTCGGCGAGCGCTTTCCTCGCGGCGGCCAGCGCAAGCGTGCTCGTGACCTGCTCGGGAGCCGCGATGCGGCGTTCGCGGATGCCGGTGCGCTGCACGATCCAGGCGTCGGACGTGTCGACCATCTTCTCGAGGTCCTCGTTGGTCAGACGCCGGTCGGGAACGTAGTGTCCGAGTCCGGCCACTCCGACGCGAACTACGCTGGTCATCGGGAACGCTCCTGCTGCGCGGCTGCGTGTTGCAGGCACGCGCTCGACCCGGGAGCCGTCATGCCTTGGGTCCCGACACGGCTGCGGCCCGAGCCGCTTGGACGATGTGATCGTTGACCTCGGCATCGATCGCCTTGCAGGCGAAGTGGATCGCGTTCGCGAAGGCCGGCGCGCGCGAACGCCCGTGGCAGATCGTGACGGTGCCTTCGACGCCGAGCAGCAGCGCGCCGCCATACTCGGAGAAGTCGACGCGCGGCATCACCTCGTCCTGCACCTTCTTGATCTGTGGCGCCTGCACGCCGGCGTGCTTCATGAGGCCGAACATCATGCGCAGCATGTACTCGGCGACGCCCTCGCTGACCTTCAGCAGCACGTTGCCCGTGAAGCCGTCGGTGACGACCACGTGGCAATCCCCCGAGAAGATGTCGCCGCCTTCGACGTTGCCGTGGAAGTTGATCGGCAGCTGCTTCATCAGGGTCCGCGCCTCGCGCACGAGGGTGTTGCCCTTCAGCTCTTCGCTGCCGATGTTCAGGATGCCGATTCTAGGGTTCGGAATGCCGAAGGTGCCGCTGTAGTAGGCCGCGCCCATGAGCGCGTATTGCGCGAGGTGATGCGCCTTCGGTTGCGGATTCGCGCCGACGTCGAGCACGAGGAACGGCTGCTTCTCGCCGTGGATCATCGCGCCGATGGCCGGACGGCGGATGCCCTTGAGGCAACGCAGGCCGAGTGTCGCGCCCGCCACCACGATGCCGGTCGACCCGGCACTGACGAAAGCACCGGCCTGGCCTTCTTTCACGAGCTGGATTCCGACCGCGATGCTGTTCTGCGGCTTCTTGCGCATCGCGTCGGTCGGCGTGTCGTCATCGCTCAGCAGATCGGGCGCATCGTGCACTACGAACTTGTCGACCGGCAGCCCCTCTTTGCGCAGCGCCTGCACGACCTGCTCGCGCGGGCCCGTCAGCAGGACCTGGTCCGGATTCACGAAGCCGCGCTGCACGGCCATGGCGACGCCGGCGATGGCCTCGCCTGGCGCGTGGTCACCACCGACTGCATCCAGCACAACCTTCGTCATGAGAGTGCTCCGCGGAACTCAGCTCGCGGCCTCGGACAGGCTATCTCGCTCACCTCACATGGACCCAGTGGCATGGAGTATCGCAAAGGGTCCGCTGCCCGGATCGCCGGCACGAAGCCCGCGCCGGGCCGGTGGGCCCCGACCGCCAGTCGGCCCGCCGCTTTTCCGCTGCCGCCAATCAGCCGTTCTCGGCCAGCATCACGTGCCGCCCCCGGTAGTGTCCGCAGGCCTTGCAAACCGAATGAGGACGGATCATGGCGCCGCAGTGGGTACAGCGCACGAGTTGGGCGCGAGTCAGGGCGAGGTGCGCACGCCGGTGGCCCTTGCTGGCTCGGCTCAGTTTTCGCTTCGGGTTTGCCATGGGAATGCTGGTTCGAACGAACGGTGCCGAGGAGCCGGGTGCCGAAGCGCCCAGCTCCTTGGCGGGCGGCTAGATTACGTTTGCACCGCGCGAAGTCAACGCAAGCCGGCAGTTCGCATCGCGGCAACTGCAGCAGTGACAGCATCCTTGACTCGGCCGGCGTCCTTGCCCTTGCCTTGCGCCGCTTCGGGCCTGCCGCCACCACCGCCGCCGAGCAAGCCCGCGAGCGTCTTCACGAGGTCTCCGGCCTTGATGCGCGAGAGCAGCGACGGGCTCACCGCGGCGACGACGAGCACTTCGCCGTCCACGAGGCTCAGCACGACGCCGACCAGCGGGTCGAGGACTCCCTGGGCCCGCTTCAAGAGCTCCTGCGCGTCCTTCGTCTGCAGGCCAGGCCGCTCGTAGACGACGGTGTGCACGCCGTCCTTGCTCACGGCCGCGGCCCGCAGCTTCGTCAGCTCGGCGTCGAGGTCGGGCGCCAACGCCTTCTCGAGGTCGCGCCGCACCTTCTTGAGCTCCTCGCCGAGCTCCTGCACGCGGTCGACGACCTTCGCGAGCGGGACCTTGAGCGTGTTCGCGAGCAACCCGAGCGACGCGCGGTCCTTCTGCGCGAGCTCGAGCGCGACGGTGCCCGTGACCGCCTCGATGCGACGCGTGCCGGCGGCAATGGCCGTCTCGCCGGTGATCCGGAACGGACCGATGTTGCCGCTGTTGCGCACGTGCGTGCCGCCGCAGAGCTCCTTGCTGAATTCGCCGACCTGCAGCGTGCGCACCTGCTCGCCGTACTTCTCGCCGAACAGCGCGACGAAGCCCTGGCTGCGCGCCTCGTCGAGCCTGCGCACGACGGCACGCACGTCGGTCGCGAGCAGGATCTGCGCGTTCACCTCGTCCTCGACGCGCTGCAACTGCTCGCCCGCCGGCTTCTCGGGTTGTGTGTAGTCGAAGCGCAGGCGCTCGGGCGCCACCTCGGACCCCGCCTGGCTCACGTGCTCGCCGAGTACCTTCTTGAGGGCCGCGTGCAGCAGATGCGTCGCGGTGTGGTTGCGTTCGGTCGCACGGCGGGCCGGCTCGTCGACCTCCAGCGTGCACGGTTGTCCGGTTTCGAGGTGACCCGTCTGCACGAGAGCCTGATGCAGGTGGAAGCCGTCGAGCGCGGTCGTGTTCGCGATCTGCGCCGTTCCGGTCGCAGTCGTCACGCTGCCGCGATCGCCGACCTGGCCGCCACCCTGCGCATAGAACGGCGTCGTCGCCGCGACGACGAGCACCTTCTGGCCCGCGTGCGCGCGCCGCAGCAGCGCGTCGCCGTCGCCGACCAGCGCCAGCAGCTTCGTCGCTGTTCGCAGCTCGGTGTAGCCCGTGAACGCGCTCGGCTTGCAGTCCTCGTCGCGCAGCTTCACGGCAACGCTCGCCGTGAACACCGCGTCGGCGGTCGCCATGCTCGCGCGCGCACGCTGGCGCTGCTGCTCCATCGCGGCTTCGAACCCCGCCTCGTCGAGGCGATGGCCGGACTCCTCCATGACCTTCTGCGTGATGTCGACCGGGAAGCCGTACGTATCGTGCAGCGTGAACGCGAACTCGCCGCTGCCCGCCGTCGCCGCACCGGCCGCTGGCTTTTTCGCCGTCGCGAGGAACTCGGCGAGCCGCGCGGTGCCCTGGCGGTAGACCGTGAGGAAGTTCTCTTCTTCGCCGCGGATCACGGCGCGGCACTGGCCGGCGCTCTCGCGCACCTCGGGATACTGGTCCCCCATGATGCGGCCGACGACGTCGACCATCTCGAACAGGAACGGGCGCTGCAGACCGAGCTCGTAGCCGTCGCGCGCCGCGCGGCGCAGGATCTTGCGCACGACGTAGCCGCGGCCTTCGTTGCTCGGCAGAGCGCCGTCGGCGATGCAGAACGCAATCGCGCGGATGTGATCGGCGATGCGCCGCATGCGGATGTCGCGCTTGCCGTCGCGGCCGTAGGGCACGCCGGTCGCAGCACCGAGGTGCTCGAGGTAGGGCCGGAACAGCTCCGTCTCGAAGTTGTTCTTGGCCCCCTGCAGCACGGCCGCGATGCGCTCGAGGCCGAGCCCGACGTCGATGTTCTTCTGCGGCAGCGGCCGCAACGAGCCGTCGGCTTGCCGGTCGAATTGCGTGAACACGCAGTTGCCGATCTCCGTGAAGCGATCCTCGGGCAGCGACTCGAGACCCTTCTGCGCTGGATACGGCTCACCTGGCCGCGCGTCGAAGTAGATCTCCGAGCACGGACCACACGGACCGTTCGGCCCCTTGCTCGGCGCCTCCGCGGGCCAGAAGTTCTCCTTCTCGCCGAAGCGGAAAACCCTCGCGGGTGGCAGGCCGATGTCCTTCGTCCAGATCGCGTAGGCCTCGTCGTCGTCCTTGTAGACGGTCACGACCATGCGCTCGGCGGGGATGCCGCAGACGTCTTTGAAGAAGGCCCACTCCCACGCGATGCACTCCTTCTTGAAGTAGTCGCCGAACGAGAAGTTGCCGAGCATCTCGAAGAACGTGTGGTGCCGCGGCGTGAAGCCGACGTTGTCGAGATCGGGCACGCGCAGGCACTTCTGCGACGTCGCGATGCGCTTCCACGGCAACGTGCCCTTGCCGAGGAACATGTCCTTGAACTGGTTCATGCCCGCGCCCGTGAACAACAGCGTCGGATCGTTCGCCGGTACGAGCGAGTCGGACGCGATCACCTTGTGGCCTTGCTGCTCGAAGAACTTCAAGAAGCGGGCGCGGATCTCGGCGGCGGTCAGCGGTTTCATGGGCATGCGCGGCGGGCGAAACGAGCGGGGCGAACAGACGAATGGGGCAAACGTTGTAGCGAACGCCGCATCGCGCCGAAAGCACTCGGTCGCCGCGCGGCGTGCCCTCGTCAGCTCTGCGTCGTCTGGCGCGGTGGCGGCTGCGTGCCACGCAAGCCGGCCCTTCCATCCATCGGCTTGCCATCGCCCGGCTTGCCGTCGACCTGCTTTGCGTCGCTCGGCTTGCCGTCGATCGGTTTGCCATCGACGGCCTTCGCGTCGCTCGGGCGGCTGTCAGGTCTCACGGCTTCGCCGCGCGCGGCCAGGATTGCTGCAGCCGAGCCTGCTGATCCGTTCGTCGCGGCGGCGGGTGGAGCCGCGCCTGTCTGCGACGCACCCGCCTGGCGCTTCGCCAAGAAGGCGAGCAGTGCGTCTTCGATCTCCTTGCTGAGCTGCGGATTCTCCTTCAAGAAGTCGCGTGCCTTCTCGCGACCCTGCCCGAGCCGCGTCTCGCCGTGGCTGATCCACGTGCCCGAGCGCTTCAGGAAGCTGCTCTCGACGCCGAGATCGAGCACCTCGCCGAGCCGGTTGATGCCCTCCGCGAACAGGATGTCGAACTCGCACTTCTTGAACGGTGGCGCGACCTTGTTCTTGACGACGGTCGCCTTCGTGCGCGCCCCGATCGGCTCTTCGCCATCCTTGATCTGACCGATGCGCCGGATGTCGATGCGGACCGAGGAGTAGAACTTCAGCGCGCGACCGCCCGTCGTCGTCTCGGGGCTGCCGAACATGACGCCGATCTTCTCGCGGATCTGGTTGATGAAGATCAGCGTGGTCTTGGTCTTCGACACGACGCCGGTCAGCTTGCGCAGCGCCTGGCTCATGAGCCGGGCCTGCAGGCCCATGAAGCTGTCGCCCATCTCGCCTTCGATCTCCGCCTTGGGCACGAGAGCCGCCACCGAGTCGATCACGATCACGTCGATCGCACCCGACTTCGCGAGCGTCTCGCAGATGTCGAGCGCCTGCTCGCCGTTGTCGGGCTGCGAGATCAGCAGCGAATCGAGGTCCACGCCGAGGCGCTTCGCGTACTGCGGGTCGAGCGCGTGCTCCGCGTCGATGAACGCGCAGACCCCGCCCTGCCGTTGGGCATTGGCAACCACGTGCAGCGTCAGCGTCGTCTTGCCCGAGGACTCCGGACCGAACACCTCGATCACTCGGCCGCGCGGCAGACCCTTGCCGCCGATGGCCAGGTCGAGCCCCAGCGAGCCGGTCGAAATGCCCTCGACAGGCGTCTCGACGCGGTCGCCCATGCGCATGATCGAGCCGTCGCCATGGGCCTTCTGGATTGCTGCCATGGCGTCGAGCAACGCCTCACTCAGCGGGGCTTTCGTCGTCTCACCGACCTTCGGCTTCATCGTTCGTCCCTCCCTGGGAATGGGTTCTGGTTGCAAACTCGCACGATAGCGAGGACCCGAACAAAAGGCAAACATCATGTTCGAGCACTGCTGTGTGTCCTGAATCCGGCAGCGGTTGCACGCTTTCCTGCGCACCGCGAAAAACTGTCCGGACAGAGGCTCGAGCCTCGGATGTGCTCGTTCCGACTCAGCACGACGTGGATAGTTGCAGCTGATGGCCACTCTCACTCCACCGGGCCGCCGGTTTGGGTCATTGCTCGCCGTGCTCGTCGCATTGACCGCGGCAGGCACCGTGTTCGTCTACGGCTGCCGCCGTGACGACACCGGCGCGCCCGCGCGCGAAACCAGACCCGCGGGCATCGCCAGCGCACCGCTGCGCGCGGCCACCGGCGGGGAAACGCCGCGCTTCAAGCTCCTTGCGCCGAGCACCTGCGGCCTCGACTTCACGAACGTGTTGCGCAAGGAGAACTGCTACCAGTATCTGACCAATGGCGCCGGCCTCGCCGCCTCTGACTACGACGGCGACGGTCTCGTCGACGTCTACTTCGTCTCGCAGGACGGGCCGAACCGGCTGTTCCGCCAGCGCGCGCCGCTGCAGTTCGAGGACGTGACGGTCGCGGCCGGCAACCTCGACGGCGGCGACGCGTGGGGCACCGGGGCGAGCTTCGCCGACGTCGACGGCGACGGCGATCTCGATCTCTACGTCTGCAACCTCGAGTCCAAGAACCTGCTCTACGAGAACCAGGGCAACGGCACCTTCCGCGAGAACGCGGCGAAGTACGGTCTCGACCTCGTCGCGGCCTCGATGATGGCGGCGTTCGCGGACTACGACCGCGATGGCGCGCTCGACCTCTACCTGCTCACGAACCGCGCGCTGCACCCGGGATGGGCGCTGACACCCGAAGTGCTGGCCGGCATCAAGACCCCCGCCGACGCCGCACGTCGTGCGGTCAGGATGGTGCCGACGGTCGAGCAGCTCGCGCAGATCGACAAGCTGGCCCATGACGGCAAGCTCGGCAGCCTCGCCGACGTGCCAGCCGAGTTGCGCGAGCACTTCCTCGTCTTCCGCGGCCGGCGCTTCATCTCGGGCCAGGAGGACCGCCTGCTGCGCAACGTCGGCGGGCGCTACTTCGACGTGTCGTCGAGTGCCGGCATCACGGGTTTCGGCATGGGCCTCGCGGCCGTGTGGTGGGACTACGACGACGACGGTTTCCCGGACCTCTACGTCGCGAACGACCTCGAATCGCCGGACACGCTCTACCACAACGAGCGCAACGGCATGTTCCGCAACGCGACGGGCGAGGTGCTGCCGCACACGGCCTACTACGGGATGGGCGGCGACGCGGGCGACGTCGATGGCGACGGCCGGCTCGACTTCCTCGTCGCCGACATGAGCATGACGACGCACAAGAAAGCGAAGGTGCTCATGGGCGACATGAACAACCAACGCGACGTGCTGATCCACGCACGGCCGCCGCAGTACATGCGCAACGCGCTGCTGCTCAACACGGGCTGCGGCCGCTTCCAGGAGGCGGGCATGCTCGCCGGCGTCGCGAGCACCGACTGGACCTGGAGCGTGCTGTTCGGCGACCTCGACAACGATGCGCGCCTCGACCTGTTCGCGACGAACGGCATCGCACGCTTCGAGATGGACCCGGACTTCCAGGCCCGTGTCCAGGAGCTGGTCGCCGCGAACCGCCATCAGGCGGCGGTCGAGCTGATCCAGAACGTGCGCAAGGTTCCCGAGAAGAACCTCGCGCTGCGCAACACGAGCGACCTCAAGTTCACGAAGACCGGTGCGGACTGGGGCCTCGACCTCGAGGCCGTGAGCCATGGCGCTGCGCTCGTCGATCTCGACGGCGACGGCGATCTCGACGTGCTCGTCAACAACTGGAACGAGCCGGCGTCGGTCTACGAGAATCGCACGACGGACGGCAACGCGCTGGTCGTCGAGCTGCGCGGCCAGCGCAGCAATCGCTTCGGCATCGGCGCGCGCGTCACGGCGGGACTCGCCGACGGCCGCACGCTCGTGCGCGAGAACTGGCTCTCGCGCGGCTACCTGTCGGGGCAGGCACCCGTGCTGCACTTCGGTCTTGGCCAAGCGCAGAGCGCGAAGAGCCTCGTCGTGCAGTGGCCGTCGGGCCACGTGCAGGTTTTCGACGACGTTCCGGCCGGCCAGCGGCACGTCATCACCGAGCCACCGGGTGCGCCGCCGCCGCCGCCTTCCGGGGGGTCCATGCCGAGCGGCCTCGAGCCCGGCGCCGGGGTGATCGACCTGGAGAGTTTCGGCGAGTCGCTGGCCTTCGCACCGGCCAGCGCCCCGCCGTTCGTGCACAAGGAGAACGAATTCGACGAGTACAAGGACCAGCCGCTGCTGCCGGCCGGCGTCTCGCGCCTGGGCCCGGGACTAGCCCTCGGTGATGCCGACGGCGACGGAGACGACGATCTGTTCGTCGGCGGCGCGCGCGGTCAGGCAGGTGCTCTGTTCCTCATGACGCCGCAGGGATGGCAGCAAAAGCCTGGCCCGTGGGAAGCAGACGCTGCATGCGAGGACATGGGTGTGCTGTGGCTCGACTACGACGGAGATGGCGACCTCGATCTCTTCGTCGCGAGCGGCGGCGCCGAGGTGAAGCAAGGGGACGCGACGCTGCGCGACCGCATCTACCGCAACGACGGCGGCGGCGTGTTCACGCGCGACGAGAAAGCACTGCCCGACGTGCGGGAATCGTCGGGCCACGCGTGCGCCGCGGACTTCGACCGCGACGGGGATCTCGACCTGTTCGTCGCGGGTCGTCTCGTGCCCGGTGCGTATCCCGATGCGCCGCCGAGCCGCCTCTATCGCAACGACGGCGGCAAGTTCACCGACGTGACCCAAGAGCTCGCACCTGCCCTGCTGCAAGCCGGCATGGTGACGAGTGCTTTGTTCACGGACGTCGACGACGACGGCTGGCTCGATTTGCTGGTCGCGGCGCAGTGGCAGCCGATCCGGCTGCTGCACAACGACGGCGGCACGGCGTTCGTCGACGCGACCGCAACCGCGGGCCTCGCCGGGCACACGGGCTGGTGGAACAGCCTCTGCGCGTGGGACGTCGACGCCGACGGCGACCTCGACTACGTCGCGGGTAACCAGGGACTCAACACGAAGTACAAGGCGAACCCCGAGCATCCCGCGCGGTTGTTCTTCGGCGACTTCGACGACAACGGCACGCGCGATCTGATCGAAGCCAAATACGAGGGCGACAACCTGCTGCCCGTGCGCGGCCGCAGCTGCAGCAGCCAGGCGATGCCGTTCCTCACTACGAAGTTCCCGACCTACGACCAGTTCGCGAGCTCGCTGCTCAAGGACATCTACACCGAACAGCGGCTCGCGGCCTGCGGCCAGCTCGCGGCGACGACGCTCGCGAGCTCCCTGCTGCGCAACGACGGCAAGGGGCACTTCACGATCGAAGAGCTGCCGCGGCGCGCGCAGCTCGCGCCGATCTTCGGTATGGTCGCGCTCGGCGACCTGCTCGTCTGCGCCGAGAACAGCTACGCGCCGGAGCCCGAGACGGGGCGCCACGACGGCGGCACCGGCCTCGTGCTGCGCGCAGCGAAGAACGGCATCGAGGTCGTGCCGCCGATCGAACACGGCATCTGCTTCTTCGGCGATCGCAAAGCGCTCGTGATGCGGCGCACGAACGCGGGCGCCTGCGAGCTCGTGTTCGCGAACAACAACGACGCGCTGCGCGCGTTCGGCGCCGCTGCGACCCCGCGTGGCAATGCGATCGACCTGCCGAAACTGCCCGGCAATCCGCAAGCGATCGGCACGCGCATCGTGTTCGAGTTCGGGAACGGCAAGAAACGCGCGGTCGAGGTGCACGCGGGGTCGGGCTATCTCTCCTGTTCGCGGCCCGACCTTCGTGTCGAGTTGGCCGTGCGGGCCAGCGTACGCCTGCCCGACGGCACGCAGAGCGTGCAGGAGCTGGGCAGGTAGGCGCGAAGACGACGGACGCACATGGACCGTCCGCAAGCGACCTGCGGCACCCGTTGACATGCCGCACCGTGCGCCGGGTGCTCGCCTGCTGTTCCCTGTCCATGCTGGCTGGTTGCGTGGACCACCCGGCCATCCCGCTGCCGCGTCCGCTCGCGGCCGATCGACAGAACCTCTCCCGCTGTCGCCGGCCGCCTACAACGCGCCGATCGTCGCGGCGAGCGCGTTCGAGGCCGTGTAGGCCACGATGGCTCCGAGCGCGTCGAGCTCGAGCGGCGTCACCTGCGCGTGCACGACGAGGCCGACGAGGGCCAGCGAGTCGGGGATCGCGAGCGACGTCGCGACCGCGCCGCCTGACGCGAAGTGCACGTCGACGAAGTCGGGGAAGACGAGCAGCGTGCAACCGGGTCCACCCTGCGGCAGGATCGCGGCGAGCGGCACCGACACGGTCGAGAGACCGAGCACACGCAGCACGAAGCCGTTGCCCGGCATGCCGGTCGCGCGCGTGCCCCACGACGCACCGAGCCACGGCAGCGAAGTCGACGCCAACTGGTTCACGCCGGCCGAGCCGGTGCATCCGACGCCGCTGCTCGCGACCGTCGCCGCGCACGTCGGCGTGAACGCCGCGACGTAGGACGACACGACGCCACCGACACCCGCAAACACGCCCCCTGCGCGCACGCCGCCCGTCGCATCGAGCGACAGCGCGAACACGCCCGCGTCGAAGCCGCTGGTCCCGGGCATCGCGGACCACGTGGACCCGCGGAGCCGAACCATTGCGTTCGCCGGCCCACTGGGAGCCTGCAGCGAGCTGCCGGCGGCGAGCACGTCGCCGTCCGGCAGCTGCACCATCGCGCTGACGGTCACGCCCGTGAGACCGGACAGGTTCGTCCACGTGCCGCCGCTCCAACGCTGCACCCACGAGCCGTTGAAACCGAACGTGTTGAACGATCCCGCCGCGATCACGTCGCCGTTCGCTTGGCCGAGCAGCGCCGCGACGAATCCGCTGCCGGCGCCGTTGCCCCAACCACTGCCCATCGCGGACCACACGCCGCCGTTCCATCTGGCGACGTAGTTGGCGGTCACTCCACCGGCCTGTGTGAACACACCGCCAACGACGAGCTCGCCGCTCGGCAGCGTGAGCAGCGACGCCACCTGCGGAAGGAGCAGGAAGCCGGCCGTGACACCGGCGCCCATCGCGGACCACGACGTGCCATCCCAACGCGCGATGTGGTTCGCGCTCGTTGCCCCGGCGGTCGTGAAGCGACCGCCCGCGACGAGGTTGCCGTTCGGCAGCACGGCGAGCGCCGCCACGTACGGAAAGATCCCGGCACTGCCACCCATGCCCGCGCCGAGCGGTGCCCACGCACTGCCGTTCCAACGCGCGATGTTGTTGGCTGCGATGCCTCCGGCGCTCGCGAACTGGCCCGCGACGACGACGTCGCCGTTCGGCATCTCGACGGCGGCGCTCACCATGCCGTCGACGCCGGCGCCGAGCGGCACCCACACGCCGTTCTGCCAGCGCGCGACGTGTGCCGCCGCCACGCCGCCGAGCTTCGTGAACATGCCGCCCGCGAGCACGTCGCCGTTCGCGAGTGTGCGCAGCACGAACACCGGCCCATCGGTGCCGCTGCTGGTCGCCCACCAGGTGACGCCGTCCCAACGCGCGAGGTTGCTCGCCGTGCTTGTGCCGGCGACCAGGAAGGCGCCGCCGGCGAGCAGGTCCCCGGACGCCAACGGGAAGAGACTGCGGACCGCCGCCGTGCTCCCCGCGACGCCGCTGCCGAGCGGCGACCACGAAGCACCGTTCCAGCGCGCGATGCTCGCGCACGGAACACCACCCGCAGCCGCGAAGTTGCCGCCGACGACGAGGTCGCCGTTGCCGAGCTCGGCGATCGCCGCCACGTAGGGCCCACTCGGACCGCCGCTCGTGCCGCCGCCAAGAGGAGCCCAAGCAATGCCGTTCCAGCGCGCGACGCCGCCCGCGGCGAGGCCTCCGGCCGCAGTGAACCAACCGCCGACGACGAGATCGCCACCGGTGAGGACCGCCATCGCATGCACACCCCCGTCGAGTCCCGAGCCGAGCGCCGACCAGTTGCTGCCGTCCCAACGCGCGACGTGGCTCGCCGCGACGCCGCCCGCGGACGTGAACGCGCCGCCGACCGCGAGGTCGCCGTTGCCGAGCACCGCGAGCGAGTTGACGGTCCACGTCGCCCCACTGATGCCGGTGCCGAGCCCGGACCACGTGCTGCCGTTCCACTTCATCAGCGAATAGATGCCGGTCGCGGGATCGAAGAACTCGCCGCCGATCACGAGGTCGCCGTTCTGCAGCACGGCGAGCGCGTGCACGCCGAACGACGCGTTCAGGCTGAAGTACATGAACTGCCCGTTCATCGCCGACCACGCGCTGCCGTTCCAGCGCGCGAGCCACCTCGCAGCGGTGCCGCCCGCGGTCTCGAACTGACCGGAGGCGACGAGATCGCCGTTCGGCAGCCCGACCACCGCCTGCACCGGGCCATTCATGCCGCTGCCGAGCGGCGCCCACGTACCCGTCGCGGGATCCTGCACGGCGATGCGGTTCGCGAGCGTCGTGCCGATCAGCGTGAAGTTGCCAGCGATCACGAGCCGCGAGGGCAGCGGGCCTGCGCCGTCGGGATCCCATTGCGTAGCGCACCGGACCTCGCCGTTGGCACCGGGCACGCCGTCGCCCGGCAGCAGTTGCAGCGGGCACTGCGCGGCGAGCGGCGCGATGGCTGCGAACACGAGCGCGATCGAGCGGAACGAGCGACGAGGAATCGTGGGCATTCGATGCGAATGGTAGCGAGCGGGACGCAGGCGCGTGAGCGCGTCGCGCAATTGCCGGACCGCGCGCGGCGCGCCGGCGCCATGTGTGCGGAGCCCGTGCGCGCCGTCGGTTCGCCGTCGTCCTCTGGCGCCCGAACGACGATCATCGGGGCCGCCGCACGGCTCGACACGGTCAGCGCGCGCACGCCGGGCTTCCCGTACACGTTCGGCCGCCACTGGATACAGCACGCGCGCGCAGTCGACGGCTCGCTGCCGCGAGTGATGACCCCGGGCGAGCACGTGATCACGCTGTGCACGCCGAACGGCGTCGTCGCAGTGCCCGCGTCTCGTCGTGGAGCCGCTGAAGCTCGATGCGGGCGTTCAGCGCGGCGTTCAGATCAGTGCTCGATCAAGTTGCCGATGGCGAGCCGGCATCGAACACGATCGGGAAGTCCGGCCCTGCGACGACCGCTCCTTGCGGCAGCAGCGGCACACCCTGCAGCAGTGGCGCGCTGCCGTCCGCGACGCGCACGTGCGCCCCCATGTAGTTGAGCACGCATGCGCGCCGCCACCGCGCGCTGCGATTCCGGTCGCTGCCGTGCAGCACGTGGCTGTGGTGGATGGTCGCTTGTCCCGCGCGCACGGGCACGGGCACGGGGTTCCACGACGCTCCAGCGGGTAGGTGCGCGCGGATCGCCTCGAGCGGCGCGTCGAACGGCAGCTTCGGCAACAGCCCCCAATGGTGGCTGCCCGGCACGAACTGCACACAGCCGCTCTCCTCGTCGGAGTCGTCGAGCAGCAGGTTGAGCGTGATGTGGCACGCGGGCGCCGTGCGCGTCCAGTACGAGTAGTCCTGGTGCCACGGCACGACGCCCGGATGTCGCGGCGGCTTCGCGAACACCTGGTCGTGCCAGAATCGCAGCCGCTGCACGCCGAGCAGCAGCGCGCACGGCGCCGTGATGCGCGGCTCGAACACGAGCTCGCGCAGCACCGCATGCACGCGGAAGCCGCCGAGGAAGTGGCACACGACCTCGCCGGGCCGTGCCGTGAACGCCTGCTCGACTTCGTAGAGCCGTTCGCGATGGCGATCGAGGTCGGCAATCACGCTCGCCACCGCATCGCGCACGCGCTCGACCTCGGCCGGCGTCAACACGTCGATAGGGCCGACGAAGCCGTCGCGATCGAAGCGATCCCTGGGGCCGGCGATCGGTTGCAGCAAGGTCACACGCCCCTTCTACCGGAACCGACGCGTGCGTGCGCCAGAACTCTGCGCTCAGCGGCGGCCCCAGGGCAGCAGCAAGCGCGCAACCCGACGCCACATCCGCTGCCACCAGCCCACCGCGACGGGCTGCTCGAGCGCCGCGAGCTCGCGCCGGAGACACGCGGGATCGCGGTCGCGTTGTTTGCCGCGCACGACGGCCAGTCCTTCGGCCGTGATGTCGAGTCCGCGGAGCCGGCCGTTGCGGCGGTCCGAGAGACTCGTGTCGACCATGACGACGAGATCGCCGAAATACGGATGCTCGAGCAGGATGTCGCCGTCGGGAACCGGCGAGTGGCCGACCACGAGCCGCCGCACGCCGGCGTCGTCGAGCCAGCCCGCGAGGTCCGAACGCCGCGGCGCGCCGGGTGGGCGCTTGTCGCCGTCGGGCTTGAAGACGCGTGTCCACAGCGGGCCGCAGGCGAATCGCGAGGTGCGCGCCATGCCGGGCACGCCGGCGGCCCAGCGTGTGTCGGCCGGTGGCGCCTTGCGCTTGCCCTGCCAGTGCGCGATCCACGCGCGCACCGTGGCGTTGACGTCGCCCGGCGCGGTCGCGGGGAACCACTCGCCGAGGCCCGCGTGCGCGAACAGCGTGTCGCCGAGCCGCAGCAGCGCATTGCGGCCGCGCAGCCAGCGTGCCGGTTCGCTGTCGCCACTGAAGGCGTCGCAGGCGCGCGCGCTCTTTGCACCGGCGACCGGCAGCCGCTGGTAGCGCCGTTTCTCGCGGCGCGTCCACTTCGCCACGTCGCCGCGCGCGGGCAGCACGTCGTGGTTGCCGAGCAGTGTGTGCACATGGCCGCCGGCGCGCTGCGCCTGCTGTTCGAGCCGCATCACGAACGGCACGAGCAGCCTGGAATCGGCATGACCGCCGACGAGGTCGCCGAGCAGCACGAGATGATGGCTGCCACCGCACCAATGACCGTCGTCGTCGACGAGAGAGGCCGCGCGCAGCACGGCGTCGAGCGCTTCGAGGTCGCCCTGCACGTCGCCGACGGCGACCACACGCTCGGGCTGGGGGAATTCCCACGGCACGCCGTCCCACGGCAACGTGCCGAACTGAGCACCGAGTGTGCTCGAGCGATGCATGCGTTCGCGAAGAGTCGCCAGCAGCGAGACCATCGCACTTCTTTTCGGCAACCGGGGCGCGCTATCCCGCACCACGGGCGCGAATTCGTCTCACCAGAGCTCCTGCTGCCGCACGAACGGGCACCGCGTGACGGCGCGAAGAGGCCGCTCAGGTCGCTGCGGCGGCGGCGTTCCGGACGCGGCTCGACGTTTGGGTCGCCGGCCGACGCCAGCTACTGCACGGTCGTGGTGCGAGCCGGGTCCGGCGCGATCGCGATCTCACGCACGATGTCACCGTTGCGCAGCAGCACGAGCCTCACGGCGTCCTCGCCGACGACGAACAGACCGCTGCGGCCGTTGTGGATCGCGAGCTCCGTTTCGAAGTGGCTCGAGTTGCGGCGCAGGATCGCAAGATCGACCATGTTGCCTGCGGCGTCCCGACACGCGACCTGGTCCGCTTCGCTCGGATCGACGAGCACGACTTCGACTTGGCAGCGCGCTTGCACGATCATCGTGAGGTCTTTCGGGTCGGCGATCGCGTCGGCCTTGATGTTGGTCGGCACGATCGGGTCGCCCGAGAACTTGACGAAGCAATTGCGCTTGCCGACGTCGCGCAGCACGAAGGTGCCGTCGGGGCCCGTCGTCGTCTCGCGGCCCTTGCGCACCGCCGTGCCCTGGTAGCTGCCACCGGGCACGCGCGCATTCGAGCGCCAGGCCACGACTGCATGCTCGACGCGCACGTCGGCGATGGGCCGACCGCTGCGCGAGACCACGCGACCGCGCAGCTCGGGCCAGACTTCGCGCTGGATCTCGATCTGCTGGAACGAGCCGCCCGTCACGCCGGCGACTTCGCCGAACAGGCCCGAGGTCGGATCGAGCGCACGCAGCGTGTAGGTGCGGTCGAGCAGCCCCGGCAGCTCGAAGTTGCCTTCGGCATCGGCGGTCGCAAAGAACCAGCAGGCGGTCGGTTCGCGCACGGGGCTGGCCTGGTTCGTGAAGTTGCCATCGTGCGTGGGATCGTCCGCGAAGGGCACCGGGATGCGGGCGGCCTGGGCCGGCACTTCGCCGCCCGCGATCAGATACTCGAGTTGCATCGGCAGCATGCCGGCGATGCCGAACAGCGTCGGGTCGTGGATCCACACCTCGGCCCCACCGAGGCCGCGCTTGTCCTGGTCGACGACGCGTCCGCGCACTTTCTGCGGTTCGGGGCCGAGGCGCAGCACGATCTGCGCGGGCCAGTCCTCGCGCTGCTTGCCGCCGCTGCGCGGCACTTCGAGACGCCCCGGCGAGTAACCGGCTTTCGCGGCGACGATCGCGGTGGGCCAACCGGCGCGCCGCAAGCTGATGCCGAAACAGCCCTCGCGGTCGCTGACCACCGAAGTCACCCCCATCGCGATGCGGGCCCCGGCGACGGGATCCCCGGTCGGACTCACGACGCGGCCCAGCAGCTCGCCGTCTACGAAGTGGAAGCGCTGCATCACGATCTGCAGGTTGTCGTCGTCCGTCGGGGGCAGCGGCACGCGCTGCGGCGCGAACGCATCGGCCGTGACCAGCAGCACGGCGCCGCCGACGGCCGGCAAGCGCGGCAACGCAAAGGCGCCCTCGGAGCTGCTATTCGCGCCCCATCGGCCGCGGCCCGCGCGGTCGAGCGGCACCTGGAAGCGCGAATCGAAGTCGTCGGGCAGCTGCAGCAGCAGCTGGCTCGCGGCGACCGGTGTGCCCTGGGTATCGACGACTCGGCCCGCGAGCGAGACGGCATTCGCGACGACGACCACGGGTGCGATCGTCGCCTCGCTCGACCACTCGCCGGCGAGCACCGTGACGAACCGGTCCTCGGCAGCGGTCACCGATGCGGACCTCGCGGTCAGTTCGAGCGCGAAGTTGCCGAGCGCGTCGCTGCGCGCGGTCACGGCCGACGCACCTTCGGCAGCGACGAGCACGTCCGCGATCGCGGCGCCGTCGCAGTTGCAGACGCGTCCGCGCGCCATGAACCGTTGGACTTCCGGTGTCGCGTGCGACGGTTCGGCAACCACGGGTCTGCGTTCGGCGCGCAGCGGGCTCGTTGTGCCTGCACTGGAACGCCCTGCAGCACTACTGCCGTCTGACCGATCGGCCAGAGCCCCCGCGGTCGCCGCGGCCGCCGCATCGTGTCCGGCGCCAGAAGGCCACCACAACGGTGCGGTGCTCGCGATGACGACGGCAACGACGACGGCTTTCAGTTTGGTCTGCATGAGCAGTAGTCCGACGAAGGAAGGGGTAGCGAGCGATGACCAGGCGAATGGGGCGAACGCGGCGAGCCAGTTCGCGCGCCCGCCGAGGTCGCGATCGAGCCGCGCGCGCAGCTGCTGCAAGGCACGCTGCAGACGGCTGTGCACGGTGGCCACGGGCACACCCTGCGACGAGGCGATGCGCCGCGGCGGCAGACCCTCGAAGAACCGCAACAGCACGGTGGCCCGGTAGGGTTCCTCGAGCTGCAGCACGGCCGCGACGAGCTGCTGCTGCGCTTCGGCGCGCTGCAGCAGAGAATGTCCTTCATGGGGCTCTTGACCGCGGACCTCCGGCCCGCGGCGAAGACGCGCCTGTTCGCGACGGCGATGGGTGCACAGCAGGTTCTGCATCACCGTCGTGAGCCAGGCGCGCCACTGATTGGGCGGAGTCCGCCGGGACAGCGCGATGGCACAGGCATCCTGTACGAGGTCCTCGGCGAGGTGAGGGTCGCGGGCGAGGCGGCGGGCGAGCGTTCGCAGCCAGGTCAGGTCTTCGAGCAGTGTTGTGGTGCTGTCCGTGGGCATCGTGGGAACCGACGATGGGATGAGTCTCTGCCGCCTGGATCCGATGCAGGATTCTGGCCCGGAGCCAACATATTCCCCGCGGGCGTGCCCCTGCCGGACCAGCCCCCTTCAACCGGCGCCCCCCGGTCTCTATATCTTCCGCCCATCGCGGTCATGGCCGCAACCAAAGGCTTGGTTGCAAGCCGCGCCCAAGTGCGCGGCATTGGGCCATGGCCGCTTGTTGTTCGGGGCCCTTACGCTGCGCAAGCTGTCGCGCAACGCGACAGTTTGCGAGACTACGGGCCCATTGTGGCGCCGACCGCGCTCCCTCCAAGTTCATGTCCAGCCCCTCACCTGCGTTCCCCCGCCACGATTCCTTCGAGAGCCGCCACCTGGGCCCGCGCCCGACCGAGCTGAAAGCGATGCTGCAGACGCTCGACTGCGAGTCGCTCGACGACCTGGCCGAGAAGGCGATCCCCGCGAGCATCCGCTGGCACGGTGAGCTCGCGACGCCCGCGGCCAAGAGCGAACGCGAGGCGCTCGCCGAGCTCACGGCGCTGGCGGCCGAGAACCGCGTGCTGCGCAGCTACATCGGCATGGGTTACCACGGCACGATCACGCCGCCGGTCATCCAACGCAACATCCTCGAGAACCCGGGCTGGTACACGCAATACACGCCATACCAGGCCGAGATCTCGCAGGGCCGCATGGAGGCGTTGCTCAACTACCAGACGCTCGTGCTCGACCTCACGGGGCTGCAGGTCGCCAACAGCTCGCTGCTCGACGAAGCGACCGCCGGCGCCGAAGCGATGACGATGTGCCACCGGCTGCACGGCAAGGGCGACGCGAACACGTTCTTCGTCGACCAGAACTGCCACCCGCAGACGATCGCCGTCGTGAAGCAGCGCGCGGAGCCGCTCGGCATCGAGGTGCAGGTCGGCGACCACCGCAGTGCTTCGTTCTCGAGCCGCCACTTCGGCATCCTGCTGCAATACCCGGGCTCCGACGGCCGCATCGACGACCTGACGCCGGCGATCGAGAAGATCCACGCGGCCGGTGGGTTCGCGACCGTCGCGGCGGACCTGCTCGCGCTCACGGTGCTGAAGCCGCCCGGCGAGATGGGCGCCGACGTCGTGTTCGGCAGCTCGCAGCGCTTCGGCGTGCCGCTCGGCTACGGCGGCCCGCACGCCGCCTACATGACCGCGAAGAAGGAGTTCCAGCGCCAGCTGCCGGGCCGCATCGTCGGTGTCACGATCGACGCCACGGGGAAGCCCGCGCTGCGGCTCGCGCTCGGCACGCGCGAACAGCACATCCGCCGCGAGAAGGCGACCTCGAACATATGCACGGCGCAGGTGCTGCTCGCGGTCATGGCGAGCATGTATGCCGTCTACCACGGTCCCGACGGCCTGCGCGCGATCGCCGAACGCATCCGCGCCCAGGCCGCGTGTCTCTGGCACGGCCTCGCGGCGCTGGGCCATCGCCTGCAGGACGGCATGCGCTTCGACACCGTGCGCGTCTGGCCCAAGGACGGCGCCGCGAAGACGCTGAAGGTGGCGCTGCAGAAGGGCTTCAACCTGCGCGACCTCGGCGACGGCAGCCTCGGCATCACGCTCGACGAGACCGTCGAACCGCAGGACCTGCTCGAGCTGCTCGCGGCCTTCGGCGCCAGCCCGCTGCAGCTGCGGCTCGGCGATCCGGCCCCGAGTTTCGGCTCGCTCGCGCGCACGAGCAGCTACCTCGAACACCCGACGTTCCACCGCTATCGCAGCGAGCACGAGTTGCTGCGCTACATCCACCGGCTGCAGCACAAGGACCTGTCGCTGACCACGTCGATGATCCCGCTCGGTTCGTGCACGATGAAACTCAACGCGACGGCCGAGATGTATCCGGTCTCGCTGCCGGGTTTCGGCGGCATCCACCCGTTCGCTCCGGTCGACCAGGCGAAGGGTTACCAGAAGATCTTCGACACGCTGTCGGGCTGGTTGTGCCAGATCACGGGCTTCCCGGGTTGTTCGCTGCAGCCGAATGCGGGCTCGCAGGGCGAGTACGCGGGTCTGCTCGTGATCCGCGCCTTCCATCGCACGAACGGACAGGAACAGCGCAACGTCTGCCTGATTCCGAGCAGCGCGCACGGCACCAACCCCGCGAGTGCTTCGATGTGCGGCATGAAGGTCGTCGTCGTCGCGTGCGACCAGGACGGCAACATCGACCTCGCCGATCTGCGCCAGAAGGCCAAGACGCACAAAGACCAGCTCGCGGCGCTGATGGTCACCTACCCGTCGACGCACGGCGTGTTCGAGGAGTCGATCCGGCAGATCTGTGCAGTCGTGCACGAACACGGCGGCCAGGTCTACATGGACGGCGCGAACATGAACGCGCAGGTCGGACTGTTGCGACCCGGCGACCTCGGCGCCGACGTCTGCCACCTCAATCTCCACAAGACGTTCTGCATCCCGCACGGCGGCGGCGGGCCCGGCATGGGTCCGATCTGCGTCGCCGCACACCTCGCGCCATTCCTGCCGGGTCATCCGGTGATCAAGACCGGCGGCACACACGCAATCGGCCCGATCAGCGCAGCGCCGTGGGGCAGCGCCTCGATCCTCACGATCAGCTACGCCTACATCGCGATGATGGGTCCCGAC
>DASRJH010000172.1:0-24043 GCA_035649575.1 Planctomycetota bacterium
AACCCGTCCTGGATGTTCATGCCCGGCGTGAGGCTCAGCTCGGTGACGCGACGCAGAATGAGCGCCTGGTCGGCGGTCTGCTGCGCATCCTTGCCGAAGACCATGATCCAGCCGGTGTCGAGCGCGCCGTAAATGTCGTCGTGCCCGCAGTGCACGTTCAGCGCGTGCTTGGTGAGCGCGCGCGCCGCGACCTCGAGCACCATCGTCGAGAGCTTCCCGGGCGCGTGGTAGTACTGCTCGGCGCCGTAGACGATGCCCTGACCCGAGGTGAAGTTGACCGTGCGTTTGCCGCACACCGAGAACGCGATCGCGCCGCCCTGCGCCGCGTGCTCGCCCTCGGCCTCGATCGCGATCTTGGTGCGCCCGAACACGTCGAGCTTGCCCTCGGCGAACGCGAGCTGGTAGTTCTCACCCATCTCGGTGGAGGGCGTGATCGGGTAGAAGACGCCGCCCTCGGTGATGCGCGCTTCGGTGTGGTAGGCAACGAGCTGGTTGCCGTTCGTCGTGATGCGGATGCCGGGGAAGCGGGGACGGCGGGCTTCTTGGGTCTTGCCCGGAATTGGCTGCATCGTGGTCATGCTGGCGGACTCGCGTGACGGTGTAGTGCTGTCCCCAAGGTTACGCTGAAGGGCAAGGCTTGGCACGGGCACGCAGCTCCTCGAGCAACAGTTTTTCCGCTCGCGTCCACTCGCCCGCGATCCCGCACCGCTCCAGTCGCCGCACGAGCCGCAGCCAGGGCTTGCCGCCGCTCGCGGCAACCGACCCAGACGATCGTCGGGCTGCCGGGCAGGCCGGCGACGGCGTCGATGCGGCCGTACGGAACCCCGCCGCGCCAAGGCCCAGCTGCGCATGCAGTGACACGCAGCGAGCGCGCAGCCTGTGCGCTGGCTGCCGACCTCCAGCTTGTGGGGCCACGGCCTTGTGACTACTCTGGTCACATGAAGACGACCGCTGTTGCCAATCTCAAGGCCAACCTCAGTCGATACCTCAGGCTCGTGAAAACGGGCGAGGAGATCCTGATCACGGAACGCAATAATCCGGTGGCCAAGATCGTACCGGTCGCGGAGCTCGGCGCCGACCTCGAGTCGCTTCGTGACCTCGAGCGTCAAGGGCTGGTGCGCCTCGGCTCAGGCCGCTTGCCCAAGGACTTCTGGAAGTTGCCGCGCGGTAAGGACGCCAAGTCCGCGGCGAGCCGTGCGCTGCGCCAGGAGCGTGACCGCGGATGGTGAAGTTCTGGGACACCTCCGCGATCATCCCCTTGACGGTGATCGAGCCGAGCACGGCCGTCGTCCGGTCCATCCTGGAATCCGACACGAGCATGGCTGTTTGGTGGGCGACTCGCGTTGAGTGTTCCTCGGCCCTGGCTCGGCTGCTGCGGGAGGGCGAAGGCTCCAAGAACACCGTTCGGGACGCTCGGCGCGTGATCGCAGCGTTGGCCAAGGAGTGGACGGAAGTGTTGCCGACCGAGGCGCTGCGCAAGCGCGCGGAACGCTCGCTGGCGGTTCATTCGCTGCGGGCTGCCGATGCGTTGCAACTCGCTGCCGCGATGGTCTGGGCGCGCGACGATCCGGGCGGTCATGCCTTCGTGTGCTTGGACGATCAGTTGCGCGACGCGGCAAATCGCGAGGGCTTTCAGCTTCTCCCCGGCTCGTGATTGCCATGGTGGTCCTACGCTTGCGGAGCTTGCCGACGTGCGCGGGACTTGCCGCGCGTTGCCGGGGGGCCACCGGGATTCTGAGTGTCATCCGGATGGTTGTCGGCCGCCGAGGTTCTCTCGGCTGCCGGCTTCGCTTTGCCGGCGTTCCTTGATCTCGATTGCCGACCCAGCACCCTCATTCTCTACGCGTGACCCCGTCGCTGCTGTTTCTGACATTGCGCCTTCGCCGTCGACGAGCACAACTGAAGTAGGACGCGGCCACGGTTGCCGAGGAGCGGCGTCCCGATGCATGGCGCTCGCACGGTCCATCCGTACGGCACTTCCCCCGCCCGGCAAACCGCTGCTTGCCGTCCCCGCGCGCACGAGCCCCGTGGCCGCGATACTCTGCGCGCATGCCGCGCAAACTGCACGTCGCAATGGACGAACTGCTCGACGCGATGGAGGAACGGAGCGACTCCGTCGTGCCGTACTTCAACCAACGGGCGGGCAAGGTCGAGAACTGGGTCGACCCTGACTTCAACGAGTTTCCCCAGCCCGATCCCGACGACCCGGACTGGGTCGAGATCCCGCGCGTCGAGTCGCGCGACGCGTTCCGCACGATGCAGACCTTCGTCGACAGCCTCGACGAGGTCGATGTCCAGCGCCGACTGCACAGCTCCCTCCAAGGCCGCGGCGCCTTCCGCCGCTTCCGCGAGACAATCGCCGAGTTTCCCGACCTTCGCAATCGGTGGGAGACCACGCAACGCGAGGACCTGCTGCAGCGCGCCCTCACGTTCCTCGCCACGCTCGACATCGAACCAACCTACGAACTGCGGCAGCCGGTCCCGGTCGACACGGCCGCCACGAGGCCGGACGAACCGCGCATCCTGCTCCACCACCTGCTGCTGCTCGGCTCCCCTAACGGCAAGACCGAGTTGATCGAAGGGCGCGTGCACCGGTTCATCCAGGCCAAGTCCCCGGAGCAGGCGCGCAAACTGTTCGAACGCCTCGCGCGCGAGGTCGTGGAGCTGCAAGGACTCGGTTGGCGACGCAGCCTCGTCGAGGGCTTGCACAGCATCGACCTCGGCCCGTTCCGTCTCTGGATCGAACGCGATTCGGTCTGGCTCGCGACCCAGGTGCCACGCGCGATCTGGGACGCGTTCTCCTGAGGCGCGCCTACTTGCCGCCCAGCCAACCGTCGCGGATGCGCCGCTGCTTTTCGGTCGGCTGCTCGAGGAAGCGCAGCGCCGGTGTCATGCGCGTGCGCTCGCGCAACGCGACCTCGACCTGCTCGGTCCGGCCCTCGCGCAGCAACTCGACCTGCACCTTGTCGCCGGGCTTGCGGTCGCGCACGAAGTCCGCTGGCTGCACGTTGCGCTCGCCGCCCAGCGCCTTGATCACATCGCCGGCCTGCACTCCGGGGCTGCTCGCGTTGCTCACGAACACCTCGTTGTCCCTGGTCCGCGTCTCGAACGGCAGCGCCACCGACGTCGCCTTCTGCTCCGTGTACTCGATGCCGGCGTAGGCCAGGAACTCGGCCAACGGCGGGTCGAGCGTGCCGCGCACGTGCCGCGCGAAGAACTCGCCGAAGTCGTGGTTGCTGATCGCCGTGCAGGCGCGCTCGATGTCGCCCTCTTCGAAGCCGACGCCGCGTTCGGCGAACCAGCGGTTCATGAACACCATGACGTCGTCGAGCGACTTCCTGTTGTCGGTCGCGTGCCGGATCTTGAGGTCGATCATCGCGCCGAGGATCTCCCCCTTGTCGTAGTAGTCGACGCGAGCCGGTTCGGTGCGCTCGCGATGCCAGACGTTGCGGCTGGCCCAGAACACCGAGTGCTCGTGGCGCGCATCCTTGTTGAGCTCGCCTTCGATGTAGCGTCGGAACGACGACAAGAACTCGTCGCGCGACGTGATCCCCGCCCGCACGAGCGTGAGGTCGCCGTAGTAGGACGTCCAGCCCTCGGACACCCACAGGTTGCCCGTGTAGTTCTCGTGCTCGTATTCGAACGGCCCGAGGACCTTCGGGCGGATGCGCTTGACGTTCCACAGGTGGAAGAACTCGTGCGCGGTCACGGACGCACCGGCGCGTGGGTCCTTGGCCTGGGCCGGCGCGCTGAGCCCGATGCTCGTCGAGTTGAGGTGCTCGAGCCCGCCGCCGCCCGGGATCGTGAACAGGAACACGTAGTTCGGGAACGGGAAGCTGCCGAACATCTGGCCCTGGTACGTGACGATGCGTTTGCAGAGGTCGACGAAGGCCGGCACGTCGAAGTCGTAGCGCTGCTCGTTCTCGAAGAACACGCACGAGAACGGCGTGCCGTTCACCTCGAAGTCGTGTTGCTTGAAGATGCCGAGCTGCGTCGGCGCGTCGATGAACGTGTCGTAGTCCTTCGCGCGGCGCACGAGCGGATCGTCGGTGGGCAGCAGCCCGTTCGCATACTTCCAGCCTTCGGGCAGCTTGTAGCGCACGGTCACGGGCCGATCCTTCTGGCCGACGACGTACACGTAGGTCGAGGGTCCCGCGATCTGCATGCCGGTCCGTTCCGCGCCCGTGGCGCGCGAGCCGAAGCGGCCGGGACGCTGCTTCACGCCGTAGGACACGCGCATCTCGGACACGCCTTCGGTGGCGATCGACCACGTGAGCGGATCGATGCGCAGCACGTCGAGCGCACGGCCGCCGCTCGTCGCGGTCAGCTCTTCGACGTTGGCGCCCGAGCGACGGATGCCGTAGGCGCCCGGCGACCAGTTGGGCATCGCGACGCGCGTCGTCGGTCGCGCCAGGTGGCGCACGTCGATGTCGACGTGCAGGGTCGTCTTGTCGTCGAGGACCGCGACCGAGTAGCCGATGTCGAGCGGCGTCAGGTCGTCGCGATTCTGCTGGGCGTGGAGGAACGAAGAGAACGCTCCGATCAGGAGCAGGGTCGCTGCGACTCGCAAGGGAAACCTCCGGCTCGGGGGAAAGGCGGATAGCGCCGGCGATCCTACGCAAATCGGCGCCTGGCTGCCGGACTTCGCGGGCTCGGGAAGTGAGACCGCAGCTCGGGCGGAGTGCGATGCAGCTTGCACAACCCCTCCCCGAGTCGAGCTGGAATCCGCGATTGGAGTTCCCCCCTTCCGCGACAGGGTAGGAGAGACCAAGATGCTGCGGTGACCACGTCGGACTCCGAGTTCTTGGCCAGATGGGAGCAGCTCGGGAGATTCTTCATGGGCACTTCGGACGTGCACGTGGCGCTCGACCGCGTCACGAGCAAGCTCGACGAACTCGGCATTCCGTACGCGATCTGCGGCGGCCTTGCCGTCAACGCGCACGGTCACCAGCGGGCGACGACGGATGTCGACGTGCTGCTGACAGCGGCGGGGCTGGAAAAGTTCAAAGCGAACGCCCTCGGGCTCGGCTGGCTCGAGAAGTTCCCCGGCAGCCGCGGGGTCAAGGACGCGGAGCGCAAGGTGCCGATCGACATCCTGCTGACCGGCGGAATCCCGGGCGATGGCACGCCGCACGGGTTGGTGTTTCCCGACCCGGCCACCGTCGCGATCGAGAAGGAGGGCAAGCGCTACCTCGCCCTCGGCACCCTGATCGAGCTGAAGCTTGCGAGTGGCCTGTCGTCACCGGCCCGCCTGCAGGATCACGCCGACGTCATCGCGCTGATCCGCGTCAACCGTCTCGGTGAGCATTTCGGCGACGCGCTGCATCCCTATGTGCAGCCGAAGTATCGGGAGCTCTGGGGTGACGCGCAGCGGCCATCGTCACTACCGGAGTGAGTCCGCAGTCTCGGACTCGCAGGCGTCCGTTGTGACGCAAGCTGCTTCAGAGCCGAGCATCGCGCGCAGGCGCTCGCCCGTGCTGTCGAGCCGCCGCTGCCAGAGCTCGGCCCAGCGCGCGTCGGGCAGCCGGCCGTGCCGCAGCAGTTGCGCCGGGTCGGCGCGGCCGACGAGTCGCTGCAGGCGGAAGCTCACCGCGGTCGGCCGCCGGTAGCGCGCGAGACCCGCGAGCGTGCGCTCGAGCACGGGGCGCACGGTCGCTGCGTGCTGCGCGAGCAACCAATGCAGCAGCGCCCAGGAGAACTCGGCGTGCGAGCGTTCTTCGACGGCAATGCGCTCGAGCACGGCACGCGTGACCGGCTCCTGGCAGACCTCGGCGCATGCTGCGGCGACGTCGGCGTTGAAGTCCTCGAGCTGGCAGCCGTCGCCGAGACTCTCCTTCGCCATGACCTCGAGCACGTTGCCGCGCACCTGCAGGCCGTCGAGCAGCAGGTCGGGCATCGGTTCGACGGTGTGGGAACGACCCTCGTAGCCAGCAGCCAACGCAAAGCAGGCGCGCGCATGTTCGATCTCCTCGAGCGCAGCGCGGTGGCTCCAGGCCAGCAGATCCGCGGGCGCACCGGCCGCCGCGAGCTGCCACGAAATGCGCGAGAAGGCGGGCACCGAGGCGTGTTCCTTCTGGGCGTCGTGCAGCCAGAGCGCCGCGAGCGCGTGGCGCGTCGGTTCGTCGAGCTGCGAAGGATCGGGACGGTCCCCCGCCGTCCAGTCGCTGCCGCTGCGCAGCTCCGGATGGATCTGGCGCCCGCGCACGCGAAGCGGCCGCCCCCACGCACTGCCAAACGCGAGCGCCGCGAGGAAGATTCCTCCCATCCAGGTGGCGACGGCGGTCAGCGCCGCCAGCGCGCCGACGGCTGCGGCTCCGTAGCCATGACCCGACACGCGATGCGATCGCACGCCGGCCACGATCGCGCCGATGCCCAGCACGACTTGCAACAGGAGGAGCCCCGTGAACAAGAGCAGCAAGTCTTGGACGATGCCTTCGCGCTGGCTTCGCTCCTGGCTGAGAGCCGCGAACAACACAACGATGCTGAGCGGCAGGACCAGGAACGCGAAACTCGCCCACAGCCGGGGACTTCGCAACCCTGTCAGTTGCGGCGGACTCTCGGTTGTCATGGGCCGTCTATCGGCAACGGCCCGTCAGGACACGAGGCATCGGGCCGGCGGACGCGGCGAAGGCCGGCCTTGCCCGGCGCTGCCCTGGGCTTACCGGCCCAGCAGCGGTACGTCTTTGACGCTGCGGATCAGGGTCTGCTCCTGCGGGGAGTGCTGCGCGACGAGCTCGATCGCGCGCAGGCGCAGCTCGTAGTCCGAGGCAAACGTCTTCCACTGGGTGGTCATTGCCTTCTGGATGGCCTCGGCGGTCGGTGGTCTGGCACCGGCCGCGCGGGCAGCTTCGAGTTCGGCGTCGATCTGCGGCTGACGCAGCTCCTCGGGCAGTGCCTCCGCGCCGAAGAAGATCGGGGCGTCCTCGAGGCGGAAGTCACCGGGCACGATGACCACGAGTTTCCCGGACTGCTCGGGGAAGTTGACGCGTTGGGCGGTCTGCGCGCCGACGTAGAGCACGGGCTCCTTGACCTGCCGCGGAACGAACCGCGCGGGGTCGCCGGACAGCACGAGCAGCCAACCGCTGTTGACCAACGGCTGGTCGGCGCGCCAGAGGTGACGGAACGGCTTCTCGACCTGGAATCGCTCCGCTTGCACGAGCTCGAGCTGCACCTTCGGCAGCGGCGGCTGCGTCAGAGGCACAACCGGCGTGAGCGGTGCGGGCGCAGCTTCGGAGGTGCGCGAGGAGGCGATGGTCAGGACGACGGCGATCGCGCCGAGGAAACAGATGCCCGTCAGCGACTTGGCCCAACGGCTCGGATCAAACATCGTGGAGTGGTTCATGGTTCGGCCCTGTTTCACTTGGTGGTCAGCTCGATTTCGTCGAACCCGAGGCGGCCCTGCAGCGAACCGTAGGTTGGGCCGAAACGGAAGTGGAGCTTCTTGACGTTGTCGAGATCGACATGAGAACCGTTGTTGCAGAAGTCGGTCAGCCGGATGCGAATCGTCTCGTACTCGCTGTTCCAACCGACTCCGGCCCCGCAGGTCGGATCCGTGTTGCGTTGGTATGGCTCTTCGATGCCGCCGCCATAGGCGCCGATGTTGATCGTGCCGACGTGACCCGCGCCGTCCTCGAGCTCGACCGAGAACGTCAGGTCGCCGAGCACCGCGGTCGTCAGTGGATGCCGCGTCGACTGCGCGGCGCGGAACGAAAGGTAGGCGAAAGAGCCGAAGTTCGGCCGATTCGTGGCAGTCGAGAGGTCGTAGGTCAAGAAGCTCGGAACGGCGCCCTGGAAGCTGAACACCTCGGCGAAGCTGTTGCTGCGCTGTCCGCCGTTGCCCGAGAATTCGTCCATCGTGAAGCCGTTGAACGGATCGTTGATCTGGTCGGCGAAGTCGGCGTTCGCGTCGTCGGCGCGGCCTTCGGTCAGTGATGGCACGCCGATCGTCACGCTCGCGCCGCAGACCGCGATGTTCGGGCTCGTGAACGACTGGCTCTGGAAGTCGTCGATGATGTACTTCCCGGACTGCGCGTCGTCCTGGAACATCATGTTGACGTTCACGCCGGCCGAGGTCGGAGCTCCCACGGCCCGGAACGACTCGTATTGGCGCCACAGGTAGTCGCGCGAGGGGACGTCGCCCTTGATGTGATGGGACACCAACGCGAGCAGGTAGCCGCGCATGATGTTGTGCGTGGTCGCAAAGCCGATCAGGTTCGGGCCCGAAGCCCACGGGTTGCTGCCGCCCAGGTTCTGTCCGTTGTGCAGATCGCCGTGGCCCACGCCGTAGAGCGAGATCGACTGGCGCTTCCTCGTCGCGCGTTCGTGGATGCCATACCAGAACACGGCCGGGCTGCTCGCACAGCCGTTCACGTCCGAGTCGGCCTGCGCGACCCACAAGTGGAAGTTCGCATCGTGCGGGTGGGAGCCGTTGCCGTTGCCACCCAGGATCGGGGCCGACCCGTCCCAGCCGCCGAAGTCGACAGGCGCCATGCTCGACACGAGCTTGATGTCGGCGATCGTGTAGGCCGTCGGCATGGGCACGGCGGCGGCCCGGAACAACAGGTCGTAGGCGCGCGCGACACCGTCGCCGCCGCGGCTGTGGCCGATCCAGATGATGTTGTGGTTGTCGACGTGGGTGTTCAGCGCACCGGCTGCGATCGTGGCCAGGTTGGACAGGATGTACTGCGTGTTGGTCAGCGTCGTCACCGCAGCCGTGTGGCTGCCGGGCATCGTGTTGTTCTCGTGGCTCATCACGACGTAGCCGTACGATGCGAGGTGGTAGCCGATGTGATCGTACCAGAGGTAGTTGTGGCCATTGCCGTGGCTGACGACGACCAGCGGAAGCTGTCCGAGCGACGCGATGCTCGTCGGGTAGTAGGTCTTCTGGCCGAGGAAGCTGCCGCCCGTGTACGTGACCGAGCTGACCGCATACGGACCGGCCCCGGGCGCCGTGGCGAGGCCACCCGCTTGCAGGTTGCGACAGACGTAGAAGCCGCCCTCTTCGCCGTCGTAGCCGTCGATCAGGTCGACGCCGTCGTTGAACTGGCCGTCGCGGCCGATGTCGATCACGACGTCATATCCGACGCCGATCCGCGTGTCGGCCGACAACGCGGTCTCGACCGGTCCGAGCAGCGTGCCGTTGTCCAGCAGAAACGTGTTCTGTTGGATCGTGGTAGGTGCCGCCGGGAACGTGACCGTCTGGGGCGCGCCGCGCACGTCGACGAGTGCTGGAGTACTGACCCATTGCGCCGCGGTCTTGTTGGCGACGACATAGAGATCCACGGTCAAGCCGGCGACATACGTGTATCTCGGATCGATGCCCAGCGAGACCGGCGCCTGCCGGTTGACCGCCGTGATGTGCTCGAAGAACGGGTAGGTCGCGAGCGGGTTGCCGGCGAGTTGTGGCCGCGCGACGAGCGTCTTCTGGGCGCCGTTCGAGATCGCCAAGCCCGTCGGCGTGCTCGAGTCGAAGGCGAGCGCCGCGAGATAGAACGTCTGGGCGTGCAGTGATTCCCAGTGCGGGATGAAGAGGTCGAAGGCCAGCGTCCCACCTGCCGGCACGGTGCCAATGCTCGCCATCACGAAGGCCGACGTGAAGCCGAGCGGCACCGAGAGTCCGAGCACCGTCGTGGGGCCCGGGTCGCTGTCGAGCATCAGGAGGACCGGCATGCCGACCTGACCACCGGTCACGGTGACGGCGATTGTGCTGCCGAGCGGTTTGATGATCGAGGTCTGGCCGTCGAGAGCGAGCGTGAGCTGCGCACGGGCTTCGGCGGTCGCCAGCATCAGCGCGGAGAGTATGGCAAACGAGGCGATGCGGTTGGGAGTCACGTGGATACCTGTTCGATGGGCCAGAGTGGTCAGAGGGAGCGGCCAGAGGTCGGTAAGCAGCGACCGGTGACTAGAGATACGTGTAGTTGCAGGTGACGGAGCAGCCTCCAGGCGTCGTGATCACGCACTGCACGAGGCCCGGAGCATGGGGCGGCGTCAGGGCGATGATGGCGGTGGCGCTTGCACTGCTGACGGTCGCCGGGTTGCCGCCGATGGTCACGCTCGTGCCGGGCGCGAAGCCCGTTCCGATCAGGATGAAATTGGCCCCACCAGCCGACGTCCCCGACGTGGTCACCTGGTTCGTGATCACGGGCGTCGGGTTGAAGCCGGTGGTCGCCTGGGAGCCATCCGGGTTGCGGACGCGCAGCGTTGAGTCGCACGCCACGCCGGCCGGCATCGCGAACGTGATCTGTGTCGGGGTCACGGTCAGCGGCGGGACCGGGACGCTGTTGATGTCGAGCGTTGCGAACGCCGAGAAGTTGTTGCCGACGACCGTGATCGTGCCGCCGAGCGGGGCCGAGTTCGGACTGCGCGACGTGATGGTCGGGGGCGGTGCCTGCGTGAACTCCATCCCGATCGCGTTGGTCAGATCGATCCGTCCCGGATTCGCCGAGTCGGTGCCCATGATCGCCTGCAGCGTCAGCGGGAAGTTGAGGGCGATCCCGGGCGGAACGTTGACCGAGTAGGGCGCCACGAAGCTCCCGATGTCGATCGGCGCGATCAGCGGGAAGCAAGCCTGGCCAAACGGGGTCGTCGTGACCGTCGCCGCGCCGGCGATTCCCAACCAGGCACACAACACGAACGGAGCCGTGACCTCACTCGGTGGCGGCTGCAGCGACAACGACCACGGGTCGGCGATCGCGAGACGAACAAGGCGGTAGAAGCCACCCGGCCCGTTGTTGACCTTCAACAGGTCGTAGGGCCCGCCGGCACCGACCAGGGCGTTGCCGATGTAGCAGGGGTCGGGCAGGTGGAACGAGACCCAGTCCCAGGAGCGCAGCTCCGAGATCTGGCCGCTCGGGCCCGACGTCGTCGACGCCGTGAAACCGACCCATGCCATGCCGCCGCTGAGACCGAGTCCACCCGTGCTGCCGCCGGTCAACTGCGTGCCCCCGTTCTCGAACGTGAACGGCGTCGTGAACAGCGGCGTGGTCATGTTGTCGAGGAAGACCGTGAGGTTGGGGTGCAGGTAGTTGACTTTGATCCGATGCACCACACCGTTGCCGAAATTGATAGCCGGTGTGATGCGACCGATCGACACGCCTTCGTTCTCGCTGTTGCCGAGCGCTCCCACGGTGTGGATGCTGATCTCGTTGAGGCTCGTGTCGCTCAGGAAGCTCTGCTGCACCCGGTCCAGCTCGAACGCGATGCTGTTGGTGATCGGCGTCCCGGTGACGCCGAAGCCGTAGCCGATACCCCAGATGCCGCCACCGATCGCGGCGGCACCTGCGGGCGAACCCTGGATCACGAAGGCCAAGCCCTCGGGGTTCGCGTTCATCACGAACTCGAAAATCGTCTCGAAACCCTCGCCGACGAGAACGGGCGTCGTGTACCAGACGCTGCCGGTGGTGGCGGAGACGCCGTTGGTCACCCGCAGTGCAGTGCCCGATTGAACCGCGGCACCGTTCAGCGTCAGCCCGCTGAGGCTCGAGAAAGTGGGATAGTTGAAGGTCTGTCCAACCACGGCTGATCCGAGCACGACGGTGGCGAGACAACCTGCGAAGAGTGGCGCGTAGTTCACGGCGATGCCTGCTGGGAGTTACGGAGACCGACGCCGCTGCGACGGGGAAAGGGCGAATGTATACCGCATCGGCTCGGAATGGACAGGCCTCACCACGCGCGCGAGGCGCGGCTGCTCGGCAGGGTGAATTTCCACCGCAGGTCCTCGCGTGTGTGCCTTCGCTCTTCTCGTCGCAATTGTGTGCCGTCACTCCGCGCCGACGACGTTGTTCGCGAGCGTAAACGACGACGCGGATCAGCCGCGTGGCCAGACGTTGTCCGCTTTGCTGCGATCAGGAAAACGTCCGGCCGGATCGAGCGCGATCTTCGTGATCGCGCGCGCACCGAATTCCAACCTTGCCTCGAACGTGCGGTTGCCGGGAAACCAGACGTCCACCGGCCAGGTCACGATGGCCGAACCGTCTTGCTGCATCACGGCGTTTGCCATCGCGGCGGGAGCGGGCCCCTCGGCCGCGAACTCGACCTTGAGTACCACGGGCGACGGCATCTGTCCGTCCTGACGTACGGTGACCACCGTCTTGGAACCCGACCCGCGCACGCTCTCGATCGACCCGTCGACCGACTCGGTGGTCCACAGCCAGTAGTACCAGAACCAACCGAGATCCCGCCCGAGCGCATGGCTCATGAAGAAGACGAAATCCCACGGTGACGGATGCTTGAAGGCCCACGCCTTCGCGTACCTGCTCATCGCTCGCTGCACCGCCTCGTCGCCCACGATGCCGCCGAGCATCGAGAGCATCTGCGGCGCCTTGCCGTAGGTCTGGTTCGAGTACCCGTTGCCGGCGTAGTTCGCGTTCCACATCATCGGCGGTTCGTCCTCGTCCCCACTCCGCTGGCCATAGCTCTGGCCGTGGCCGTCGAGGCTCGGCGCCGTGCCGCGCCGGTGCGCATTCGACAGGATGTTCATGTACGTATTGAAGCCCTCGTCCATCCACCCGTACACGGTCTCGTTGTTGCCGACCATCATCGGCCACCACTGGTGACCGGTCTCGTGGTCGGCGGCACCCTGATTGCTGTTGATGACCATCGGATACTCCATGCCCGCGCTCGGACCGTCCTGCAGCGTCAGCTGCGGGAACGGATAGGGCGCCCACAACGCCGAGTAGAACTCGAGCGCATGTCGCGTGATCGGGCCCGCGTTGCGGAACCTGTTCTCCCTCGCGGGCAGGTGCACCATGTAGATCGGGATCGGTCCCTTCTCGGGGATCGTCGCGCGCGTCGCCTTCCAGACGTAGTTCGCGGCCGTCGCCCACGCGAAGTCGTTGACGATGTCGGCGACGAAGTGCCAGGTCAGCTGGTCCCCGGGGGCCGTGCTGTTGCCGGGACCGACCTCGTCGGGGCCGACGATGGTCACTACCTCGTCCGACGCGAGGACCAGAGCGAGGCGCTCGCGCGCTTTGGCGGTCAGCACCTCTTCGGGGTTCTGCAGCACGCCGGTCGCCGTGACGATCCATCCGCCCGGCACCTGCAAGCGCACGTCGAAGCGGCCGAAGTTGTTGTAGAACTCCGAGGGCCCGAGGTAGGGATTCGTGTCCCAACCACGAAGGTCGTCGTACTTCGCGAGCCGCGGATACCACTGCGTCGGTTGGAACAGCGTGTCGTTCCAGCGCTGCGTCATGCGGTGATTGCGGCCCGTGTCGCCGCCGGGCAGCTTCGTGTGCCATTCGATCTCGACCTTCGCCGTCGCGTGCGCCGCGATCGGCTCGGCGAGACGCACGATGGCGACGGTCTGGTCGAGCCCGGAGACGCTGGCAGCCCTCGGCTCGTTGCCTTCTGCTCCGGAGCGACGCGGACCCCGCGGCAAGAGGTCGACCTGCGCGCCATCGATCAGAAGACGCGTCACGACCATGCCGTCGGTCGTCTCCGCAGGCACCGAGGCGCCGCGCGGCACGCGTGGCAGGAAGATGTTGTGATCGAGCCGCAGCACGAGCATCGACAACTCGTCGGGGCTGTGGTTGTGCACGGCGATCTGCTCCTTGCCGAAGATCGATTGGGTCGCGCGGTCGAGCCGGGCCTCGATCGTGAAGTCGGTCTGCAGTTGCCAGTAGGCCTTTCCTGGGCGGCCCGTGAAGTCGCGGGTGCCGGCTTTCATCGCGCGTTGGATCGAGCGCGTCAGCGGCACGTCGCGGCGGATCGCTCGCGGCGTCGATGCGAGCCTGGCCCGCATCGTCTCGGCAATCGCATCGGGTGCAGGCGCCGGATCTGCCTGCGCTCGCAAGGAGCCGGGGGCCAGCAGTGCCAACGCGGTCGCGAGCGGAACGGCAAGGGATCGCATCATCGCAAAAGCTCCGGGGGGACGCAGCGGGCGGGGAATCTACCGCAAGCACCACCGCGGCACGCACCTGCGGCTCGGCACAAGGTGCAACATCGGCGCCCCAACGGTGCCGGGGACGACCGAGGCCCGGGCCGTGGCACTTCACCGGCTCCCCCGCTCTAATCGGCCGCCCCCAATCAAACGAAGGAAACCAAATCCATGTGCACCGCATCCCCCTCGACAACGCCGAATGCCGGCCTCCGCGAGCAAACGCGCTCGCTGCCGCGCATCTCGGAGACGGCCCCCGACTTCAAGGCCGTGACCACGCACGGCGAGCTGCAGTTCTCGGAGTGGCAGGGCAACAGCTGGACGATCCTGTTCTCGCATCCGGCTGACTTCACGCCCGTGTGCTCGACCGAGCTGACCGAGCTCGCGAAGCGCAGCAAGGAGTTCGAGACGAAGAACTGCAAGCTGATCGGCGTCTCGATCGACAGCATCCACAGCCATCTGGCCTGGGTCGACAACCTCGCGAAGATCCTCGATGCGCCGCGGCTGCCCTACCCGCTGATCGCCGACAGCGATCGCAAGGTCGCCGAGCTCTACGGCATGATCCATCCGAACGAGTCGGCCACGGTCACGGTGCGCGCGCTGTTCTACATCGACCCCAAACACACGATCCGCGCGATCATCTACTACCCGCTGAACGTCGGCCGCAACGTCGACGAGATCCTCCGCGTGCTCGAGGCACTGCAGACCGCCGATACCAATGGCGTGGCGTGCCCCGTCAACTGGAAGAAGGGCGACAAGGTCATCGTGCCGCCACCCAAGAGCTACAAGGAAGTCGAAGCCCGAGCCGCGCTGCAGAACGTCGAACGGCTCGACTTCTACCTGATCAAGAAGAGCCTCTGACGGGGGGAACGCTGGCGGCGAATCCGCTGCCCGCCGCGGAGCTAGAGCAGAGCCTCGATCAGGTGGAGCTGTGATCAGCAAGAACCGCTGACCGGGAGGCGCTCTTGCGGCAAACAATTGCCGCGCCAGCCGCGCATGCCGTCGCTGACGTTCGCGACCTGCGCGAACCCTGCAGCGCGCAGCATCCCGGAGGCAGCACTGCTGCGATAGCCGGTCTCGCAGATGACCGCCGTCGGGCGCGTGCGATCGAGCGTCGCGAGTGCCTTGTCCTTGCCGAGCTCGGGCCCGAGCTCGGCGTGAACGGCCCCCGGCACGTGGCCGGCCGTGAACTCAGCCGGCCGTCGCACATCGACGACCTGCCACGTGTGCACGGACTCGAGGTCGACGAACAGTTCCGCCGTTTCGAGCTGAGGCAGGCTCGCTGGCGCTGTGGGCAGGGCCTGCGTCCAGCCTGCAACCCGGTCGTTGCCGATGCGCAGAAGGCGCATCCTCGCCTCGGCGGCAGCTTCGGCCGACGCTGCGTGCAACACGAGCTGGCGGTCGGGCGGCAACAAGGCGCCGCACCACGATTCGAACGTGCCGCGCAAGCTGAGGCCCAGCGCACCCGGCCAGTGCGCGACCCCGTGCCGCGCCTCCGGGCGGCAGTCGAGCACGAAGGCACCGGCCGCGACCGCCTTTGCGGCCCGCGCAGCGTCGAGCTCCGCGAGCGCAGGCAGGGCGGACACGAGCGTCGGACCACGCCGGTTCTGCGCGGCGGCCTCAGCGAAGTAGCGCGGGGGAGGTCGCTGGTTCCGGATCAGCTGCGTCGCAAACTCCTCGGGATCGTTGACCGACATCGCCCAGTTTGCCAACCGCTGCTGTCCGATCGTCGACGAAGTGTCGCAGCTGATCGCGGTGCCACACGCCGAACCGGCCCCGTGTCCGGGCCAGACCTCGGTCGCGTCGGGCAATCTCGCGAGGCGGTCGTGCAGGCTGTGCCACAACATCTTCGCCATGTCGCGCGGCGACAGGCCGCGCGCGGCGACGAGATCGGGCCGGCCGACGTCGCCGAGGAACAGACAATCCCCGCTCAACAGCTTGCCGGCCTCCTGACCGGGCGCGCTGAGCAGGAAGCTCACGCTCTCGGGGGTGTGGCCCGGCGTGTCGATCACGCCGATCCGCGCGTCGCCGAGCCTCAGTTCGTGGCCGTCCTCGAGCCGCGTGCACGGCAGCTCGCCGTCGAACGCCGCCCCCATTCCGATCTGCGCGCCCGTCGCGGCGCGCAGTTCCGCGAGCCCTGCGACGAAGTCGGCGTGCACGTGCGTCGCGAGCACCCAGCGGATGCGCAGGCCGTGCTGCGCGCAGATCGACAGATACTCGGCGATGTCGCGGCGCGGGTCGACGACGACGGCCTCGTCGCCGACGCCGATCACATACGAGGCTTGCGCGAGCGGCTCCAGGTAACAGCGGCGGAACAGCATCCCGCCATCATGCCAGCACTACGGCTGGATGACGACCACCATGGCGTTCGAGGCGGTCCAACCCTGCGTCGCGCACGGGGGGTCGAGCACGAGGCCCTGCAGCGCGAGCTGGAAGCCCGTCGGCGCCGTGTTGGGAATCGGGAAGCCGAGACGCATTGCGCCGAGTCCGTTCGCAACCGCCGAGAACGTGACGAGCACCGTGGGATCGAGCCAGATGTCGACGCCGAGGAACGGGATGGGACCCGGCAACACACCGAGCGTGCCGCCCCAGATCGCGATGGCTCCCGGCGGCGTTTGCGTGCACATGACGCCGAACGCGCTGTTGCCGACCTGGGCTGCGCTCGTCGGCGACAGCAGCAGGTTGCCGAGGCACCCCGGCGTGCTCGCACCCCACGGCTGGGGCACGGCGGGTGTCGCGAGGGCGAGCGTGTTCGGCGTGAACGTCACCTGACCGCTGCTCGTCGCATGCAGGCCGGCCCCGCTCGTGTCGAACAAGTGCCCGTTCAGGCTCCAGGTCGCGACGAGGCCCGGCACCGAGTAGAGCTCGTGGTTCATCGTGGCCTGGATCTCGGCCGCGGTGCGAGCGAACGGCCACATGCGCACTTCGTCGATCTGGCCGTTCCACACTTCGATCGGCGTCGCGACGTCCGAGCCCTTGCCGATGCGCAGCACTTCGTTGTTGAGGTCGCGGATCGGCAGGCCGTTGCCGGCGACCGATCCGACCTGCACGCCGTTCACGTAGAGCACCGCCGCCTGACCGTCCCATGTTCCCGCGACGTGCGTCCAGGTGTTGAGCTGTCCCGGCGCGAACGTCCAGTTCACGGAGAACGATGCATTGTTGGTCGTGACGACCTTCCAGCGCAGCACGCGGGCGCCGATGTTGTCGGCATTGATGCGCAGGAAATAGTCTTCGCTCGCGTTGACCGAGATGCCCTGCCGCACGATCGTCGGGTAACGCCAGCCCGTCGGCAGCGTCGCGTCGTCGTAGGTGATCCAGGCTTCCACCGTGATGCCGCTGCGCGGCACGACGAGTTGGCTGTAGGGAACCTCGATGTAGCCGTCGACGGTGGCCGTCAGCGCGACGCCGAGGTTCTGGGCGGTGACCGGAGCAAGAAGCAAGCAGGTGAACGCGGAGAGTGGGGCAAGAAGACGCATGAAGAGCCTCCGTGGTGCGGGAGTGGAAGCTACCGACACTAACGCATCACGTCGATCAGTGAGAGGGGCATCCGCTGGACACCCGCTCGGACCATCAGTTTCTCGCTAGCCAATCCGGCCGTTCCTCAGATCACGAGAAGCGCCCCACGGCGCCGCGCCATGGCGTCACGCCACGGCGTCACCGGCGCGCGGGCTTGCCGAACAGGTTCGCGGGCACGGTCAAGTCGAGCTCGAGCTTCTCGGTCGTCGTCGTGACCTTCGATCCCCCGATCTTCGACACCGTCTTCTGCGGCAGCAGCACGCCGTCGAACTCCGCGTAGTCGGTGATCTCGGTCACGGTCGGCAAAGCACCCATGCGGCCGCGCAACGTCGTCTGCATGCGGAACGGCAGCAGCGTGGTTGCGTCGATCGAAACGAGGATCGGATCGCCCTCGTCCGGAAACGGCGTCTGCCGCAGCACGATCGCGTCGCGCTCGCCGTCGCGCATCTGTTCGACGATCTCGAGCCGCGCGAACTGCTGGCTCCACGCGTCGACGTCGAGTCGGGCCCCGCGCCGCAGCGTCGCGACCTCTTCGGTGGTCAACTCGCGCACGCCTTCGAACGGGTTGCGCGACCAGCCGTGCGTGCCGTCGAACACCTGCAGCATCTCGCCGACGCCGGCCATCGTGCTCGTGTTGTGGATCTTGTCGGGATGCTCGATCGTCGTCACGCTCGGCCCGACCATGCCCATCACGTCTATCTTCGACGTGAGCCGCAGCGTCTTGGCCGCGAGCAGCTTCGCGCTGCGCGTGGCGGCGCACATGCGCTCGAACAGGCGCCGCGTCTCGGCGTCCATCTCGCAGGCCTTGCGCGCGGCCGAAGGCGCTTTTTGCAGCGCTGTCGTCGGAGCCGGCGCCGCGGACAGCACCGGTGCGTTCGCGAGCTCGCGCAGCGCTACCTCGACGAACGGATCGCGCCCGCCTGCGTAGTCGGAGCGCTCGGGCGTGATGGCCACGTCGGGCACGACGCCGGTGCCCTCGACCGATGTGCCGTCGGGCAGCGTGAAGTCCGCGATCACGGCCTGCACCCGGAAGGAGCAGGCGATCGTCTCGACCACGGACGGCAGCGCCGCGCCCATGCTGGTCTCTCCGACCACGCGCACGCGACCGAGCTTCTGCAGTCCGGCCGCGAGGATCTCGGCCGTGCTGCCGGTGCCGCCGTTCACCAGCACGATCACGGGGCCGCGATAAGGCTGGTCGACCGGATTGACGAGAAAGCGCAGCGGCTCCTTCTGGTCGCGCATGTGCATCGAGCCGAGCGCCTGCTCTCCCTGCAGGAAGTGCCGCGCCACGCCCATCGCGAGCGCGCCGAGACCACCGGGGTTGTCGCGCAGATCGAGCACGACGCCGGCCGGACCTCTGGCTTGTTCGAGCGCTGCCTCGAAGCGCTCCTGCAGCGGCGTGAAGCACGGCGAGAAGCGCACGTAGAGCACGTTGCCGCCGAGCAGGCGCGACTCGAAGTCGGCGTCGAGCAGACCGAGGTTGCCGAGGTCCATCGACGGCATCGAAGGTGTCTGGCGCATGGCTCGTACCGTGTGCGGCTGCTCGCGCGGCGGCGCGACCTCGAGCTCGACGTCTTCGCCGACGGGCCCGTGCATCGCGTGCATGACCGCGTACGGCACGAGGCCCGGCCAGCTCCGCGGATGGCGCGTGCGCAGCGGCGCGGCCAGTTTGGAGCAAGCCGTGCCTTCGATCGACACGATCTCGTCGGCAGCGCGGATGCCGGCGATGGCGGCCCCGCCCTCGACATCGACACCGGTCACGACGACGCGGCCGTCGAGCCAGGCGATGCGGAGGCCGAGCGTACCGCTGCCGGGAGCCTTGGACTGTTCGAGCGCGCCGTTCTCGCGCTCGGGCGGCAGCACGGCGACGTGCGAGTGCCCGAGCTCGCCTGCCATGTCGTTGAGCGCGGTCAGCAGTTCGCTCTCGGTCGCGGCGGCGTCGACGAGCGGCGCGTACTTGGTGCGTACGCGGGCCCAGTCGAGCCCACCCATCGACTCGTCGAAGTGTTTCTCGCCGATCGTTCGCCAGGCATCGGCGAAGATCGCGCGGCGGTCCGCGAGCGAGAGCTTGCTGTCCGACCGCACCTCGAAGGGCAGGACCGGTGCGCCCGTGCAGGCCGGGAACGGCGCTGCGAATGCGAACAGTGCCGCGACGAGCGAGGCGAAGCGGAACGCGCGGAGGTGTCGCATCGGATCAATCCTCGGCGTAGCTGCCCATCAGGTAGCGCGGCTCGAGATCCTGCCGGGTGCTGGGCACGAACGGCAGCCCGGCATCGAACAGCCGCTCGGCCGTGATGCCGCTCGCGCGGTGCAGCGCAGCACCCGCAGCCCGCAGCTCGGCACCGACCTGCGTCTCGACCGCGGCCGGCACCACGCACAGATCGCCGGGCCGGACCGCCGCGAGCACGGCCGGGAGCGGCAACGCCTGCGGGGGCTGCAGCATCGCGAGTCCGCCGTCGCGTGTCGGCGACAACACGCCCAGATGGAAGCGACCGCGGCGCGCGTCGAGCAGCGGCAGCAGGCGGGTCGGGGGCGGGGCGACCTCGCGTGCACTTGCCGCGAGCAGCGTCAGGCTGTCCACGGCGAGCACATTCGCGTCGCCGAAGCGCTGCAGGAACCGCACGAACGTGACCGCGACGCGCAGGCCCGTGTAGGAGCCGGGCCCCAGGTCGATCCGCAGCTCGGCGATCTGCTCGGGCCGCACGCGATGGCGGGCACAGAGGTCGGCGACGAGTGCCGCGAGGTCACCTCGTCCGCCGGCCGGCGCAGAGGCGAACACTTCGCCCGCGGCGAGACGCAACGCGCACGAGAACGGCGAGTCACCCGTGACATTGCTGCCCGACAGCGCGAGAGAGATTCCGGCGGTCATGCGCCGAGCTCCGCGGCTACGACGTCCGCCAGCTCGCGGCACAACTTCGCGCAGGTGTCGAGATCGGAGGCCTCGATCATGATGCGGCAGAGCGGCTCGGTGCCCGAATAACGCAGCACGAGCCGGCCGTCGTTGCCGAGTCTGCGTTCGATCTCGGCCTTCTTCGCCGCGATGGCCGGCACCGTCTCGAGCTGCGGTTTGCGCAGCACGGGGACGCTCAGCAACTGCTGTGGAAAGCGCTCGAAACCCGCGAAGACCTGCGCCACGGCGCCCTCGCCCGCGAGCTCGAGCAACCGCACGCCCGTGTAGAGGCCGTCGCCGATCAGGTCGTGATCGGCGAACAGGATGTGCCCGGACTGCTCGCCGCCGAGCGCGCAACCGAGCTCGCGCATCTTCAGGAACACGTTGCGGTCGCCGACCGGCGTCACGTGCAGCTTCACGCCGATGCTGCGCAGGAATCGGTGCAGGCCGAGGTTGCTCATGACCGTCGCGGCGATCTCGGCGCCGGGCAGCCGCTGCGCCGCGTGCAGCGCGCGCGCGAACGCGCTGAGCACGTCGTCGCCATCGCGCACGGTGCCGCGTTCGTCGACGAAGATGCCGCGATCGCCGTCGCCATCGAGACAGATGCCGAGGTCTGCCCCGTGCGCGAGCACGGCCTGTTTGAGGGGTTCGGGGTGCAGCGCGCCGACGCCGTCGTTGATGTTGAAGCCATCGGGCTCACAGGCGAGCTCGACGACCTCGGCGCCGAACGCGCGCAGGATGCGCGGCGCAAGCCACGAGCCACCGCCGTTCGCGGCATCGACGCAGACCTTGCGCCCCGTGAGGTCGAGCCGCGCGAACTGCTGCGCGAAGCGTTCTTCGTATCGCAACAGCAGGTCGCTCTTGTCCTTGATGCGCGGCGACCGCGGCTCCGCGGGCCGCACCTCGACGGCGAGTCGCCCGATCTCCTGCTCGTCCTCGGCCGACAGCTTGGCGCCGTCGGTCGCGAAGATCTTGATGCCGTTGTCGTGAGCGGGATTGTGCGACGCGCTGATCATCACGCCCGCGTCGACACCCTGCGTCTTCGTGAGCAGCGCAAGGGCCGGGGTCGTGCAGAGACCGACGTCGCTGACGCTGACTTCCGCGGCGCCGAGGCCCTGCGCCATGGCCTCGAGGATCCAGGGTGCCGACTCACGCCCGTCGTTGCCGATCAGCACACGCTTCTGCGCGCCACCACTGTGCTGCAGCAGGATGCCCAGGGCCGCGCCCACGCGGCGCAGGGTCTCGGGATCCATCGGCGCCCGCCCTGCACAACCGCGCAGGCCATCGGTGCCGAACTGCGGCAGTTCGATCTTGGTCATGGGCCGCGGCGCAGCTTGACCACCACGGACTCGTCGAGCAAGCACTCGGTGCGATCCACCGAAGCCTGCAGGGGACCGAGCAGCAGGACCCGCGCCTGGCGATCGATCTCCTGGCCGTAGGACGCCCCCGACTCGGGCCGCGGGATGAACACGTGCAGGCGCAGGTTGCCGTTCACCCAGTCCGGCAGCGCCCTCTTGTCGGCATCCTCCTTGAGCAGCACGAGCTTCGAACGCAGTTCGCCTCCGGCGCGGATCCGCACGATGCGCGAACGCGTCTCGGGCTGATACTGGCCCTGCCCCTCCGGCCCGAGCGCCAGATCGTCGACCGCGATCAGCAGCTCGAGCTCGAAGACGGCGGTCTGGGGCAGCACCTCCATGGTCACCACGGGTGTGTCCTGGAAGCGCAAGCCCAGCTCGGCCCCGCCGATGATCTCGAGCCCCGTGGAGACTTGCTTTTCACTGCCCACGCTCTTGACGATCGCACGCAGCTGCTGCTTGCCGCCACGCTGCCGGAACTTCTCGATCGCGCTCGCCCGGCCGAGGATCCAGGCGGTTTCGGGTTGGAACGAAGCCGTATCGCGGCGCAGCCGTGTGCCGAGCTGATCGGCCTGGACATCGATCACATCGAGCGACAGCGGCAGCGGGTGCTTGTCGATCTTCGACACCTCGACGCGGATGCGAGGTGGAATGAGGTCGATGTGCAGATCGTCCATCGTGCGATCGAGACTGATGTCGCCTGCCGTGATCTCGATGCTCGTGCGCGTTTCCCAGTCCTCGAGCGTGAGGTACTTCGTGATCTCGAGATCGAGCAGCGCGTCCTTGAACTGGTCGAGCCGGCGGCGGGGACCGCTCAGGACGACATCGACGTGATCGATCGGACGATCCGCGTCCATGAAGCGATTGAGGACCACGAGGTCGGTCGGCAGCACGACCGCGAGGCGGGCCACGCGCTCGGCCCTGACGCGTTGTGAACCGACCGCCACGAGCGGGACCGAGCGAAACGTCAGGCTGTTCGTGATCTGCGCGTTGATGAAGAACCAGAGACCCGAAGCGAGCACCAGTGCGGCCAGCTTGCGGTAGGGGTCGGCCACGATCGCGCCGAAGATGCCGCGTTGTCTTCGCTTCTCGCTCCTCATGAGGCCTGCTTCCGCCCCAGCACTCCTTCGAGTTGCTGTTCGAGCTGTTCGAGCGTGAGGTCGAAGGCAAGAGCGCCGCCCTTCGCAATCGAGATCTTGCCCGTCTCTTCGCTGACGACGAGCACGAACGCGTCGGTCTCTTCGGACAAGCCCAGCGCGGCGCGATGCCGCGTGCCGAGCCGCTTGTCCACGTCGGGATTCTGGCTCAGCGGGAACAAGCACGAAGCCGCGACGATGCGGTCGTCGCGCACGACCACGCCGCCGTCGTGCAAGGCACTCTTCGGAAAGAAGATCGACTCGATCAGATACGAATTGAGCTCGGCGTCGATCGTGATGCCGTTCGCGGTCAGCTCCGACAGGGACGCTTCGCGTTCGATCGCGATCAGAGCACCGATGTGCTCCTTGCTCATGCGCGCGACGGCCCGCAAGAGACGCGGCACGATCTTCGTGTCGGGCCGGAAGAACCGGCCGAAGATCGGCGCCTCACCGAGGTGCACGATCGCGCGCCGGATCTCGGGGTGGAAGACGATGACGAGCCCGAGCACGACGGACGGCGCGGTCCTCTCGACGAGCCAGGAGAGTCGGTCGAGCTTGAACATGTCGATCAGGATCACGAACGCCGAGACGAAGACCGCGAGCAGCAGCGCGAGGCCGCGGATGATGCCCGAGCCGCGCGTCTCGAGCAGGAAGCGCAGCACGATGTAGATGATGGTCGCAAAGACCATCACCTCGATCACGATCTTGACCGCGTCCCATGCCCCGTCGATCGTCATGTCGCCCACACCGGGGACCACGACCATCGTCGGGGCGACTTCTCTCGCGGCGATCATCGTTTGGCGGTTTTCGCTCGGACTCAGGCGCCTGACAGACCCACGTCGGGCTTCTTCTCGGCGGCAGTCGGATCGGTCAAGGGACGCGCATTCGCTTCGGGTCGTTTGGCCCGTTCGACGACCTGCTGCTGCCGGAACTGCGATTGCCGGAACTCTTCGAGGCTGTCGCCGCGCATCACGGCGGCGATCTCGTCGCCCGACAACGTCTCGTGCTTGAGCAACGCCGCCGCGACGAGGTCCAGCGCGGCCCGCTGGTTCTGCAGCAGCACCGACGCTGCGCGATACTGCTCGTCGAGGATCCGCTTGATCTCTTCGTCGAGCAGCTCACGCGTGCGCTCCGAAACGTTGCTGCTGAGGCGGAACTCGTGGCCGAGGAACAGATTCTCGTCGTCCGCCGTGTATTTGATCGGGCTGACCTTGGGGCTCATGCCGAGCTCGCAGACCATCACGCGCGCGAGATTCGTGGCCTGCTCGATGTC